>CP064999.1:627333-941000 GCA_016700115.1 Sphingobacteriales bacterium | reverse complement strand
TTGTCAAAATTGGGCGTTGAACCTCAATCGCTAAGAGCATTTTTATCACATTCCTGAGATATTGGAGGTTGTATAATAGTTGTTCAACAGTAACCTGTGTTATGCAGCAGTGTTTCTGTCCGTTCCGAAAATTCGTTACTCATTTACGCTATTAGAGAGTTTCTTTTTGTATTATACATCAGCAAATATCCCCTCTTGTTTGCATCATTTAAAAAAGAACGGCTGATTAATGTTTCTACAAATAGTTGCTTTTCTATAAATGGACTTATTAGTTTTTCAAACCTGCCTTCGGTAACGCCTATTCTTTTTGCAAATTCAGCAAAATCCCTTTTTGCAGGATATCCGCTTTTTTTGTATTGCTCACTTTTAAAATCATCTGCAAACAGCCCTTTATCCTACCTTCCGCACCCCCTATTCCAATTTGTAGTATTTTTGAATTTCCTCAGAAAAGAGACCTAAAATGCGCCTGTGTAGGTCTTTAACATTGATGATGAGAGTTTTGTTTTCGTTTAATATGTACAGTATATGTATTCCTGTAAACAAAGCAAATATCCATCGCATCGTGGGTTTATCTGTTGGTTTTTGTGACTGATTGGGAACTGTTTGGTTGTTTTTTTGCAATTGTTCTCTCAATTCTTTCTCCAAACAACTATAAACGGTCAGGCACATAGCCATCAGCATCAAAATAACCTCTAATCGTTCAGGCTTCTTGACAAACATGGTGGATGCCATAAATTGCTTGTCTTTCATAAAACGAAAACCGCGCTCAACTTTTGCCTGCCCCTTATAGCCGGCAAGCAGTTCTGTGTCGGAAAATTCTTCTTCAAAAGTGTTGCTTGCCAGAATAAACCTACCCAATTTGGAGACGGACTGTTGGTAATCCGCCGGGCAGCAAACATAATCACCCTTTATCCGCCAACCTACCAGTTCCTTTACTGCATCTTTAGACGGTTTCCCCTTTTGTTTAAAGCCCTTTACGCCGCAGAGTTGCATTTCGTACAGGCAGCCATACTTCAAGTCCGCAACAAATTTATTCGCTGCTTTTTGAGCATCTGCCTGACAGTTATATACTGTTCCCGATAACTTCTCAAATGCCTTATATTCCTTTATACTGCCACTCAAAAATTGCTTGTTAAAGGTTTTCTTCTCCCGCTCGTGCGCTTGTTCCGAGCGGACGATTAGCCAGCGTTGTGGAACATCGGCATAGTTGGTGCGAACAGAAACGTACTGATAGCCCGAATACTCCTCCCCGGTCAAAGAATCCCATTTCTGCCGTTTCGGTGTTTAAAATGAGTGCTTTCGCCGCTTTGTTCGTTTCCTGTACACGAGTGAGCCATTTTTGTCCGGCAAGGCTTTGAAGGGTTGTCTGGGTATATAGCGCACTGTCTGCCACCCAGCACTGCGGCTCCATACCCTCTGCGCTCAAACTTGCCGCATATTTTTCGATAAAGGCTCTGAAACTTGTCTTATCATCTGTATTCCCACTCAATGCTTCCATCATCAAGGGAATACCCGAAGTATTTTCAACTAACAAGTTCAGCATTACTTGTTTCAGATCAGGGCGATGGTCGCGACTGTAGCCTTGACGAACTTCTAAACAGTCCTCACAACCTGATGACGGGTAGTTGCCATCTACATGAAAACTGGTGCTGTCTAAATGATAAAAACGAGGTGATTTATCCAAACCCATCTTCTGTGCAGCCTGTTTGCCAAATTCCATAAAAAACTCACTCACCCCAAACTCGTAGATAGCATCTAAACTTCTGCCCAACCGATCATCGTTCAGCATCCCGGCTTCTACCCCCTCACCTAAAAGGTGCGCCACAGGTTTGTCTTCAAAAAATGAGGAAACCATGTACAGCCGCCTCTCAGAAAATCCTAAACCTATTAAAATCAATGCTTTTAAGCAGATCCCAGTACTAACTTTTTGTCGCTCTTCATCTCCCCAAATTAATCTGTCTGTTAACCCAACAACTCCAAGCTTATCGCACATACCTGCTACTATGCCTAAGTGAGACAAATTTACACTCTCAAATTGTGTTTCCATTAATTATGATTACTTGTTTAACTCAAGTATCCGAATAATTCCCGAATTTTAAACATTAGGGGTGCGGAAGGTAGGCTTTATCCAATGCAAAACCGGTATCATCAACATGCAGTTTTGTGTTTACCAAATCATAGGCAGGACTGAGTAAGAAGTCGCCTCTTGAAGATTCCAACAATGAAAAATTTTTCAGGTGAGCGTCACCATTCGAAAACAAGAAATTGAACACCACTAATGAAAAATATTTTTCTATTTCTATTCGCCATGCGGAAACATATTGCTGTATCAACAGTCCTGCTTCTTCGTAGCTGTATTGGTATTTAAAATTTGCTCCGGCAGTATCTTTTGTTTTTCCAGCCAATGTTGCAAAATCTTCTTCGCCCCATTTACCTCCATCTTCTTTTATATCAAAGCGTTTGGTGATATACGCAGGTGAACCATTCTTAAAAAAAATCATGGCGTTTTCTGCTGTATTTAATTTATATACTTGTTTGGCTATTTGCATGGTCAAATGTTCGTTGGCAGGAACTTGGTCAACCTGTTTCAAATCCCTTGGTATAGGTTTGAGCAGGTATGTTCCCTGTTCTCCTTCTTGAGTCAACCGCAATATATTTTTCTCCAAAAGAAAACTTAATTTTTCCTGCACACCCGATATGGATATGCGTTTACGATTTTCCATGAACAACTCTGCAACCTGTTCGTTTTGCTGAGGGTGCTCATAAGGCAAAACATGATTTACTTTTTTACCATTGAACAAATTCCGCAAACAACCCGGGCTATAAGTAGAAAATCCTTCTGTCAAAGTTCCCGGACAATATTTTAATTCATCGAAGTTCATTTTGTCGGTATTGGTTTTACAGTTACTGCTCCAATCGTATCATATTGTGCTGTTGCTGCCAGCAGTCCGAAATTATCTTCTTCGTCTATTCTCAATTGTGTGCTTTGCAATTTTCGGGTTACTCCTTCACTCAACATATTGAAAAAAAACGGAAACAAGAATTTGCTACTGTATTCTTTTTGTGATTTTGGCATTGTCAAACTGATTGCCGCTTTACCGGAATCATAAAAATAGTTGTCATCATATTTGAAAATATAATGCTGACGATTTTCTTCTGTCAGTGTTCCTGCTAAAATTCCGTTGCGGTATATTTCCAGTGCTTTCATTTACTCAATATTTCTTTTTCACTTCAAGTTTTAGTTCTAAACCCAGCACTTCTACTAATTTATTCAACACTTCTAACGATGGGTTGCCTTGTCCCCGCTCAAGCTTATACAAGGTGTTAATGCTCACCTTTGCCAATTCGGCTAAGTGGGGTTGTGTTATGCTCAGCTCTTTTCGCCTGTTTTTTATTGTTTCACCAAGTTTCTCAACTAACATTATACTGTGATTTTTACGTCAAAGGTATGTTTTTTTTAAAATTATGCAAACAAAATCACAGCATAGTGTGATTTATGCTTTTAATTGCTCCGTCTGGACAAGGAAAATATTCCGAATCACATTTTAGTGAGATTTTCCTTACTCTCAATTTATTTTACGGAATATATATTGAGTTTGGTCAGTATTTTGTTTGATTGATGAGAAGCTCTTCTATCCATTTATCTCCGATTAGGATTTTACGATGGTCTTGTCCGATTTTTATGAGTACCGCACGCAACTTTTGCGGGTATATTTTTTCTTTCTCATCCACCCTCAGCATAGATTTTTATATCAACAGCGGCATCCGGTTGATGGGGCTGTTGTGTACAAATAGGCATAAGCCATGTAAATAATCTGTTTGTGGTGTTTGGGGAAAAACAAGTTAAGCTTCTGTTCTGTTAATTTGCCGAAAACCTCCAAAAGCCGGTAAATCCACATTCCCTAACAGCAATCTTGGTTAGGTCAACCTCTTTTGAGGCACTTATTTTCGTTTTCTGCTCATCTGAGGCAGTAAAGCCGTCAGACTGGGTAATCTTGCCCAACATCGCACCGGTTTTCTTGCATCTTTTTTTGCGCACAGGGTCATCATAAGAACTCACGGCATACAAATAGTAGTGTCCATTGATGCATCTAAGCTCTGTTACAGGTTTGCGATGCAGGATAGTTATGTTCCATAAAATACGGAATACACATGAAACGCCAAAAACTACTAAATACAAAGAAATCAACACAACAGCATTGCTACAAACCAATACCGTCCTGTTTCCGCCCTCACCAAAACACTACTTTGCCCACGGCAAAAAGTTGCTTTGAATTGGGGTGGTGTAAATGCAGGAAGTACAAACCGCCCGGCAAATCTGCACGGTCTATGGTAAACTCGGGCAGCGAAACGGTCTGCTCCCAGACCCGACTTCCGGCAGAGGTAAGCAATACCGCGTGGGCATTGGCTGGAGTATCGGGCATTAAATGGTAAAGTTCAACCTTTACCTGCCGGTCTGCCGGATTTGGAGTGAAGTGCAACAGAGGTTCGGCAACGGTAGCGGCGTTACGTTGCAGGGTAACTGCGGCGAGGTAGTTTTCTTGTCCGTCAAAATCAGTTTGGGTGAGGCGGTAGCATGAAAAAGGTTCTTGGGTAGGATGCAGCCAATTGTAGTTGCGGGCAATACTGCTGAAACCTGCCGCCGGAACAACGGTTACGGGTTTAAACGAAGCCCCTGTTCGGTTTTGATGCGTAGCGTAAAGGGTATAAAAATGGCAATTGGTTTCGGTCGCGGCCGTCCACTGTAACAGATTGCCCTCTTCAATAGCTTCTCCGGTAAAACCAATCAACGAAACAGGAAGCGGAGGTGAGGTGCAGCCCTCAATTATTTGAAGGGTAAGTGTATCGGAAACAGCAGAACAACCCTGTTCATTTTGGAGGGTTAAAACGTAGTTTCCCGATAATTGGGGTTTAAAATGAGCACTTTCGGAAACAGGATTGCCATTCAACAACCAGGTAACTGCGGTATTTGGCGGAATGTTGAGCAGAATGCTGTCGCCAAGACAAAAATCATAACAGCCCCGCGGGAGGGTATGGGCAGGTGGAAGCGGATTTACCCCCATCGAAGTATTGGCAGAGGAAGTGCAGCCGTTGATGTCTGTAATAGTTACACTGTAAGTGCCTTCCATAAATATATCAACAGTCGAAGAGGCAGTATTTGTGTTCCAGAGGTATTGCTCTGCCTGCGGGCTAACCACTTGCAGGGTTAGTATTTCGCCGGCGCAAATAACGGCATCTGCGGGTTGAATTTCCGGCGCAGGAGGGAAATCGTGAAAATACACATTGACAGGACCGCTTTGTGAACTGCAACCTGTGGTATTATTAGTAACAGTTACAGAGTAATTACCGGAATTGGCAACGGTGAGATAAGGGCCGGTGTATCCGCTTGACCAGATATAGCTGTGACCGAGAAAGTAAGAATCTCCTAAACTAAAAGGCTGATTGCCGCATCGGTGTATCTCATAAAGATTGGGGTTAAAGGATAAAGGAGGAGGAACAGCCGCCTGAATATAAACAGGTTCGGCTGTATAAGCGCAGGTTCCGTCGGAAGGCAGGACATGAACGGTATATGCACCGGGTTGAGTGATCCATATATTTTGTTCGGCACTGCCGTTGTTCCACAAATAAGAAACGGCATCGGGCGGAGCGGTTAATAAAACGCTGTCCCCGGGGCAAAGCCATAATTTGGAAGCAGCAATGGTTTGAGGAATAACGGGACTATCGTTAACGGTAAGGGTTTGGGCGAAGGGCAGACTATTGCACCCCGTCGAATTGGTTATGGCTAAGGACACAGAAAAAGTTCCTGCCTGACTATACGCATAGAGCGGGTTGGGAACGTTGCTGCCGTTGCCATCTCCAAAATCCCAATGATAAGCGGAAGCATTTACCGGCAAGGCGGCAAACTGAACGGGTTGCAAAAGGCAGACATTCTCCAAGGCGGTAAATGTGGCCGCAGGCAGGGGCAACACCTGTATCTGACGGTAGTAGGTATCCGTACAATCACTATTTCCGGCGGTAAGAGAAACGGTATAAACGCCCGGAGTATCGTAAACGTGTTGCGGATTGGGAAGGCCGGAAACTGCCGGCGTACCGTCGCCAAAATCCCATATCCACAAAGAAATTTCAGCATCGGGAATATACACGGAGGCATCGGTAAAAGTAACGGTATCTCCAACGCAAACCTTGTTTGGAGCATCAAAAACTGCTTTAAGCGGCACAATAGCCGTTTGATAGGCATTTTTGTAACAAAATTCCGGCGAAGCGGCAAGGTTGATAAACTTTGCAGAAAGTGTTACTCTGTATTCGCCGGGCATATTATAGGTATGCTCGACCGGCATACCGGCCGGGGCGGATTGAAACCCCGTGTTTTCGCCCCAGTTCCACAAGTATTGAACGGCATCTCCCTCGCTGAGGTTGTCGGCATTGAGGGTGTTGCAGAGTTGGTTGTTGTAGCTCAACGCAAAATCCGTCTGCGCATCGTCGGGAAAAACACAGGCAGAAGGCGAGGGCAGCCCCGGCACAGATATAATGGTACAATCGTAATGGTTGATTGTTATCGGATTTGAAATCTGCCTGCATCCCGTAACGGTATCGGTTATTTCAACCCGGTAAATATAAGACTGAACCGCAGTATCGGACGTATAAATATGGTCAGGCTCATTCGCGCCGGCAACGGGGAGGTCGTCCAAAGACCATTGGAAAATGGTGTTAGGGGCTTTCAACGCTGTTAATTGCGAACTTTGGGGAGAGAACTGAATACAAAAATCGGTATAGTCCGATGTATAGATATGCGCAACCGGAGCGGCTTTTTGTTGAACCGAAATCAGGTTAGCTGCCGTACATCCGTTGGCATCGGTCACCCTGACGCGGTAAACGCCGGAAGTGTTAATGGTTATATTGGGCGTATTGGCAATGTTTTCGCCCGTATCGTCCGACCAGAGATAAGCCTCAAAGCCGGGATTTGCGGAAATAACAGACGAGCCAAACTCGCAAAGCGGCTGATTGACGGAAAGGACGGGCTGCTCCGGAGCGGGAAGAAGGTGAATGGTCAGCGCGGTTTCGATACCGCAATAAGTGGCCGTAAGGACAGCTTCCTGTTCAGTCGAAGTCCAACTCACGGAAACAGTAAGGTTATTGCCGGGACTGAGATGCAAAATGCCTGCATTTGGCGGGGACAGACTCCATGAAACGGGCAGGTTTGTAGCCGGCAAACTAACTGCATAAGCGCCGGTAGTTCCGGTACATACTGTTGTGTTTCCCGTGAGCGATATTTCATTTCCGGTCATTAAAAAAGGAGTAAAAACGGCAATGGGCGAATGACATTGATAGAGGTCTTTATATCGCTGCACAACCGATATGCTATAAACGGGCGCATCGGGCAACCACTGCACTTTCACTTCGGGCAAATTCGACCCGCCAATGATACTTCCGCCTTGTACTGTCCAGGTGAACGAATGTTCGGAAGTGACGGGGTCCGGGCTGACAATCTGATAAGCATAAATTTGAGCAGGGCAGATATATGCAGCACCGGAAATGGAAGGCTGCACTATAGCCGGTTTTACGGTTACGGAAACGGCGGTTTCCGGCTGACAGTGCTGAAGGGGATTGAGCGATTGTGCGGTAACGGTAAAAGTACCCGGCATATCCCAAAGCACATGAACGATTGAGGTGTTTTGGCCACCGGTAATCACTCCGCCCGATACCGACCAAACAACCGGAAATCCGGTATTGTTGGAAAAAGTGGTGGTTTCGCCCTGACAGACAACCGGTTGGTTGGTTATAATGAGCAAAGGAGGGGGAATAACTATATTGGAAACATCCGAAACCGAACAACCGGCCAACTGATGGGTTACCTGTACCTGCAAAGTAGCATTTTGAGCGCCCCAGGTTACGGTTAAAGCAGAGGTGTTTTGCCCCGAAACGCTTGTCGCCGCACCGGGAGGATTGATGATCCAGTGATACGCCGCGCCGTTAAAAGAAGGAAGGGAATACAGGACAGGCTCTCCCTGACAGGGAATGGTATCGCCCGAAATGAACAGTTGTGGCGGGATGATTCCGATTTGTGCGGTAGCAGGCAAGGTGCATTGTTCTTGTTCACAATCGGCAAGCGTAAGCTGTATGCCGCCGACTGGATTGTTTCCCCAGTTTACTTCTATGGAAGGGGTGCCCTGACCGTTGAAACTTTGCGCTCCCGAAACCTGCCACTCATAATTGAGGCAGGGCGATTGGGCAGAGGCGGTATAAGTTAGGACTGTTCCGGCACACAAACTGCCCGTGCAGGAAATTTCGGGCAAAGCGCCGCTATGAACCACAACGGTAATAGTGGCAGTATCGGTAGGGAAACCATTGGGCGAATTGCCGCCGGAATTTTGCCCGGCAATAAGCCGGACGGTGTATGTGCCGGGTTGTTGAAAAGCATAATCCGGCGAAGGCAAACTACTTTGGTCGCCATTGCCAAACAACCAAACATAGTTGTCGGCATGTTGCGAGGAATTGGTAAAAGCAATGGTCTGCCCTTGACAAACGGCTACGGTATCGGCGGCAGTCGGCATTGGTAGGGTAGAAAAAGCTGCCTGCGGCAAAGCAGGTTCAACCGGCGGAAGCTCTAAGAGGTTTTCAAAAATAAACATCCCCGGCAGATCAGCAGTTAATTGGTCACTAATTGATGCGATGGATAACACATCCATATCGCCGTCATTATCAATATCGGCAGCCAAAGACTGTATGAATGTTGGCGAAAAGGGGGCAGAGGTAACCCAATCGAAGCTTAGTGAAGAAAATGGAGAAGGGAAAACACCATATATGTAGTGCAAGTAAACAATGTGCCCGATTGACCCAACTCCACTCCAATTATGGGTTGACCAAATTTCCTTTGACCCATTTAGTGAGAAATCAGCTATCACATAAGGATCTTTGAAAGAATCACTCCAACTTTCTGCATTTGCTATACCCACTACCGAAAAGTTGCCTGATGGATGATAGGTAATAGCAGTAATCATTTTTGCCCAATCTGATTTGGTATTATAGGTTATTTCGAAAACGCCGTCATTGTTTAGATCATTCAACATCATATTAGCACCTGACCACGTATTTGTCAAATTTCCGGACAATGATACTAAAGGTTCAAAGCTTCCGGAAATTGTATTTCTGCGCACAACAATACTATCATCTGCTATTGTAGCAGTAGCCTGGGTGGTTAAATATACAAAATCGGGTAGCGCATCGCCATCTATTTCACCCACTACCAGTTCCCGGGCAAAAATATTATTGTCAATAAAATGTTCGGTAGTAAAAGCATAGCCACCTGTGTTTTCGTACCAAACTGCGGTGTTGTCGGTGAAAATAAAAAACAGGTCATCGTCTCCATCGTTATCGGCATCTGCCAAATACCAAAGATGAATTTCAATCAAATTGTCCAATAATGTATGCAGGTTGGCAAATGTGCCGTTTCCGTTGTTTTCGTACCAATGTACCTTGCCAACCGTATCTGCATTGCAAATCAGCAATAAATCGGGGTTGCCATCGGCATTTATGTCTTTAATTTCAAACCCTTTTAGCTGAGTTTCCGGCTCTGGCAATACAAGCTGCTCTATGAATTTGAAGTTTTTTTGCCCTAAGTTTTTGTAAATCAACAGCTCTTTCTCCGTACTTGCAATGACTACATCCTTAAAATTATCATTGTCTAAGTCGGCTATCTGAAAACTGCTAAACATATAGTTAGGGTTATCGCCCAAAATGCCGCTACCGACTGCTACCGGAGGCGAAACACTGCCTGTTCCAATGCCCTGATACAGTGAAATGTCAAAATGACGGGTGGAGCTAAATACAAAATCGGGCAGATTGTCGTTATTCAGGTCATCAACACAAAGAGAGGAGGAAAATATAAAATTTTCATAGACATAAACTGTTGCAGGATAGGTTATGGTTTGCGGAGACTCAAAATTACCATTCCCGTCATTGAGTACGTGGTATATCTGAGGTAGCTGATAAGGCAACCCAAAAAAATACTGAACTGCTGCTATATCCGTGTGGGTATCGTTATTGAGATCAGCCGGCGCAATATTGTAATAATGGTAATTTACAGCAGGAATAATGGTAATAGCGCTACTCATTGCCCCGCCTGAAAAGTTTTTATGCCATACAGCCGTCTGATAATTGCAAAGCAACAAATCAGGTATGCCGTCTGCATCCATATCGGAATAATAAAACACTACCGGCCGGCTTATACTGTTAGCGCTTAAAAGGAGCAACTCCTCTGCGAAAACACCTCCTCCCAAATTGGGCAGCCAATACATCTGCTCGTTGTCCCACAACAAAATATCGGCATTGCCATCCAGATTTAAATCTGCCGATTGTGTGATGAAAGGAAACAGCACTCCAAATCCGGGCGTGTAGGGAGGGGTAGCAACTGCCGTTTGTTCATCGCCAAAACTGCCATTCCCATTATTGGCCCGCCATACAATTCGGTCGTTTCGGGCATAGAATATATCCTTAAAACCATTTCCATTGAGGTCGGCCAATTCAGGCGCTTCTACGGTTGTTAAAGTTTGTTGATACTCAAAATAGCCGTTGCCTTGGTTTAGGTGAATTTCGACATTCATAAAAGAGGTATTGTATGACCTGCCGTAAATTAACAGGTCAATTAACCCATCGTTATTTAGGTCGGAGGGTAAAAATCCAATGTTTAAAGGTACAATGTTATAGGGTGAGTCGTAATTGTAGTAGTCGCTAAGCATTAGGATGTCTTGATATTTATGAATTTTGATTTGATTACCGGAATTGTTAAACGTTCCTTCCCCATTGTTTTTATACCAAATCAGGTTTTGACTGATAGCTGGAAACGTAATAATGTCTTTATGTCCATCTCCATCTATATCTGCCAATTGCGTTTGGAGGGGATAAACCAAACCTTCTGTTACAATATCGGCCGGGGCAAAATTTACTTCTGCAAATGGGAATACCTGCCCTGAAACCGGCAACATAAACGCCAACCAAAGCAACAGGCAAATTGCCCTGCCGTAAATCAATTCCAAGACGTTATTGCAGCGAAAAAAGAGTGGTTTGTAAAAAAGTTGATGGGTCATAACATACATTTGTACTTGTGAAATGGAATGATCTTAACACAAGTTATCAAATGTTTTGTTATTGTCGCTGCAATACGAAAAAAGAGCAGCAAAAACTTATAGACATATCCGGCAGTTCAATAGTAATTGCCGATTAAACATTCACAATAATCGGCTTGTTTTACAGACACCGGACACCTCGGAGACATCCGATGTCGGCCGGTAAAATTGTTTTGTAATCTCGGGTTCGGTTGTTTTGATTGTAGAGACGTGGCACGCCACGTCTTTACGTTATAACAACCGGATGTGTTTCTAAATAACAACAACCTGACATATCTCTACCGCAATGTTGGTTAAAATGCCCTCCCGTCAAAACGGATAATCGTTCTGTTTGCACAGATATTCAGCAACCTTGCGGCGAAGCTGGATGGGGTTAACGTCATATCGTGGCAACAGCCGGTTGAGCAGGGTCATCAGCAGGGTTTTTTCTGCGCCGGTGGCAAATCCGGTGATGGCATCTTCACCCGCTTTTCGGGCTTTGTTGACCGATTCGTACAGGTAAATGCGGGCTAAGTTTCTTTTCACTTTATAGGCTTCGGTTTTTTTGCCTTCGTCGGCGGCATAGAGTTTTTCTATTCGTAACCAGACCGATTCGCTCACATAAGCCTCTGCCAGCATATCGGCAAGCAATAGCACGATTTCCTGCTGCTCGGCAAGTTCTAATTTGAGTTTTTGAGCTGCGCGTAGCCCGACCATCAAAAAGGCATCTTTCAGGTTTTGTATCAACTGTTTTTCTCGGGCAAATTTATCGTTGCCGGTGGAGGGGAGTGCTCCTTTCAGCAAGTGCAGGGGCAGGCTTTTCAGCGAAGCCTGAAGGTCAATTTCTTTGTTTTTAAATGCCCGCTTAAACAATTCGGCTACCGACAACATGCGGTTGATTTCGCTGGTGCCTTCGTAAATCCGGGTAATTCTCGCATCGCGATAGCCGCGCTCTACTCCGGTTTCTACTGCATATCCCATGCCTCCGTGAATTTGCAGGGCTTCGTCCACTACATAAGTAACGACTTCGGAGGCATGAACCTTCATAATCGAACATTCAACGGCAAATTCCTTAATGGCCTGCAACTTGGCCTGGGGCGGCGCAACGCCCTGAGCCATTAATTCGCGACATTTCAGGTCAATATTATATCCTATGCGATAAGTGGCCGATTCGGCGGCAAAAGTACGGGCTGCTGCTTCGGCCAATTTATGCTGTATGGCCCCAAAAGTAGAGATGGGTTTGTCAAACTGTATGCGCTCGTTGGCATATTGGATGGACTTGCCGATAGCAAATTTGCTCCCCCCTACTGCTCCGGCAGCCAGTTTAATCCTTCCCGTATTAAGAATATTGAGCGCGATTTTAAATCCTTCGGCGCGTCCGCCAAGCAGGTTTTCTTTCGGAACGGGGCAATCGGTAAAAAACACCTGAACCGTTGACGAACCTTTAATGCCTAATTTTTTTTCTTCCGGTCCAATCTCAATCCCCCCAAAGGCTTTTTCGACAATAAAAGCCGACAAGTCGGTGTCGTTATCTATTTTTGCAAACACGATGAAAATATCGGCAAACCCTCCGTTGGTAATCCACATTTTTTGTCCGTTCAGGAGGTAGTGTGTGCCCGCAACATTCAGCATAGCCTTTGTTTTTCCCGAATTGGCATCGGAACCCGCTCCGGGTTCGGTCAGGCAATAGGCGGCTTTGAGTTTTCCGGTTCCGATGCCGGGCAGGTATTTTGCTTTTTGCTCAGAAGTACCGTAAAACACGATGGGCAACGACCCGATTGAAGTTTGCGCGCCAATGGTGGTGGCAAACGAAAACCCCTGTGCACCCACTTCGCCAAACAGCAGGTTGGTGTTAAAGTCCATATCCAATCCCCCGTATTCTTCAGGAATGACCATACATAAAAAACCCAGTTCGCCGGCTTTTTCGAGCAGCTTTGGCGACATTTCCGGGTCTTTGTGTTCGTCCAGTTCTTCTAAAATGGGGTGTATCTCCTGCTCGATAAACTCCTTCAGCGAGGCGGCCATCATGCGTTGTTCGTCGTTCCATTCTTCGGGCACAAAAATATCGGCAGCATCGGTTGTGCCGGTTAAAAATGCTCCTCCTTTAGGAATAAAGGGCAGTTGCTTTTCTTCGGGCAATGATGGCATGTCCGAGTCCGGCTTTACTTTTTTCAGAAATTTTATCGCTTTGTCAATAATGTTAGGGTAAGACATTTGTCGGGTGTAATGAGTGAAGATAAAAGTTGATTTAGTACAAGGGGTTGGATTTCCGGATGTTCTTTTTGTTGTCTTGTATAGGGGGTATTAATATCTGAGCAGGCCGACTCCGATGTATCCGGCGTTTTTGGCATAAAGCTCGAAATCGGCGAGGTTGATCCAGCCGTCTAAATTTCCGTCATAAATGGAGTAGGCGGTTTGGGGTTGTCCCAAGTTGGGTTGAAGGAGGTTATAGTCGGTATAATTAACGATGCCGTTTTGTTCATAATCGGCAGCATATAAAACATAGGTCGAAGGGCTTAACTGTAGGAGTTGGTTTGGCCCAAAAACCTGAGCGGGATTTTGGGTAAAATCATAAGCAAAAGCATTGGGCAACAAGACCGGACCTTTGCTCATCACAGGGGCGTGGTTTCGATGACGAACAACTAAGTAAAAACTTCCGGCATTTGGAGTATTGCGCAACAAAACCCCGTCTGTTCCATCGGAAGCCTTCACCGTTCCGTTGCTCATCAGTATTCCCGCCGCACGGTCGGTAACTATCGAAACATCTGAAGTGCTTCTTATTTCTATCAAAACCCAGTCCACAGCACCAAACGGGAGGGCAGGAATCCATTCACTGCCGTCATAATTCCAGGGGGGCAGGTTGTACGGCTGTTCATTGGGCAATAGCCCGCTATTAAGCAAATCCGTGTTCATGTTGCCGGTCGAAAGGTTGAAAGGTCCTTCTAAAAACACTTTTACCTTGGCTCTGATACAGTTGGTGGTAAAACTGTTGTAGGCATAGTCGCTATAAGTATCCCCGCAATAGCTTCTTACCCTGATTTCATAGCGGGTACATGCCGGCAGGTTGGAAATGTTAATGCTGTTAAGCGTTGTGTATTGTGTAGTCCAGGTATCCCCGCCGGTGGGTTGATAGCTGACTTCATAAGCAACACCCGGAACAGGTTGCCAGATAGCAGTAGTTTGAATATATCCGGCAGTAGGAATCAACAAGTTTTGAGGAACTGCAGGTAGGATGATGTTTACATCGAGGTTGGCAGCATCGCTTTCATACAGGTTGCGGTTAATTTTTCTGACACTGACACTGCCGTTGCCTTCGCCCCATTGAACGGTGATGGTATGACTATTGGCAGGATTGGTAAGGATATCGCCCCCCTGAATCATCCAGCAAAAGGTGTGATCGGCATGAGGTTGTACGGAGTAAGTGGCAATGCTGTTGGCACAAGCTGAAACAGGTCCTGAAATTTCGGGAGTTGCCGGTTTCAGGAATTCATAAAGAAAATCCGCAGTTTTTTGCTGGATATACAGGGCTTCGTCGGGCAAAATCCATACCTCATGGCCAAAATCAAAAGTGTGCAATTCGTTTAAAACCCCCACAGTATTACAACGGTCGGCAATACTGACAGAACCGTAAAGTGTAGGAAATACCGGATAACTGAATGGTGCACCTCCGTCGGGAAGTACGATATTGTCGTTCAAACCGTGGAAAGAGATAATCGGTGGGTCGGTGGGCGATTGAATAAAATTCAGGTCGGCAATTGCACCCCAAAGGCTGATGACCAAATCGGGAGAACCCGATATATTGTAAGGGGATTGCCCCAGATTATTTCCGGAACATTCGGTACATCCCAAATCAGGCCAGGCATTAAATATACCCCCTCCTCCAAATGTGGCACTTAACAATGGATTTGTATTGCGCTCAACTTCACTGACATAAGCCGAATGAACGGCGCTGATGCCTCCGGCACTGTTTCCCCCGGCATACACATAGTTGGTATCTATACCATACTCGACTGCATGATGTTTTAAGAAGCGAACGGCAGCCTTCAGGTCTTGCGCTGCGCGATATACCGCTCTTACGGCGCTGTTGGTATTGGCAATGTTGAAGCCCAACCGGTAGTCAATAGCTGCAACTACATAACCACGCCTTGCCATAGCATTGCAAAAGTCAACCAATTGAGGTTGTTGTTTCCAACCAACCAAGAATGCGCCTCCGAAAGCCATCACAATTGCCGGACGTTTAGTTAATGTGTCGGCATCGGGCAGGTACAAGTCGAGCACCAACTGTTTATTGTATGTGCTGTTTTCTGAGATATAGGGAGGATAAACCAATGCAGGGGCATTACCGTAAGGTATGTTTTCGGTTCGGGTAACGGTAAAGTTTTCCGACAGGTAACGATTATTTGTACAAGTTTCCTGTGCCCAAAGAGCTAAATGAGGAAGCAAGCAACATACAAGAACCAAGAAGACCGATAGTGTAATGCATCGATTCATAATTCATCGGTTTAGAGTAGCGGTAACAAGAGAATGTCCTTTTGTGGGGCTAAAGTAAGCAATAAATATAGTATCCGGCTATTCAAAAACTTTTTACTGATATTTTACGCAAACTTAAAGTTTTATATGAATGGGGAGCAAATACATGCGATTAATTTGTGGTATTTTGTGTATGCCGTTTTCTTGGTCTTTTAATGGATTTGCTCCAGATTGCTGATGTCCTGTGCGGTAAGGCGGCGGGAAAACGCTTTAGGATATTCTTTAAGCCGAACTGTTTTTACGGCTCTTTCTGCTTCGTCTTTTGTTTCGTAAGGACCAATCAGGATTTTGGTAATATCGCGGTCGGCAGCATATTCATAATATACATTGCCAAACTTGCTGAGGTCTTTTATTTTTTTAACCTGTGGACTGTACATAGCTGCCAGTTGAACCATATAACTATTGGGAGTTAGCCGGCGGGTATTGTAATTGACAACAGGAGTAACCGGCGCGCTTTTACCGCCCAAAATTAAAAAGGCATCGCTAAACCCTCGTTGTTTGGCAATCGCCAGAATTTGTTCCGACCTGACCCGTCCGTAAAAAGAACCCAAAATCACCCGGGTGCGGTTATCAGAGGCAGGTTCGGTATATATTGTTCCCAAATCGTTCAGAGACAAGTAGTTTTTTGGATGAAAAGCAGAGCTCTTTATTATCGCCAATTGAATATCGTAAGGAGTAGTTGTATCGGATGAATTGCCGGCAGACCGGGGCGAGCCGATACCGGTTGTTTGTGGTGGAGATGTAGGTCGGGTTGTTGAAGTTGTGGTAGTGTTTACAGGGACATCGCCTTTACCGGAAGGTTGTTTGGTATTTACCGGTTGGGAAGAGGGAGCGGCAGGAGGAGTATCAGCGCCCCCTCCAGAATATCCGTCAGGTTGCAAAGGTGTATTGTCAGGCTCACCTTCTTCCAGTTCGTCTTTAACTTTATTATAAATTTTTTCAACCTTTCTGACGTTTTTGTCGAATTTCTCACTAACCTTTTCTGCCTCATCGCTCAACTTTTGGTTTGTTTCCCCCCAACTCACACGATCCTTATTGCCGTCATAGACAACATAAACAAAATAGACAATCAGCCCGAAGACCATAGCACTCAAAAAGGTTTGAAACAAACTTTTCATAAACAACAAGTTGTATCAGGATCGAAGCAGGAAAGGGTAAAGGCTTTTTTTAGAAGAAACACCTTTAATAATCATACAAATATAGTCATATTGTATGAATTTTCAAAAATAGCACTGTAACCGAAAAGTTTGTGTAGAGAAACTTATAGACATCGGTTGCTAATTAAAAAGAAAAATGCTTTGAAGAATGGAATTTGCAGAATGCAGTCAGATAAATTGAAAGCAGGGGTTGAGTTGTAAAGGGTAAAAAAGGAGCACTCAAATGGCAGTTATATTATTATTGATGAGTTCCAACGCCAAAGCCGGTGTTTGAGAGGCAGGCTCAACTATGGTTTTTTCGGTCAACTGGGTGGCTTTCGGAAGGGTAAAGTAAAAAGTACTGCCCTTTCCGGGTTCTGAGGTAACCCAAATTTTACCGCCGTATCGCTCGACAATTTTTTTGGTAATAGACAATCCAATTCCGGTGCCTTCATATTCACGATGGGTGTGCAAGCGTTGAAAGACCTGAAAAATACGGTCTATGTTCTCCTCATCTATACCAATTCCGTTGTCTTTGACCATAAAAACATAGTCGTCTTCTTCCAAATAAGAATCTATTATAATTTCAGCACCGTCTGAATTGTTAAATTTAAGCGCATTACCCATCAGATTTTGAAAAACCTGAATCATTTGAGTATAGTTAGCCTGAATAGAGGGCAGTTTGCCTATATAAACTTTGGCTTTGGTTTGTTTAATCCTTTCCTGAAGTGTGTTGGTAACGGTTTTTACCACTTCGGCGAGGTTTATATTTTTTGAATCTAAGTTTTTGCGGTTCACCCTTGAATATTCAAGCAGTCCGTCTAACAATTTATCCATACGGGTTGCCGCATCCGATATATAGTATAAAAACTCTTTACCGGATTCGTCAATTTTGTTTTGATAACGTTTGTTAAGCAGGTTAGAATAGTTATTGATCATTCGGAGCGGCTCTTTTAAATCGTGAGATGCCACATAGGCAAACTGCTCCAAATCGCTGTTGGAGACTGCCAGTTTTTTGTTTTGCACCTCGATTTCGGCATTTTTCATCTCAACCAGATATTTGGCTTTGGTTTCTGCTTTATATCGTCCGTAAGCTAACCAAAGCAACACGATCAGTGCCAAACCACCGAGCGAAGCAAAATAAAGATACAGCTTTTTCAATTTGTTCTTTGAAGTTAATAAGGCTACTTCTTTTTCCTTTTTCTGTATTTCGTAGCTGTTTTGGAGGTTGTTCATCCTGTCAATCATTTCACTTGTCAGGAGCGAGTCTTTTAAAGTAGCATGTTGCTTAAGGTATTGATAAGCGGCTTCCTGATTACCGGTTTTATGATAAGCCTCAGCCAGAGAGTTTTTGATTTTTGCGATGTCGGATTTAGCACCGATTTTGGTAGCAATTTGTAAGGCGCGGTTAAAATAGTCAATCGAAATTTCGTATTTGCCCGACTTCATATACATATATCCTATCGATTCCAACGTATTGGACTCAAACTGCTGATTCCCGGTCTGAGGTGCCAATTTATACGACCTGAATAAGTAATCTTCTGCATTTTTAAAATCTCCCAAATCGGTATAATTAACACCAGCACTGTGAAGAATGTAGGCCATAGCTGAGACATCTTTGTTTTGGTCTTTTTCAACCAACTTTAAGGCCTCCAAATCAAAATATAATGCCTGATCCCATTTGCCCATACTGCCATAAGTAGTGCCAATCGCAGAAAGGGTAGTGAGTACCCATTGAGGATTGTCAATTTTTTTCCAGACTTCGAGCGCTTTCTTATAATAATCAAGCGCCTGACTATAGAGTTTTTGTTCAAAAAAAACAGAGCCAAGTCCGTAGTAAGACTTAGCTATTTCTTTTTCATCTTTAAGCGTTTCTCGGATTTCGAGAGATTTTAACTGGTAGGAAAGCGCTTGGTTATAGTCGCCCAAAGCAAGGTAGGTATCTGCAAGACCGCTGTAAATCTGCGCTTTTTTGGATTGGGGTATATTATTTCCACCCACATCGAGCGCATGGTGAAAATAGTCAAGAGATTCCTTATGCGCACTCAACAAATAGCTAATCTGCCCTAAATAGGTCAGTAAACCGAGCGTTTGTTCATAATCGTTGAGTTCAACTGCTAATTTGAGTGCTTCAGCAAAAAAACCGAAGGCATTTTCATATTCGCCGTTCCGGTAAAACTCCTTGCCTTGGTCGCTAAGTTGTAATAGTGCTTTGCGGGGAGAAACGGCAACTTTTCTAATGCTGTCAGTTGATGCTTGAATAAGAACGGTCTTACTTTCGGTTTCATTAGCAAACACAAAGCCATTTGCTGAGAAGAACAGCGAAATTAAAACAACGGTCCCGAAAAAACAAGTTTGTCGTTTTGTAGCTGACATCAGAGGGAGGTTTTCGCAGCCTAAGCTTTGGTTGTGTAAGTAAGGGGTAGGGGTAAAAGTAAGCCCCAAAGGAACATATCTGTTAAATAGATGTAACCTTTGGGGCTTGCACAACAAAAGCAGTTGAGAAACTGCAAACTCCTAATCGTCTATATCTGGTACAGGAGGAGGAGGTTTGCGTCCGTCACCACCTTTAATTACACCTAACTGCTTATCAGTTAGCACATTTAATGCCAACTTTTCCACCAAGGTGTCCACACTTTTATTGAGTGTTTTCATAATAGTAGAGGTTTGGGATTAGTAATGGACCTGAAACTTAATGATACTTGGGCAGAAGCAGTAGGTATCTCATACTTACGCCATTTGTAAATTTAACGATGCCCAATCATTTTTGCAAACTTTTTTTACTTTTTTATGACATTATTTTCGATTTATTTTTTCGCTTGTGCATAGTTTTAATGCCTTTCAGCGTTTAAAAACAAAGTTGTCATAATCAAGAATGTATGCAAGGTTTATGTTTGCAGAAATTCCATCCATTTTTCTGTTGAAGGCGGCTGATAACTGTCTAATTTTGTAAACAGCGACTGTACTTCAGTATCGGTTATAATCATATTGCGGTTAGCAGCGCTCAAAAATTTATGTTCTACCGCCAGATCCAAAAAGGCTAAAAGGTGATGATAATACCCTCCTGAGTTGAGAATCGCGAAAGGCTTATTGTGCAATCCAAGTTGTGCCCAGGTAAAAATTTCAAAGAACTCTTCCATCGTTCCAATCCCGCCCGGCAAGACGATAAATGCGTCTGAGAGTTCTGCCATCTTCTGTTTGCGCTCATGCATAGTTTGCACAATTATTTGCACATTTAATCCGGTATGTCCCACTTCTTTGCGCATCAGAAAATCAGGAATTACTCCGACAACCTGACCGTTCAACCCGAGAACAGTATCGGCAAGTATGCCCATTAACCCCACATTTCCCCCGCCATAGATTAGTTTTAGATTCCGTTGTGCGATAATTTTCCCTAACTCTTCAGTCTGCTGCTTATATTCTTTTAAAATCCCGGTATTCGAGCCGCAAAAAACACAGATGTTTTTCAACATAATTGCCACATTTAGATGGTTAACTGTTCAATCAAGCCGATACCACTCTGTTTACGAGTATCCGTGATATCTTCGGGTTAATATACGGTTTATTTTGATTTCAGAAATAATGATTGCAAAACGCAAACCGTACTGCTTTTTCAGTAAATGATTTAATTGCAAACCTATGGACGTTATTCCTTTAACTTAACATAACTTCGTGCCTGACTTTATAGGGTGTTTGTTAGGTCAAACTCAATCCATGTTTGAAGCATTCACCTTCTAAAGAGCTTCCCTTCAGGGGGATTTGTTGGTTTTTAAATTATCCGGTACAATTTATTAATGTAGCCCATGACAGACAAGAATAAGAGACAGTTAGGGTTTTTTCTGATAGCAGCGTTGGTAATTATATTTTTTCAGGTAATCATCGGAGGAGTAACACGGTTAACAGGTTCCGGATTGTCTATAACCGAATGGAAACCGGTAACAGGAACATTTCCACCACTAACTGCCGAAAGCTGGCAGTCTGAATTTGATAAATACCGCGAAACACCGCAATACCACAAACTCAACAAAGGCATGACTCTGTCCGAGTTTAAGTTTATTTATTTTTGGGAATGGCTTCACCGGCTTTGGGGGCGCATTGGATTTTTGTTCATTTTAGCCATTTTTGCAGTGATGCTGTACCGGAAACAGTTAGACCGGCCTGCCATCCGCCACTTTTTAGTGTTTCTGTTTCTTTATTTGTGTCAGGGGCTATTGGGCTGGATCATGGTCAAAAGCGGGTTGGTTGACATGCCTTGGGTAAGTCATTACCGCCTGACTGCACATTTGTTGTTGGCTGTTGCGTTGTTTTCTTATGTTTTATGGTTCATTTCGGATTTACTCATCCCTGAAGATCAAAGACCGGTCAATTCTTCTCTGAAAAAATTTACCTTTTTACTGATTACATTGCTGATCTTACAGGTTTCATACGGGGGCTTTATGTCAGGATTAAGGGCGGCAATGTATTACCCCTCATTCCCCGACATGAACGGACAGTTTGTGCCGGATACTATCTTTTCAATGAACCCATTTCTGCTCAATTTTACCGAAAATATCGCTACTATTCAGTTCGTTCACCGAAGTTTGGCCTATCTGCTTTTTATACTGATCATGATATTTTGGTGGAAAGCAAGAAAAATATCAACAGGTCAATCCGTTTTCATAACCACCGTCAACTTTCTGCCGGTTTTGCTCTTTATACAGTTTGCCTTGGGTATAACGGTATTATTGCTTTCTAAATATGGGATTCCGGTTGGTTTTGGCGTAGCACATCAGGCAGTAGGTCTGTTGTTGCTTAGCACAGTATTATTGGTTTCTTTCCAGTTAAAAAAAACAAATGGGCACCAATCAGGGTAAATCGGTAGTCGGTCAAAATTTTTTTGCCGGCTATTTTCATACACAGAATATCTTTACTTTTTTATGTTCGGATTTGTGATGTTTTTCTCACCACCTCTTTTTTTACGGCAATGCTATATAAAACATCCCGAAACGTCAGAACTATGGCAATCATATACCGAAGGGTACTTTTCTCATACTTTTCATTTCCTTTTTAATATTTGGTCGTCTTTTAAAACTGGTTGTTAAAAAAAAGTTGAAACAAATGAAATCAAGTTGTCAATTTTAACTCAAAAAACAAGTTGCAACAGAAATTAAAATTCTTTTTCCCGGGAAAATGTTAAAAAAAATCATATCTGCATCGGTTGTCTATACGATGCTTTCTTTTTTTCAACCACTCTTGTCTTTATTGTTACAGCCGATTTATCTAAATTGGTTTAGCAATGAAGATTACGCCTTATTTTCTCTGATGAACAGCTATTCCTCATTTGTTACTTTAATTAGTGCATTGGGTATAGGTGGCGGTGTTTTTACCTTTTATTACGACTATCACCACAACAAAGAAGAGCTTGACCGGTACATCGGAAACGTACTTACTTTTTGTATCTGGACTATTGGAATCTTTTCTTTACTGATTTTTCCTTTCGGTAATTTTCTTTTTTCGATTCTTTTTACCAATAACGATTCCATTTTATTTTATCCTTACGGGGCTATTGCAACTATTGGGGGTATTTCGGCAGCTATTGTTACTCCTTTTATCGTTTTTTTGCGAAATGGAAACAATCTTTTTGCCTATGTTACCCTGATTTTGATAACTGCCTTGGGTGGTTTTATAGGGCAGCTTGTCTTTATTGTTTTGTTTAAAGCGGGCATAACAGGCGCTTTATGGGGTAAAACGATAGGATCTGTATTTGGAGCTACCCTGGTTATCGTGAAAAACAGAAAGCAGCTTTTCTGGAAGCCCGATTGGAGCTATCTGAAAAATACGCTGGAATTTATGAAATTCTCAACACCTGCTTCCGTGTTTGCATGGATGTATATGTATGTGGACCGGTTTTTAATTGAAAGGATGTTGAACATGTTATTGTTGAGTGTTTACAGCTTGTTGCATGTCCTTACTTCCACGATTGAGCTGGCTTCTTATGCTGTTAAAAATGCAATAACGCCTTTTGTGTTTGCTAAACTAAAGGAATCTGAAACTGAAGGAACACCGGTTAATAACATTTCTATATATCGTTTCTATTATTTATTTATTGTGCTATTTGCTTCAACGGTTGTTGTAGTGGTAACAAACATTCATTGGTTAACATCTAACATTTATTATCACAGCATAGCCACCTATGTTTTTCTATATGCATCCGGTTATATTATCGGAAGTTTGATTGAAATTGGGAATATATATATTTATTATGAAAAAAAATCTCCTAAACTCTTGATGTATGGATTGTTTTCTATTAGTTTGAATGTAGGGCTTAATATCTTCTTGGTTCCTGTTTATCAACTTTGGGGGGTGGTTTTAGCCTCCTTTTTTGCCCGCTTTTTTACTTTTTTCGCCTATTTTATCCCACACCGAAAATTATTACGGATATTTTTTACGCGCAGAGAATTAGCCTTGTTTTTATTGGTTTTTATGGTTTTTGCCATAGCACATTGGGCAACAGTTTTTCAATTTATTTCAATCGGCAATGTCGGAATAATTCAATTTTTTATAGTTGCAATAATCATAATATCTCTGAACAGATCTATCCCTGTTCAGGTGTACAGGTTTTTAAATTCCATGATTAATTTTAGAATGCAATAACCTAAACCCTCTGTTTAGTACAACATCAAAAAAAAAACAACTCGCGATTTTGCCAAAGTCCAAAAAGGGAATTGCAATTTTTAGGAAGTTTTGCAAATACGGAAAACTTATGAATTAACGGCCCATGTGTATAAGCAAGACCGAAATATCAGAAGGAGAAACCCCGCTAATTCTGCTTGCTTGTCCTAATGTAAGCGGTTTTATTTTGCTGAGTTTTTCACGGGCTTCAGATGATAAGGCTACTAAAGTGCTGTAATCGAAATCAGAAAACAGCTTAATCGCTTCAAGCCGGCTCATTTTTTCGGCCATTTCCTGTTCTTTGTTGATATAACTTTCATATTTGGCATTGATTTCTGCCTGTTCAACTGCTTCTGCGTCATACTCATTTAACAAATCAAGCACCTTGGGAACCTTAACAAGATCAGACATTCCTATCTGAGGGCGTAACAACAGGCTCATCAATTTTACCTTGTTTTTTATAGCCGGAGTGTCTTTTTCTTCCAATATTTGATTAACTTCTTCAGGGGATATAGACGATTCTAAAAATTCTTTTATAATGGACTCAGATTGATTTTTCTTCAGTAACATTCTATCATAGCGTTCCTGACTTGCCAATCCTAATTTATAACCCAGGGGGGTCAGTCGAATATCGGCATTATCTTGTCTTAAGAGGATGCGGTATTCGGCGCGGGAGGTAAACATCCGGTACGGTTCTTCGGTGCCTTTATTGATCAGGTCGTCTATCAACACACCGATATATGCTTCAGAACGACTAAGAACAACAGGTTCAAGCTCATGCACTTTTTGGTGCGCATTGATACCGGCCATCAATCCCTGACATGCAGCTTCTTCGTAACCGGTGGTGCCATTAATTTGACCGGCAAAAAACAGGTTACTCACTAATTTTGTTTCGAGGGTATGATTTAACTGAACCGGAGGGAAATAATCGTATTCTATGGCATACCCCGGACGAAACATACGGACATTTTCAAATCCCGGAATTTTAAGCATAGCCTTATACTGCACATCTTCGGGCAATGAGGTAGAGAAGCCGTTTACATAGATTTCTATTGTTTTCCACCCTTCCGGTTCTACAAAAATTTGATGTCTTTCTCTCTCAGAAAATCTTTCAATTTTGTCTTCAATTGAAGGGCAATATCTGGGTCCGATGCCTTTAATACGACCGCTAAACATAGGGGATTGGTCGAAACCTGTATGCAGGATATTGTGAACTTCTTTGTTGGTATAGGTAATCCAGCAACACCGTTGTTCGGCGAGTTTTGGAGTTTCTGTAAATGAGAATTTTCCCGGAGGATAATCACCCTCCTGAACTTCCATTTTACTGTAATCCAAACTTCTGCCGTCCACTCTTGGCGGTGTTCCGGTTTTCATTCTGCCGGATTCGAATCCAAGGCTATTCAAACATGCCGTCAATCCGGTTGCAGAGCGCTCTCCTGCCCTTCCTCCACCAAAATTTTTTTCGCCGATATGTATCAGACCATTTAAAAAAGTCCCGTTGGTTAATACTACTGATTTAGCCGTGATTTCAATTCCTAAACTCGTTTTTACTCCTGAAACCACCTTATCTTTGACTAAGATTTCTGTAACCATATCTTGCCAGAAATCCAGGTTTGGCGTTTCTTCCAACATGTGTCTCCATTCTGCGGCAAATAACATTCTGTCGTTTTGTGCTCTTGGGCTCCACATAGCCGGACCTTTTGACAAATTCAACATTCGAAATTGAATCATCGTTTTGTCAGTAACGATTCCTGAATATCCACCAAGTGCATCTATTTCTCTGACTATTTGACCTTTAGCAACTCCTCCCATTGCCGGATTGCAAGACATTTGTCCGATTACCTGCATATTCATGGTAATCAGTAAAACGCTTGAACCCAAATTTGCAGCAGCAGCGGCAGCTTCACATCCGGCATGACCGCCTCCAACTACAATAACATCATACTCTTTAAACATTATACTATCTATTTTAACGACACAAAGTTAGCCACATTTTACACAAAATTCTACTTATCGCGGAATCCCTACTTTTTGTCAGTTTACAATTACCGTCTAAAATGTTTCACGTGAAACATTTGGCAGGCAGAATTGTGTAGGTGAAAAAGTTGTTCAAAAATTTTTCATCTGCTTTTTGGTGTACTTAGAGAAGAAGCATTTAAATGTTTCACATGAAACATCAATAAAGACAAGCATAGTCTTCCATTTCAGCTAAGGATTCGGTGATAAGTTTTGTCCAAAATGCCTGTTTGCCGGATTTAAGGCCGTGCAAGGTTTCCTGATCATACAAACTATGCGCTTTTTCCATTTCGTTGTAGAGATTGTCTATAATAGATTTTACCTGGCTTTTTGGTAAACTGCAAGGGTTCTGTAATTTAGAAAAGGTTTTTCGAAGTTTGCGGGCATATAGTTCTGTGAGGTCAAAATGCAATTGCTCGTGATGTAACAGGTTTTCGGATTTTTTGTCGGTACTCCAGGATTGTGTTTTCACAAATACAGTACGTACTGAGTAGGTAAAACGATTCCGATAATCACATCGGTGCTTTTCCTGAAGATATGTTGCTGAAATTGCACTATACCGGCTATATTTGTCTGGTTTTCCCCAAAAATCATCCCAGGAAATATAGCGTTGATGACACCATTCAATTTCGGTCGAAGTGTTTGAAGGAGCAGAAAAAACAAAAACAACGAAAAAAAATAGTATATTCAACGTGAAACGGTTCATTTACCTGCTAATTAAACGAAAATAAAACAAACGGAAAACAATATTTTCTTGAATGGTGACAGATTAAATTTCTTGCGGACTTAAAAGTAAATATAATTGCCCGAAATTTGATAAAAACAGAGAACTATAAAAGCATGACACAACAACGAAAACAGATAGGGTTGCTGTTTGGTTCTTTCAACCCTATTCATACCGGTCATCTGATTATTGCCGAAACATTGGCTTATTCAGATGGCATTGATGGAGTTTGGATCGTAGTTTCACCTCATAACCCTTTGAAAGACAAAAAAACGTTGCTTAATCAACATGACAGGTTACATTTAGCCAACCTTGCCACCGAAAACAATCCCCGAGTTAAAACGACCAATATTGAATTTTTCTTGCCCCAACCTTCCTATACCATCAATACTTTAACCTATTTGCAGGAAAAATATCCGGACTATACTTTCAGTATCATCTTAGGAGAAGACAATATGGAGCATTTTCACAAATGGCATAACTATGAGTCGATACTTAAATACTATAGCCTGATTGTTTACCCAAGGTTTAATCATCCACCCAAAACATTTCTTGACCTGCCTAATGTGAAAAGATTAAGCGTGCCGATTATCGAGATTTCATCCACACATATCAGACAGTTGCTGAAAAGCAGGAAGTCTATTCGGTATTTAGTTCCGGATCAGGTGTATGAATGTATAATGGCATCAAATTGGTGGAGAAAGTGAAAAGGCTTGTGAATATTGAAAGAACTGTGTTTATATTTAAGGGTTTTTAAGCAGTATCTTTTAGTTTGGTTTTTGAATTTTTGGATGTAGAATAGTACTCAATTAACCCTCAACAGCCGGCTTTTACTTTCAGATTATTTAATTGCTTTGAAATAACAGGAATCCCCTAACTTTTTAAACTTCAAATTATGATCACAGTTTACATTTTGATTGGTGTTGCCCTTGTTCTTGCAGTTACAGGTTTGCGAATCGCTCAGGAATATGAGCGAGCCTTAGTTTTTCGGCTTGGACGGTTTGTGGGCATCAGAGGCCCCGGACTTTTTATCATAATCCCATTTATTGAACGTTCCCAACTTGTGGATATCAGAACCCGAACAGTTGATCTGGAACAACAGGAAACGATCACCAAAGACAGTGTTACGATAAAAGTAAATGCCGTGTTATGGTTTAGAGTCGTTGATCCCAAACAGGCAATTTTGCATGTAGCCAACTATACACAAGCGGTTTATCAGTTTTCGGTAACAACTCTGCGAAACATTATTGGGCAGCACCAATTGGATGAAGTACTGAAAGAGCGGGAAGAAATCAATGCCTTACTTCAAAAAATTGTTGATGATACCACCGAGCTCTGGGGGATAAAAATAGAAATGGTGGAGATGAAAGATGTAGAGATACCGGTATCTATGCAAAGGGCAATGGCCCGCGAAGCAGAAGCAGTCAGAGAAAAACGCGCAAGAATTATTAAAGCCGAAGCCGAACTGGAATCCTCGCTCAAACTGACTCAAGGTGCAAAACACATGAGCGAAACCCCGATTGCTTTAGAGCTTAGACGACTGCAAATGATTTCGGAAATTGGGATAGACAATAATACAGCGACTATCATTATGTTGCCTTCCGAGTTTGTCAATGCAGCTAAGGGGTTGGCAGATTTGGCAAACAAGCAAAGCTAAACTAAGATTTAGCGGATTAGAGCGATTCAGATTTTATTTTTAACCCCTAACTCTCATTTTATTTTACGGAATACATATTAAGTTTGGTTAGCATTTTTTTAGTTTGCTTTAGAATTGGTTCCTCCACCCAATTATCTCCTAAAAAGACTTTGCGATGCTCTTTGAGTTCTGTAACGAAATGGGCGACCGAATACTTTGACAATAACTCATGTTCTACGAGTAGTGCATAGATGATGTAGTACCATTGTAAGGCAATATGATTAACAAACATCCATCCATTGAGGGTATCTTCATTTTGCATAAAACTCACGTCGGCTTTGAGTACCGTTTTCACACCGTCAAACATGACCTCTATGGCGTTTCTGCTTTTGTATTTGGCATACAATTGTGGTGGTGATATGTCTTTAAGGTTGGAGAGTAGGGCAAAAGTGCCAAAGCGTGGTAGTCGGTCATTGAATTTTTCTCTTGTATAGCCATCTGTGTTGGCATCTATGCGTTGGAGATAGTCTTTTTGCTCCTGTGTTTTTAGGCGGTCGTCTTTGAACAGTCTTACCCTGAATCCATCTTTCTCATATTCGTTAGTCCAAATGATCCGGTCTTCATACTTGAAGTAATCGTTGGACGACTCACTAAGTTTGGAATAGTCAATCAAGGTGTTGTCGCGTTTAAGTGGTAGGATGTAGTGCAGTCCATTTTGGTCTAATAAATCCATGTTGGCTTTGCTGAAAAACCCCTTGTCGGCTATAATGATCGCGTCTTTGAGCCCACTTTCAAGCAGGGTGTTCTTAAATCCGACCACTTCCCGACTGTTGCCACTAAGGATTTTGTAAAACAGTGGTTGGTGGCTTGAAGGAGAATAAATATACATCAGGTTCACTTGCGCATCAAATACCATTTCGCTGTTGTAGCCTTGCTTGGTATAGTACATGGTGGTAGAACTGTTGAACATATTGGTCATATCAATCAGCAAATGTTCGCCTGCTTTGATGAAACTCTGCATATATGCCACACAGGTTGCCCTGTCCTGTCCAATCTCGGCGAGTGTCGTGCTTAACTTTTGGGGGTATATTTTTTCTTTCTCGCCCACACTTAACATGGATTTACTTATCAGCAACGGCATTCGGTTGATGGGGCTGTTGTGTACAAAACGGGCATAAGCCATGTAAATAATCAGTTTGTGGTGTTTGGGGAAAAACTCCTTAAGTTTTTGCTCAATTTCCTTTCCATAGACCTCTAAGAAGTTGGTAAACCCACATTCCTTAATGGCAATCTTGCTAAAGTCAATTCCTTTGGCAGCAATTGTTTCCACTTTGGCTGCTCGTGAGGCGACAAAGCCGTTATTTTCGGTGATTTTGCCTAACAAGACACCGGTTTTCTTGCGCCCTTTTTTTACGCACAGGGTCATAAAAAGAACTTACTGCATATAGGTAGTAATGACCATTGATAAACCTAAGCTCTGTTCCGGGCTTGCGATGCGAGATGACCCAATCGGGATAGTTGTGTTTCATAAGTATTACGTATCTTACGTAATACAAAGAAACGACGAAAACCCCATAAAACAAAGAACTTTTAAGCCTATTCCGTAAAAATTTTAAGAGTTAGGGTTTAACAGCCTAATCGGGTTCTTCTTCTTTTTCAATAGCCGAAGCTCGTTTTAGCCGATCATTGATGGCGCGTCCTAAGTTTTGGTCCGGAACGGGTTCGGTCAGAATAGTTGTTACCGGCAAACTATCTAAAAAACGCAACCCGTCAAACAGATTTCTGGCTGCTTCTTTTAGGTTGCCGTCAGGGGATAGGATTACCTGATAAGGGTAATTGTAGTTTTTGCAAAAAGACAATACTCCGGTTGTTTCGGGCGGATACTGCTGAATAAGCGTTTCGAGATTGCCAAGAATCACGGTCTTATTAGGGGCATAATGGCTTTTCAACATTCCTGCCGATTTTGGATTGGATGAAGAGTGCAACTGCACATTTACTTTACCAATAACAGTTTCTATTTGTTCAATACTTGTTCCGCCTAACCGGTAAACAGTAGGCAGGTCAGTATCAAACCCTACGATGGTCGATTCGATGCCAATTTCGCAAGGTCCTCCATCTAAGATATAAGGTATTTTGTCGCCCAATTGTGCTTCGACATGTTGCGCCGTAGTGGGGCTGACATATCCAAATGGATTAGCGCTTGGTGCTGCTAACGGAAAATCAAGACAGTTAAGCAGTTCTAATGACGTGGAATGAGAAGGCATTCTAATTGCCACATAGGGCAATCCGCTGGTAACCAAATCGGATATAAGATGATTTTTCGGCAGAAGCAGGGTTAATGGACCGGGCATAAATGTAGTAGCCAGAAGTTTAGCTTTTGAAGGAAAACTTATTACATATTTTTTAATTTCTTCAATAGTTCTGAAATGGACGATTAAAGGGTCAAAAGTGGGGCGGTTTTTAGTGATAAATATTTTTAATATAGCATCATCATTTAATGCGTTTGCGGCTAATCCATAGACAGTTTCGGTTGGAATTGCGACCAATTCGTTGTTTTTCAACAGTTTTGCAGCATATTGAATATCTGTTCCTATCATTTCGGGAAAAGAGATTTGGGGTTAATAGCCGAGGTCAGACAAATTCCATGTTTTTTCCCAAACGGGTTTGCCGTGTTTATTACAAATAAAAACCGTACAACGGCGATTGCCGGCAGTTCCGGAAATCGTGAATTTGGCAAAATTGGCTCTTTTCAAACGTGTTTTTGGCACAGCAAGTTGAGTGCCCTTGCTCGTACTTAATAAGATTCCGGTAGTCAGGCTGCTAAGCGGGGAGGTTGTAACTTCATAGAGGTCGTAACTTTCGGGGCGGGGGAGGCGGTAAAGCTCTGAAAAATGCCGGTCGCCACTGATTAGAATCACGCCTTTAATATCGTTTTGTTGCAGCAAATCCAAAAATGCGGTGCGCTCTGCCGGAAATTCTTTTAACCCTTCTGCCGGGGAATTTTCGATGAGCATTTGAACCCCGCAAACCACAAACTTAAATGTAGCCTTTGATTGAAGCAGTTTTTGCTTCAGCCAATCCCACTGATAACTTCCCAAGAGAGTCCCGTCATCGCCCTGATTGTTCTGCAGGCGTTTATAATACCGGTCATCGAGTAGAAAAAACTCGGCATCCTGATACTCAAAGGAGAAAAACACTCCGGGATGATTGGGATGACCATAAGCCGGATTTGCCCAAAAAAGCTTAAACAACTGCAAAGCCCAGTCTTTGGAAGGGATGGAACTATTGGCATTGTCGTAACCAAAATCATGATCATCCCATATTGCATATTGCGGCATGGATTCGAGCAGAAAATTGAGGGGTGGGAGGGAGCGCATTTTAACATAACGAGCAAACATGGACTCATAACTTTTCCAGTCTCCGTTTCTGAAATACAGGTTATCTCCCAGCCAAATCATAAAATCAGCACCGGTTTTGGCGGCGCTTAAATAGGTTTTTGCCGTTACTCCGGGTTGCACATCTTCCAATGCCGTTTCGGGTAAAAGTGCGCAAGAACCGGCCACAAAACTAAAATCAGAGGTACCGGGAGGCTTTAAGGTTCTTATTTGACCGGTTTTTACCTCTTTTCTGTTCAAAAACAGGCGATACCAATAGGTTGTATTTGCCGTCAGATGTTTGAAATGAAATTGGGCAGGGAAGTAACCAAATCTGACTTTTGAAGTATCTGAAGCAAGGGTTTGTTGAGCGACCGCTTCACTGTCTTTTTGTTGGTGGAGAGAAATGCCAACAGTTTCCGCATGTTGTGTTAGTATCCAAATCAATATTTCAGAATCAGTGGTATGCCCCTGCATCGGCCCGCTAATAATTTTTGGCAGGGTTTGTGCTTTCAGTAAGATGTTGTGAAACACCAACGGCAGCAAAAGATACCATAAAAGCATATATACCATCTTGTTCATAGAAACAGGGCTATTTTTTACTTTTAAGAACCGGCAAAGGTAAGGAATGTATGGGGCAATTGGCTTTTATCTGTTTAAACTTGCACCGACCTGCTTTTTACGACTCTTGTTGTATCAAAATAAAGCATATAAATAGAATTAACCCCTTTAAGGTGTCCGGTTTTTGCCTCTTACTCGATAAAAAGAACCTGAGGAAGGGGCATATTTGAGGTTGATTTTGCATTTTTGCCCCTTCACAAAGCCCTTAAGCCACCCTGCAAAGGTTTATTGCACCTTTGCAATGACTTAAAGTGCCTGTGTTTTAACTTAATGTACCCCTGCAAAGGCTTAAAGTCTCCCTGCAAAGGGTTATTGCACCTTCGCTAAGGATTAATGTGCCTGTGCATTAATGTAAAGTCCCCCTGCAAAGGCTTAATGCAACCCTGCAAAGACTTAATGTACCTGTGCAAAAGCCTATTGCGCCTCTGCAATGACTTAAAGTACCCCTGCAAAGGCTTAATGTGCCTGCGCAATGGTCTTATGTGCCCCTTTTTTGAGACACAAAATCCTGTTTTTTTATAATAGATGGCGAGTGGGTGAAAGTTGCTTTTTAAAGTGAGGCGGGTGTTTTTTGTTCTTTGGCAGTCTAATTTTCGAAGAAAGGTTGGCAGTTTTGAGAGGTAAGGCGGGCGATCTCTCATGCAAATACGTGCTTGAGGGGCAGATTAATTTATTGAGTTTAATTAGTATAAGTACTCTAAACAAACCAACAAAGGATGCCGTAAATCAGGTATACTTAAGTAGCTGGTTTTGGTAAATCTCTCAAAAGTTACAGAAGACCCAAAAAGATTTTTTATCAATCATTGCTTTTTTGATATAAAAACAATACCTTTGAATAATGTTATAATTTTTTCTACTAAAAAATCGTGATTTTATGAAAAAACTACTAACTTTGATGAGTCCGACACACCGACACACCGACACACCGACACACCGACACACCGACACACCGACACACCGACACACCTAAAGTATTTGATACAAAGAAGTTGCGGTCAAAATTTAGTTTTTTAACTGAATTTGTGCCGCATAAACGGTTAAGTAGCTTATTATTTGCAATTTTAGTAATTTGCTCAACCTTTAAATCACATCCTGTTTTTGCAAAACCGCCTGTAGTAACCTTTCAATTATTTATTGATGCCGATCCTGCTGATGCCAGTGTATTTCATTTGTATGTGCAGCCTCAAACCGGTGCATCCTTACACAATGGTTGCGTTGTAAATATTGATGTCGTATTCACTTTTTTAGATGAAAGCAACAATGCCATAGAAACCCAAGAACTAAACATGTCATTTTTTGGTACAGATGCCTTCCCTGCTTTTTCTGTGATGATGCCAACCAATATGATGCAATACTATGCCACCAGCTCTTGCAGCAATGCAGTTTCTGTAGATATACTTACAGATTTTTATTATACAAATGGAGCGTCTTGTGGTGATGATCCAAGTGTCTATAACCTAACTCTTTACATAAACGGACAAAATATGTTAGATGAGAGTGCTTCATATCAATTTACAAACATACCCGGTTCATATACTTTCTATGGAAATCTTTCTATTACAAATCCTACATTTGAGCTACCGCTAAATGTTAATTTATATTCAAGCACCTATGTGTGTGATGCCGGTCAACTGTTATATGCAACACCTTACGGAGGATGCCCCCCTTATAATATGTCTTGGGAAGACCCCTCAGAAAATCCTGTTGATTGGTTTGACGCTCCAGAAGACTTGTGGAATTCTGGATTAGAAACAACCCCTCCATTTGAAGATATTATTGAGTCAGTCATTGCTGCCAACCAATTAGGTTTATATACTGTTACAATAACCGATGCCAACAGCAACACATTAATTGCCGGTTATGAAATTTTAGAATTGCAGGAAGAAAGTAGCTTTCAATATGATATTCAGTATAATAATTGTGGTGCGATTCTTACCATAAGCCCAACGCCCGATGTAGAACAAATTACAGGATCTTCTCTAAGAGTTAGTAAAGATAATTCTTTTGACATAATTCTACCAAGTTGTACATGGCCCTGTACGCTAACCAAAACGCTTACCCAACCAGGCATATATTATATTACTCTGATTAAGAATAATAGTAGAGAAATATATTGCTTCCAATCGGTTAGTGTTAACATAGATTTACTCCAAATCAATTTTGCCGAACCTATACAGACTGTTTGTGCAGAAGAACTACCTATTAACTCACAATCCATAGTTGCCGGCGGAACAGAACCTTATACCTACACTTGGGAAAACGGTATTCAACCCGAATTGATTACCACCTCCGGTACTTACTCTGTAACTGTTACCGATACAAACGATTGCACTGCTACTAACAGCATTACAGTAATTATAAATCCGCTACCTACTGCACCCAACATTACAGGTAATATAGTTATATGCGAAGGTGAATCCACTACCCTCACCGCTTCTAGCGGTAGTAGCTATTTATGGCAAACCGGACAAATATCATCATCAATTACTGTTAACCCTACAGCCAATACCACTTACTCGGTAACCGTTACAGATAACAACGGTTGCTCTGCTGCTAACAGCACTACAGTAACGGTAAATCCGTTGCCTACTATCAGTATTACAGGCGATTTAATTTTATGTGAAGGCGAATCTACCACCCTTACTGCTTCCGGCGGAGGTAGCTACCAATGGAGTAGTGGTGAAACAACTCAATCAATTAATGTTAGCCCAACATCCAATACCTCTTACACCGTTAACGTTACTGATACCAACGGTTGCGCTGCTGCTACCAGCATTATAGTAACTGTAAATCCATTCCCTACTCCCAGCATTACAGATAATTTATTTTTATGTGAAGGCGAATCTACTTACCTCACTGCTTCTGGAGGAAGTAGTTACTTATGGAGTAGTGGCGAAACATCTGAAACAGTTACCGTTAGCCCATCTGCAACTACCACCTACTCAGTAACCATTACCGACATCGGTTGCTCTGCTTCTGCTTCTGTCACTGTATCTGTTTTAAGCAATCCGCAAGTTAACATTGTAATTGACGAAGGAAACGATTACTGCACCGCTATACTAACAGCCAATGTCACAGGTGGCGGACCCTTTACTTATACATGGTTGCATTCTGGAGAAACGACTCCTATAATCACCGTTAATGCCCTTGGTACCTATTCAGTTGAAGTTTCCGATTTCGGCAGCTGTACAGCCTCAGCAGAGCAAATCGTCACACCTGCAGATTTAGAAAATATTTTTGACTTTGAAGGAGCGTATTTAGTAGGCACTACCCCGCCATTGACCGACGATGACGGAGATGATTTAAACAACATTGAATTGTGGGAAAACAAAACCTTTAGAATTGCAGGCACAATTACAATACCCTCCGGAAAAACCCTAACCATTGATAACACAAATTTGTATATGGCAGGAAAAAACACCAAATTTGATGTAAAAAAAGGCGGCATCCTTCGAATTGTTAACAGTGCTTCCTTACAAGGCGACAATTGTGCTGAAAACTATTGGCATGGCATTCGGGTTGAAGCCGATGCAGCCGTTAACCACCCGAGCACGGAAAACATCGAAACCGTCGGCAGCCCCGATCATGGTGTGGTGTATGTATCGGGCAGTACCATAAAAGATGCCTTGATAGCTATTGAAGACGACGACCCCGTACATCCCCCAAACGAATTATATCAAATCAAAGGCGGCGGGGTTATTATTATTGAAAACAACTGTGTTTTTGAAAATAACCTGACGAGTGTAAAAATGAACCTGTATCGCCCTGTTTTAGGTTTAGAGAGATACCGGCAACGGAGCCGAATTGTAAACAGCAATTTTAGAAATTTACAACCCTTTGTCGGCACAGCCATTCTCGACTACAAATCTCAAATTGATATTAATTCAGTAAACAATGTGCCCATAGGAAATAACTTATTCTATGCCAATTCAGCCATTTTGAGCTTTGAAGCTAAAGGTACCGGTATCAGAACAACTAACAGCGGTATTAACATTGGCACTATTATTATAAATGGAGAAATCTCAGCTGCGCCTAATATCTTTGAATACCTTTACCAAGGGATTGATGTCTATAACACCCTGACCGCCGTTTCGGTAACCAATATTGAAAACAATATTTTCCACGAAGTGACCAAATCTCTCACTCTTAACTCTGTGCCATTTGCAGTCGTGCGAAACAATACTTTTTTGGTGCCAACCGGCAGTTCTGGTGACCACGACTCTTACGCCATTTACACCCTCAATTCCTTTGGCTTCAAAATGACCAATAACTCAATTAACACCTTTTCTGCTGCAAACAGTGATACCCACGCAGCAGTTGTTGACAATGCCTATTTTTCCGACCCTGCCATTGCCAATATCAGACAGAACACGTTTACCGGCGGCTTTACGGATGCCACACATTTTAAAAATGACTGCCGAAGCCTCCAACTCAACTGCAACGTCTATCAAAACGAACCCCAATGCGACTGGTACATCAAAGAAGGTGCCGAACTGGATGCTCAAGGAAAATGCGTAGGACCAAACCCCGAACTCTCCTTCCACCAACACTGGCACACCGGGATGCCAGGTAATACGGGATACCATGTGTACAACGCCAACGACGACTTCACCCTCATACTAAACCACGACGACTATCAATATTCGGTGCCGACAGAAAATGGCGGTGATGGTTCGGTTGTAAATAATGAATGTTTTACAGGTACAGATCCGGTTTTAAATTTAGCCTGCATTGTTCCTGTTCCACCATACGGTGAAGGCAATGAAGGTTGTGAGTATAGCGGGGAAGAACTGAGTCTGAAAATACAGGATTGGCAAATAGCCGGCGAGGGCGACAGCATCATTGCCCTGTTGCATTGTGTAGCCGCAGATTGGGCATACAAAATATTGGTAGGCACCTATATAGACCGCCGCATGTATCCCGAAGCCCTTGCCATTTTAGACAGCATACCCGATACGCCGCAGAGCAATGCCGACTTCAAAGCCATCTATTACGCCTACATACAACTACTCACAGGCGGCAGCGGTAAAAATTCGGATGCTGCTTTTGTCTTGCACCAAGCCGAACAAAACAGATTTGATGCCCGACAGACCTTGGCCGAGAGTATGCTTGCGATGCTGCAAGGCAACAGCTACGTACGCAGCGTGGAGGATAATTCAAGCAATCGGCCTAACAAAGCAAAGAAACATAAACACTTTGCACTTTTCCCTAATCCTGCCAATCATTTAGTAACCGTTCAGTTCTACCAACCCCCGGCCGCCGGCGAATACCTGTATCTGTACGATATGACGGGACGGTTGTTCAAAAACATGGCTGCCGGCGGAACGGAAAAGGTACAATTCGACACCGGTAATCTGCATAACGGCATTTACTATCTGCGTTTGGGCACAAGTACGCAAGTAGAGAAATTGGTCGTCATCCATTAATTGTTTACCCCAAGCCGGAAATGCGTTTTCGCTGTTTCCGGCTTTTTAAATTTCCCAACCATAACATGAGGAATATAACATTCTTTTTCATATTTGCTTCCATGTTTTTATCTGCCCAGACAACCAACTTCACCTACTTTAACAAAGTATATGAGGCAGATACGATGAACATGCTGTCGCAGGCAGTACGCCCTGTTGAAGACGGGTATTTGGTTTTGGGGGTGTACAGCAGTTATGCCGGCCGTGCCTTGTACTTACTGAAAATAGACTTGGCGGGTAACCCGGAATGGTTTAAGCATATTGATGACGATCCCGAAGTAAAAGGCATAGAAGACGGAAAATTCGTATTACAGGTTGATAGCAACTCTTATATTGTTGTATATGCAAGAGAAAAACCCGACGGATGGAACGAAACCCATTTGGTAAAATTCACTTCTATTGGAGAGATACTGTGGCATAAAGTTCATACCACAACCAACGGTTCTCAAACTATGCGCCACATAGTAAGTACTTCGGATGGCGGAATCGTAATGGCCGGCGCACAATATATTGAAGGAGACACAACCCGCTACTATGTTCTGAAAACCGATGCTGCCGGCAACTTCGAATGGGACAAGACCTATATGTTGGATAACAGTTCGGTAGCCTTTTCCGTTCAGGAAACCCCCTGGGACGGCGGGTTTATCATTGGCGGGTATGCCGTAAATGCCGCAAGCGGCACCCTAAACTACGATGCATGGGTCATCAAAACCGACCACCTCGGCGATACCCTTTGGACACGCACCTACGGAGGGGAAGGTAACGACTGTGCCGCTTATGTCATTCCGCTTACTACACATCAAGAGTACTTTTTTGAGGGCAAACCCATAGAATATCTGCTGACCGGCTGTACTACCGTAAGCGGTGTAAACCATCTGTATCTTGCTAAAACAGACGAATCGGGAGATATTATTTGGGAAAAGAAATACAACAGCTTAGGCGGTGTTAACCCTGAGCTTATCTTAACTTACCCGATTATCATTCGCAGCAGCAACCCTCTGGAAAACAGGAATATCATCGGAGTTTGTCCGCCTAATTTATACGGCACTAAAAGCGGGTCTATGATAACCAAGTTTTACTTTAACGGCAATATTGCCTGGTATAAAAAAATAACGTGCAATCCTGAAGCAGATGTGTATATTCAAGACATGCAGCCCACTTCCGACGGAGGCTATGTGCTGGCAGGCTATCAATATACGCCACCCCAAAAAGGTTGGGTGCTCAAAATAGATGCCCAAGGCAATACCTGTTTTCCGGTAGGCTGCGACAGCACGATGGTAGTTTCGGCGGCTGAGTTACCCGTCAAAACTCCCGTGTCGTTGGTACAGATATATCCCAACCCCGTGCAGAATGGCGGCATGCTTACCCTTTCCCACAGTCTTCCTGCAGAGTTTCCGGTAGCGCGGTTTACCCTCTACAACCAAATTGGCAAGATTGTTTGGAAGGAGGAGTTTAATACATGGAATAGAACAAAAATCTTGCAGTTGCCGCCCGGTTTGCCTGCGGGTTTGTATCTTTGGCAAGTGTCTTATATGGGCGATGTTGCGGGGAGCGGGAAGATTTTTATAAGTGAAAAGTGAAAAACTAAAAGTGAAAAGTGGTTTGCCTTTTTCAACCCTGTTGGCGTTGTCAACGCCAACAGGGTTTGCAGTTATCGTCGAATATTACCTATCTTTCGGTTGGAAAAATGATAAATCGAGTTAATCCCAAAATCCCGTAAATCATGGTTCAGACAATATTGCCTGCTTTTGCGTTGACGGGGCCAAATCCTGCCAAACTGCTGGCCGCTACCTACGAAAGCGAGATGAAAACAGACAGTGCATGGATATATCTGCAACAAATACCGGACGATAATGCCGAAAACTCGGCATTTAAAGAACTTTACACCCAGCTTTTGCAAGGCATTCAGCCCCCGCAGGCAGCGGTAAAGCCATGAGCGCACAAGAATTATATCTGCATCAAACTGCTTTGCAGGAACAGACGACTTATGCGCCAATTGCCCAAACCATTAATGCGGGCTACTTCGGAGAGGTGTATTACAAAAACGTGAAACCGGCAGCTACAAGGCAGATAATTAATGCTTTTGAGGAACAACCCTTGTTGTCGGTGTATCCAAATCCTGCCAAGAATTATGTACACTTTGTAATGCCCGCAGATGAAAAGCAATACCGCATAATCATAACAAACATGTATGGCAAACAAGTAGCGGTTCATCTGTTAGTAAACGGCAAGTTAGCTTGGAATACTGATAACATAAGTTCGGGTATGTACTTCTGTGCATTGGTAAAACAAAACGGCGAAGTAGCGGAAACCCATAAGTTAGTTATTGCCCATTAATTTCTCAACACCAAAAGCGCGTACTACTCCAAGTGAATAGTATGCGCTTTTTAAGTTAAATAATTACAAAATGAAAACCATACTTTTCTTTTGTTGTTGTTGCTTTGTTTCAACATTTGCCCAAAATCAATCCTTTGTTTTTAATAAATACTGTTTGCCCGATACCAGCATTAAAACTTCAATGGCAGTAAAATCAATTGTAGGGGGCTACCTTATGGTAGGGGATATTGATGCCGCCAACGGGTATTCAGGAACCTATCTGGATAAATTTGATTTGAAGGGAGACTTGGTGAGTTCTCATATATTGTTTGGAGAGACATGTTACAGCGCCATCTATTTTGGTGCGAGCTTACAAGAAACATCGGACGGCAATTATGTAGTTATATTTAACAAAGGAACTCAATATGCCGATATGAATTTTGTGTTGGTAAAGTTTCAGGAAGATGGTGAAGTCATTTGGACAAAAGAATACATTAGACCTGATAAACAAAATGGGGCAAATTTGGTAAAATGCTCAGACGGAGGCTATCTGATAACGGGCACAAGCCAACATTACTTCACACCTACCAGCGTAGGTCCGGCACGGTTACATGTTATTAAAACCGACAGTCATGGCGAAGAAGAATGGGAATACATTTATCCGGCCAACAATGTAGGTCCGCTTTACGCCTCGCAAACCCAAGATGGCGGTTTCATCATATCGGGCTACCAATACAACAGCGCGACCGGCTACGACATGTATGTGCTTAAAATAGATTCGCAGGGCGGCATGGAGTGGGAGAAAACTTACGGAACTCCTGTTGACGACGGGGGTTGTTGGGTAAAAAGCTACCCGTTGGGCGGATACTACCTGGTGGGTTTAAAATGGGGGGGCGGGGTTACAAAACAAATCTATAATGCTTGGTTAGACGATGCCGGCAATGTACTTTATGCTAAATCATTAAGTAAAAATGAGACGTATGTTGTTGATAGTGCTCCAATTTTTACGGCCGATGGCGGCTATAAAGCGGTTACATTCAGTTACGGACCTCCTCCAATATGGGAGGTGGCGTTTACCTCCTTCAACAACACGGGCGACATGGTATCGGAAATTCCCATCAGCAGCGGCTTGCCGGGCGAAGATTACATACGCGACCTCGAACCTGCCCCCGACGGCGGGTATATCATGGTAGGGTTTAATTTCACCGCACCACAAAGCAGTTGGGTGGTCAAGTTGGGTCCGAACGGGGAATATTGCGGCACAGCCCCTTGTCTTGATAGTTTGTTTGTTACCAATGTTTCTTCTCCCGTTTCCGGCGGGCAAGGTAGCAATCCGGTTGTTCAAGCACAGGTATATCCCAACCCCGCCAAAGGCAGCACAACAATCACCTATTCCCTCCCCCCGCAGTTGCCCTTTGGCGTGGTAGAATTGTATAATTTACAAGGGCAAAAGGTGTGGTATCAGGTGTTGCCGGCGGGTGGCTCACCTTTTACACAGACACTCGATTTATCGGGGCTGCCTTCGGGCATGTATGTATGGCGGTTGGCATTTCCGGGCGGGTATGAGCGGTATGAGGTGGGTGGGAAGATTTTGGTAAGTGAAAAGTGAAAAACTAAAAGTGAAAAGCTGAAAGTGAAAAACTAAAAGTGAAAAGTGGCTGGCTTTAACCGATAGAAACTGCCTTGTTTTCAACCTTGTTGGCGTTGGCAACGTCAACAGGGTTTGCTGTTAATGTAAAATATTACTTATCTTGTGGTTGGAAAAGTGAAAACCGAGTTCATCTTTAAATACTATAAATCATGTTTCGGACGATTTTGCTTGCTAATGTGGGGATATTTTTGTAAATATTTATGCACGCTGTTCAATAAGCAGCTTCTCACATAAGCAATCTCTTTGTAAACTTAGTTAGACGTATTTTTAAAGATTTTATCTGCGGGAATCTGAGTAATCTGCGGGAAAAAATTCAGCTTCTAACATAAGCAAACTCTTTGTAAACTTAGTTAGACCTGTTTTTAAAGATTTTATCTGCGGGGATCTGAGTAATCTGCGGGAAAAAATTCAGCTTCTCACATAAGCAAACTCTTTGTAAACTTAGTTAGACCTGTTTTTAAAGATTTTATCTGCGGGGATCTGAGTAATCTGCGGGGAAAATTCAGCTTATAACATAAGCAAACTCTTTGTAAACTTCGCTAGACGTATTTTTAAAGATTTTATCTGCGGGAATCTGAGTAATCTGCGGGAAAATAATGATTGACAAGTGCTGACAGGAATTTCCGTATTATTGCTACTTAATCAGAAACTAACAAGATAGCTCGCCCATCATGCTCATCAACCAACAACAAAGCCGTACAATATGGCTGAATCCGTACAATCAACAGGAAGTTCAGATAATTGACCAACGCTTTTTACCGCATATCGTGTCAATAAAAACGCTTACCTGTTGGCAGGAATGTGCGGTTGCCATCAAAGACATGTGGGTAAGAGGAGCACCGTTAATTGGGGTAACTGCTGCTTATGGTTTGTATTTGGCGGCATTACAAATGCCGGAAGCTGAGGATTTGGGTCGAGCTTTTTTAAGAGAGGCTGCCGAAGGTTTGCTCAAAACACGTCCTACTGCGGTCAACCTTTGTTGGGCGGTTGAAAAACAATTGTCGGCAATGGGTGCGATATACGGCAAGGCAGATAAAGTGGCAATTGCTCTGAAAACTGCCGTTTCGATAGCCGAGGAAGATGTAGAGACCTGCCGGTTAATAGGTGAACATGGGTTATCTTTGCTAAAGGCTATTGCTCAGAGTAAGCAAGCAAATAGTCCGGTAAACATTATGACCCATTGCAATGCCGGTTGGCTGGCAACAGTAGATTGGGGAACAGCCACTTCACCCATTTATCAGGCTGCCATGTCGGGGGTGCCGGTACATGTTTGGGTGAGCGAAACCCGTCCCCGAAATCAGGGGGCTAACCTGACCGCTTGGGAATTGTCGGAAAACAAGATTCCCCATACCGTAGTGGTGGACAACTGCTGCGGTCATCTGCTTCAAAAAGGTTTGGTGGACATTTGTATTGTCGGAACTGACCGAACTGCCCGGAATGGTGATGTTGCCAACAAAACAGGCACCTATCTCAAAGCTCTTGCGGCTTATGACAATCAGGTTCCGTTTTATGTGGCACTGCCCTCCAGTACCATTGATTGGAATATGGCGGATGGGATAGCTGAAATGCCGATTGAACAACGTTCACAAGACGAGGTCAGGTATGTTTCGGGGTGGTGTGAAGGCAAAATAAAAGAGGTGCTAATTACGCCACAAAACAGCAAAGCGGAAAATTATGCTTTTGATGTTACACCTGCACGATTGATTACCGGGTTAATTACCGAAAGAGGGATATGTCTGCCATCAGAACAGGGATTATTGGGGTTGTTTTCTGAAAAAAAGGTTGGTTGAGGGTTATCTGGAGCAGTTGTGGACAGAAACGGTCGCAAGTGTAACGATTCGACTTAAACCAATCGGTAAGAACTTCAAAACACAGAAAACAGCAATTAAAAAGGTTTTTTTCAAGGAGATGTCAAGTAATGTTATCAATCCAAAAATAATGCTGATATTTCATGCTCAAAAGACTGGATTAACATTATTTAATCTCAACACAATCAAACTATGAAATGGAAAGACCTTAACCGCACCAAACCAATTAACCGGGTTTTGGAGGAATATCATGCCGGATTAGGAGATGCTGTTGACGGGCAGGGTGTAATGAAACGGCACTTAACGCTGCGCGACCTCACTGCCTTTGGCATTGCAGCCATTATTGGTGCCGGGATTTTTGCAGGAGTTGGGAAGGCCTCTTTTAATGGAGGGCCGGCTGTTTCGTTGCTCTATATTTTTACTGCGCTTGCCTGTGCTTTTTCGGCTTTATCTTATGCTGAGTTTGCTTCCCGCGTGCCGGTAGCAGGAAGTGCCTATACGTATGCCTATACTTCATTTGGTGAACTGGTTGCCTGGATCATAGGCTGGGATTTGTTGTTGGAGTATGGCATTGGAAATATAGCGGTTGCCATATCGTGGTCTGACTACTTTACCACCCTGATGAAAGGTTTTAACCTGCATATTCCCGAGTATCTGACGTTGGATGCACTATCAGCCTGGCGGGCTTTTACGGCCGGAGATACAGCTTCGGAAGCCTACACGGCCTGGGTAAACGCCCCAAGAGTAGCCGGTATTCCGATTATTGCCGATTTGCCGGCTTTGATGATTGTATTCTTAATCACCATCCTTTGCTATATAGGCATTCGGGAGTCGAGAACAGCCAGCAACCTCATGGTAGTACTTAAACTTGGGGTAATTATAATGGTGATTGCCATCGGCTTGTTTTATGTAAACCCCGCCAATTGGTCACCTTTTGCGCCAAACGGATTTAGTGGGGTGATGAAAGGCGTGGCAGCCGTGTTTTTTGCCTATATCGGCTTTGATGCTATTTCTACCACCGCCGAAGAATGTAAAGACCCGCAACGAGACCTTCCTAAGAGCATGATATATTCCCTCATTATTTGCACGGTCTTATACGTCCTCATCGCTTTTGTGTTAACCGGTATGGTAAGCTATACTGAGTTGAATGTCGGTGACCCGTTGGCACATGTTTTTTCAAAATTGGGTATGGACTGGATTAGCGGCATTATTGCTTTTAGTGCCATTATTGCTACGGCAAGCGTATTGTTAGTGTTTCAGCTTGGTCAGCCCCGAATTTGGATGAACATGAGCAGGGACGGACTTCTTCCGCCGGTTTTCTCACGCATTCATCCACGCTTCGGCACGCCGTCTTTTTCAACCATCGTTACCGGTTTTTTGGTGGCCATTCCCGCCCTGTTCATGAACCTGACAGAGGTAACCGACCTGACAAGTATTGGTACTTTATTCGCATTTGTTTTGGTTAACGGTGGAGTGTTGGTGTTGCAGGGTAAAGGGTATCATTACGGCAAGTTTAAAGTGCCATTCATAAACGGCAAATACATTCTGCCTGCCATTACCGCATCGCTGTTTTTGGGTTTGGGTTTCTTTTTCCCTCAGGTGGTCAAGGGTCTGATTACCGATTCTTTATCCGGTTGGGAAAAACTTAAACATCTGCTGCCTTATTGGTTGTTTGTGGTGGTCGCCATTGCTTTAGCGATACAAGCCTATCGTCATAATTTGTCGTTATTGCCTTCTTTGGGGCTGCTTACCTGTTTTTATCTCATGACCGAATTGGGATGGACCAATTGGATGCGCTTTATTATTTGGCTCTGCATTGGATTGGTCATTTATTTCGGGTATAGTTATAGAAACAGCAAACTGCAAAAGCAAGCGTAGTTTTTCCGAACGCAAAACGATTTTAACAAGGGTTAAGGCTTGTTTTATTCGCTATGATGACTTGATGACTTTGTGTCAAATGGTGAAAAAACACATGCCTTCTCATTTGGCTGTCTTAGCCGATGTGTTCTGAGGCTTCAGCCTTGAACTATCCGGGATAAGAGGGAAGAATAAGCCTCGGCAGCATTGTCGCCAAAAGCAATCAACCCTTCGGGATGTCCTGCCATGACCACAACCTTAATTTCGGGTAGATTGGTTTGCCGGAATAGCCTTAATAGTTCTTTTGCCATATCGGGAGTTCCGTAGGGTATTTGCACTTTAGTGGTGGGGAGTTTGTGAAGCCAATATTCCCATGTCGGGAGATGATGAACATGGATAACCGCATGGCATCCGGCATCTGCTTCGTAAATAGCAGCATGTGTAAGTGCTTCGGAAGAGGCTTTCACCTCTCCAAAGCAATAAACATGGTTTCCGGAAATGTTGTAATTTGTAACTGTAGCGTAATGGTGGGCTGTCAGTACAGGATGCTGCCCTGTCTGAGTGCCGCTAATGATAAACTTGCAGTTTGCAACCGGTTTTTCAGGCTTTGTACTGATATTGCCATACCCTGTTCTGTTGCTATCAACTCCGATGAGTTGCAATTGCCAAAGTTCGCTTCTAATGTCGTTGATTTCTGCAATTAGCTCCTTATCGGGCGGTAAACCGTGCAAATGGAAACATTGATACTTGATATACCCTTCGTCGGATAAGTGGAGCATATTGTCTTATATTAATACCATTACATCGTCAAAAACACCCCACCCAATTTAAAGACTTTAACCGGTCATGCGTGGTGCAAAATTGAAACATAGTTGGTATATGGTAAATTCGGGGAACACAATTACCCTGTTGTTGCTTCAATTCAAACTTAATGGGGTATCAGTTAATTATTTCTGAACTTAAAAGGCTTCGAAGCACCCAAATATTTAGAACGAAGGCGAAACATAAAACTTGATGCCGAACTTCGTGATGTCGGAGTAATCCCTTTGGGTTAACCGCCACATAAAATAGACCCTGAACATCTTGAAGATGTTTTCCACACCGGTACCTACTTCGACATAAGCCCCATTGAGTTCCCGAAGCCCTCCTGCATAGTTGAGGTAGTATTCATTATCTGCGCTCAACCTTCCGGCAACTGCTTTGGCAAATACCATGTTTCGGAGTTTCATTTTTCGCAACAGCGGGATGGCATTAAAAAACAAACCTTCGAAATTGTGGGTCAGCCAAACCGATACCCATTCGTCGTTGACAAACTCAAAATCGTTCATCAGGTTGTAAGAATGTCGCCGGTACAAAAAGGTGGAGTTTCCGCCATGAACTTTCAACAAGGGATGCGGAACTTTACCGAAGATTTTTCCCGCATTGATACGATACTCAGTTCGACCTATTCCGGTAGTTACCCGTTGAGTGAGGTTAATGCCAAGCGTGTGGTATTCATAATCGCTGCCCAGTACGTTTTTAGGAGCAAATGTATAATTGACATCTAAAACAGGGGCTGCAAAAGAAACGGCAGTACGTTCAAAACTGCTGACAAAAAAGCGTTGACCGATACCCCATTGGGTATTCAGGCTTAACTCGATGGTTTCAAAATGATCTTCTGCACCCTCAAAAGGTTGTTGGTTGGACAAATCAAAATTTGACCCCTCCCAAGAATAAATGGACTTATGCGTGATAGACAATTTGTTGGTAAATCCCTGGAACCACTCTTTCTCATAAAACGCATTGCCCTGCCGAATTAAAAACAGGTTTGTTTGTGGGTTTTTTCGCAGCAATGAAATTACCATATTGTCGTGCGAAAGATGGGAGCGGGTAAAGTTAAAATCCGACCAGTCGAATCCGTAAGAAAGCCCTGCCATGTGCCAGCGGTTGTTGGTGCGGGGCAAGTGCATTTTGAATGTGCCGTTGTATTTAAACAGCTTGTCTTTATCACCATAAGCCAGATAGCCTTCGAGGTAAAACTTGTCGCGATATTTCTTTTGGTTGTTTCGTAGTGCCAGTCTGAACCGGTTTCCTTCTAATCCATTGAAACTATACATCTGCATCACCTTGCCCACTTCCACTTCGCCGAAACGCATATAGCCGGTTGCACCGATGTTGCCAAACCAGAGCAATGTTTTGTAGGTTCGGGTATTTTGTATCCGGTCAACCATTTCATACACCCTGCTTTCGGTTTTTGTCAGTTGGGTATGTCGCGAGGTGTCCCAGTATTCAATCGGCCGTTTATAGGCTTCGGGTTGAATTTGAAGCGGATCGCCGCTTAGCAGGTTTTCGTCAATAGGTTGGTTAATCACAATGTCCTGACGGCTGATGGTGCGAACCATCCGCATACTGAGTTTTCGGCGGTTTTGGGTCAAATTGAGGTTGACTTTCAGCTTTTCGGTGTCTTTAAACCAGTATTTCCCTTCAATTTGTGAAAAACCCTGCTCGATAATAAAGTCTGCAATATAGTTGAGGTTGGTTTGGTCTAACAGGTAGAGTTTGACCGATTTGACCGCAGCGGTAGTATCGTGAATCCACGCATAACCCGTAAAACAAAGGTCTTGTTTCCGGCGGGGGGTAAACTCCAATTTTTTGCACCATTGATTGTCAATAAAAGCACTGTCGGTCAGAAAATATTTATAGCTCACAGGTGCTAATTTTGCAAAGGGACTAATAAAGGCTTTGTCACCAATGCGAATAATTCCCTGATAAACATCTACTTCGGTAATCACCCCATCCACCATGCCCGAAGCGTTCATGTTTTCAAATCCCGAAAACTGATCGGCTTTCAACACCTCTTTGCGCTTGTTGGGAGATTTTCGATAATACACCTCACTCAGGCGTTCTTTGATAAGTGCCGGTAAATAGGCAACTTTTTGCTCGGTGGTGTCCATGTTTTCAAAAACGAACCGGAAGGGTTTGAAAATCCTGCGCTTAATGAATTTCTCTTTCAGATTGTAAATATCGAACTCCGTTTTATTGTACTCCTCAAAACGGTAATAATCGTATTGTTCGGGGCTGTTCTGAGGCTTAGAATCGATGACCCGCTTGTATAGTGCAACGGCAGCCGTATCTTTTTTGACTTTTCTGCTCGACTTTATCAATACCTCCTGAAGTTGCGCTTCATTGTTGTTGAGCGAAACAATCAGGTCTTGAGGAACGCCCTGTTTTACAGATACCGTTTTGGGTTTATAACTGAGATGCGATATGGTAATGCTTTTTACCGAAACCCCCTCTCCGGACGAAAGGTTAAATCTGCCGTCTATATCGGTGGTGGTTCCGATAGCAGTTCCGGTAAACACAACGGTTGCAAAGGGAACACCTTCGTTGTTGTCAGAATCAATAACAGATCCGTGAATGGATGTGGATGTTTGCGACCAAAGACTCATGGAAACAAACAGAAGCAACAGGGTTAGTGTGGTGCGCATAAATGCGGGTTATAGTGGAAGGTTTGTTGTGTGAAGGAGAAAATTAATAACAACGGGGTAATAGACTATTAACGGTAATACCCGTTTAATCGTTGATGGTTAAAATGTCAGGACGATTTTACAGATAAATCATTCAGAAATCGGAAGGAATAAATCGGGATATACCAAGAACTTTTTATAAACAACTCAAATCCCTAATAACAAGAAACTACCATGTTTTGTTTGATGAATGATGGTAAAAATCCCTTTAAGCTGAATAAAACAACAAACCGACTTATCTTACACAATTCTTTTTTTAGGCGTAAGGCAATTCGCAATAAGCAATAGGCAATAGGCAATAGGCAATAGGCAATTGACAAATGGCAATAGGCAATAGGCAATAGGCAATAGGCAATAATCATAAACAATGCCCGTACATCAATAAATAAATGTTTCATGCAAAGACTTTAAGACGCAAAGTTTTTTATTCCCTTGCTCTTCACCATTCACAATTGACAATTCACCATTCACAAAAAACACCATTAATAAACCCATGTTCCATTTAAAACCCCCTCTCCCGTTTCTCGCAATATTGTTGTTGTTTACCATCGCTGCTTGTAAGGACGACAACCCCGATGCAAGTTGCGATGTCCTCACCTTAGAAGCAGACCCGCCCGGACAATGGTTTTTAGGCGATTTTCATGTCCATGCATCCGGAGCAAGCAATGATACCGGAGGGGATTCGTCTCCCGAAGCCATTCAGCAGCGTGCCGTTGAAATGGGGTTGCATTTTTTGGTGCTGACCGACCATAGCAACAGCACCGGCAGTGATGTTACTACCACTGACGAAGATCCATTGCTGTTTAATCAGGGGCCCGAATTTCCTTATTGGGATCTTGCAGCACAACTCACGATACCCGGTCAATTTTTAATGATTGACGGAAACGAAATCAGCCCTGTTTCTGAATCCAACTCACAACCGACCGGGCATATCGGATGTATTCCCGAAGACCTGAACACCTTTAACCATTCCGGCGCATTTACCGATCGCCCCAAAGGAACCGTTACCGGAGGCAATGCCCTGCAACAGGCTAATGACCGTGGTTGTTTTACCATCATCAACCACCCATACGCCATTACTCCCTGGATTGTGTATGACTGGACAAGCTACAACTACGATGCCATAGAAATATGGAACGGCACTATAGGTTATGACCCATGGGATATTAGAGGAAGAGATATTTGGCGATGCGACCTGCTCAACGGAAAAACCACAATAGCCGTTGGCGGAAGCGATAACCATCGCATTTTTACCGACCCTCCCGGAAGTGGGTTAGACCCCGCTCTTGGATATCCCACCACCGCTGTTTTTGCCTCCCAACTCACTTGGCCAAGTATTATGGAAGGACTGAAAGCCGGAAAAACAGCCATTTTTGAAGGCGACAGCCGCTTGTTTATTGACGGTTATAATGACAAAGGTTGTAGGGAAGAAAACAACAATACCCGCATTATCCGACTCAGAGGAACCGTTGACAGCCATTTGGACTCTACTCAAGTCTTACTAACTCGTGCTTCAGGCTGTAACGACCCCCGTCCCGACCATCTCATCATCCCCCAAATATTGGAAGATACCCTTCTCTTTCAAACCGTTTATGGTGGAGATGATTTTGACTTAAAAGTAAATATCAACGGGCAATCCGGCGTATATAGTGCGGTCTTGCTTCCTAACGAACAGGCACATTATGCCGCTTTGACACGGGCAATTGTGATACAGTAATTTTTTGTTCGTTTGCTGCCGTTTGTAAACTGAATAGAGTTTGAGTTGTAGGCAATTTCAAATATTAGTCAATCCTTTTTTAAAAAAGTGTGCCGGATGTAGCCTCCAACTGCAAATACTATTTGTCAAACCTCATAGTTTTGCCGAAACTATGAGGTTTTTAAACACCCTACCGCTACCTTCCCGTGTACACCACAACTCCTCTGGCAAATGTGCTATTTCACTCAATTCCGTAGGTTTCACATACGGCTATTCATATTTAAACCTTTCAGGTTTTTTCACTTTTAGTTTCTCACTTTTCACTTACCTAACCACCGCCACCTTCCCCCTTGCCACCACCAGACCGCCTTGCTCTGCGGCGTAGAGATAGATGCCCGGTGGGAGGGGTGGAGTTTGGATAGGGGTAAAGATGTCGTATGGCGGAAGGGTTTGGGTGGTGACGTGCCTGCCGTGCACATCGTACAAACGAATGGTGGCGACGGGGGTGGCGGGAAGGTTGTAAAACACTGCCATCTCCCCATAGCCCAACCAACTTACTTTTACGGGAGAAATCGCAACGCCGCTACCTGCCTGCGGCGGCGGGGTATCCATGCCCGTAACCACCGAGTGGACGATGGCGGTATCTGTACAGCCGCCCTCGCCAAAACAGCCCATAGCGTTTACTTTCAGCAATACCGCCTGCCCTTTCCAAAAGCCGGTTTCGGGATCGGGGCGGTTGGCGTAGCCGGTGGCTATTATGTCGCCGTGGGGGTCTTCGGTAAGGGCGTATAGCAGCATGAACTGCGCCAGTGACTCCCAATATACGTACTCGCGCATCCAAATTAGCTCGCCTTCAGGCGATAAGCGGAATATCCAACAAGTGGGATTGCCGGTAATGTCAAAATTGCCGGTATAGCCGCAGCCTATGATATCGCCGTTGGCGCATACGTATAGGTCTTGTATGTTGCGACCATAGCCAATGGCTTCAAAGGTGTATTGCCAAATTATATCACCTGCGGGGTTGTAGCGTCTTACAAAACAAGAACCTCTATTTTCTGTCAGTCCACCTAATAAAGCAATCCAAGATACTACAAAATCACCATCTTGCAATCTTGCCAAATGGATAGGGGCTGTACTTGTAGCCACATCATTTAGCGGTTGCTCCCATAAGGTGTTTCCAATGGTATCTGTTTTTCGGAGGTAGCCGTAGATTTTGTCGGGTTCGTTTTGTGCGCCTATGCCTAAAATGTATTCTTGGGTGGGGAGGAGGAGGAGGGCAACCGAACCGTTTCTCGGATAGCCTGCAACGTTTTGCAAGGTGTCGATTCGCAACACAACCCCCGCTGTATCCATGGTCAACAATAGCGTATGATTGTACAGCTCCAACCCGACACCAGGAGGGGTAATGCTTGTGTAAGAAACGACAAGGTTGTTCCGCAGGACGCTGTACGGCGCGCGATTGTCCATCGTGTCGCCATGGATGATATGCCTGTATATTTCACCTTCGTCGGTCACAAAAGTAAAAAGGTCTTGATAAAGCATCCCTGTTTCAATTACCGCCCCACTTATCAGGTAGTTTCCGTCGGGTAGTTGAAGAAGTCCCGTCACGCCGGGTTCGTAAGGAGCAAAACTGAAATTATTTTGCCATATTTCCTCCCCGTCAGTGTCAACCTTAAAATAGCCGGTCCCACCCATCGAAGCACACAGCACGACATATCCTTCTTCGTCCGCCAAAATATCCATGCCGTTATCCGATTCGGTGCTGTCAACATCAAAGGTTTTTATGTAGTACTCTTGGGCTTTCAAGCCCCAAAAAGATAAAAGCAGCGCGATAATAAACACATTGTTTTTCATGCGAAATCATTTTAAAATAAAGTAAAAAATACAGTTGCCGCAACTTTGGGTTGCCGCAACCATATTTTTTCACGAAAAACTAATGCAGTACACTTAGTTTGGCTTGTGCCAAACGCGCATCACCACTTTGTAAAGACAGTATGTACAGACCGTTTGCCCATTTTTCGGTATTGAGTATTATACTTGTTTGTCCTTGGTCAAATTCTATATTTTGTAACAACTTGCCGCCTGTATCAAATACTTGCAAAAAAGCATTTGTTTCAAACAAATAAAACGGTATGTTTACCGTTACCTGCTCTTTTGCAGGATTGGGGTGTATCCATAGTCGGTTGGCGGATTTTAGCTCTGTCAGAGATGCTTTGGGATATGGAGGTGTAGCGGATTTACCGTCGCTGGCATTTTCGGGTATCTGCCACTCGTACTGTTCACCTTCAAGCAAGTTTAGCAGGACCTGAGCGGCGGGGGACTGGGTTTGGTAGCAGTCCGCTATCGCGCGCAGGGTCTCGTACTGGGTTTCGGAGAGGCTGAACGGCTCGGTAGCCGACTGAAATTGCAGGTTTATTTGCTGCACAGTTTTGTAGTCCTGTTCGGCGGGCGTGCCGTCAGGTATGCCGTTTAGCAGGGTTTGGGCTTCGGCCATATCTCCATGTCTCATTAGGCTGCCAAATAAGCAATGTTTGGCGTAAGTGCTGTTTTCGGCAATCAGAAAAGCGTGCAGGCTGTCGGGGTGGTCAAAGTATCGGGTATAGAGTTCGTTAAAGAGTGTTTCCTTTTTGCGTACTTCTGTGCCGATACGCATATCCAATTGGTCGCGGTCGGAAATGACGAGGTAGTATTTCAAGGCATACAGCATTTGATAAACGGTTGTGCTTACATGCTGATAAGCGGTGTTCATCATATCGTTGCTTAGGGGGGCATTGGCCAGCAGGATATTGGCTTTTCTGATAGAGCTGAGCAGGGCATTTTCGGCTGCCTCAGTCAGTACCTCGTCTGTGAGGTAGGGGCTGGCATCAAGATACTTTTGGTAGGTTTCCAATGCTTCGGGGCTGTTGAAGAGGTCGTTTAAAAGTTCTTCTTTATTGCCGCCGTCTTTTTGATTTTCTAAACCCGCAATCAGGAGCTTGAGTTCTTCGTAACATTCACGGGTTTTGCAATCTTCATCGGGAGGCAACATGCCCGGATTGCCATCGCCATCTAAATCGAGGCAGCCGGAGTATAAAAACTCGCTTGGCACGGCAGTTTCTATTCCAAAGTAATTGTAAGTAGCTCCACATCCTGGGAAAGGTGGTGTTTCTACTGTGAAGCAGTGTGGCACGAGGCGGTCGTTGGCATCGGACGTAAAGATGTTTGGGTCGGTATGGTAATAGTAAAAGAAAGGGGAGGTGGTTCCGGTAGTGGTAATGCGGGTGGTGGGGTTGGTAAGGGTAAAGAAGTTGAAATAGGGGAGGAAACTGTTCTCTACAGGATCCCAAGTACCTTGGTTAGGCAGGATGCCGAAGTTATCGAGTTGCACATCGGCATTCTGGGTAGTGAAATCGTTGTTTTGAAAGCGTAAGCCGATGTTGTTGCTATTGGCATATACACCTGTTCCGCAGTTTTGGAAGGTGTTGCATTCTATCAGGTTGTTGCCGGGTGTTAGGAGGCTGGTGAAGAAGGCGGCCACGGCTGCAGTGCCATTGACAAAGGTATTTTCAGAAATTCTGTACCCACAGTTGCCCGATAAAGTGATGTGCTGTGCATTTATGGCGGTAACGGAGAAGGTATTACCTCGGGCGATCATTTCTCTGGTCTGGAAGTTTTGAATTCCAAGGCGACAGTTGGTAAAAACGTTATCGGTAATGATTGCATCGCCAAGTCCTTCGTTGGTAGCCTGTAGAATAATTCCTTTTATTACATTGTTAAATTGGCAGTCGTTAATGATTTGCAGTCTTTCGGCATCGTGAGTGGTGATGGCGGTGCAGTTGTTGTAGATGGCGGGGTTGTTGTTTTCAAAAGTACAGTGGTCAATTACTATACCGGTGCAATCCCAAACGGTAATGCCTTCAAAAGCTATGTTATGGCTGGTATTGGCGGTGATTTGGCAGTTTTTGAACCGGCTATAATTGAATGGTTTGTACTGCATGAATTCCGTTGCTTTGCGGTTGTTTGTAAAAAAGGCACTGTGGGCATATACTATTCCGCCGTAGTAGTCAGGAAAATAGCCGCCTCTTCGCTGTGTAGAAATGGCGGTGCGTCCGTTTTCTATTTTAGCACCATTGTATAGTATAACCATGCCCGGGTCATTGGTGTTGATGGGCAGGTTGATGTAGTCGGCAGGGATGAGTGTGTTCGGGTCAGCGAGTCCAAACAGGGTTTCGTGATCTATAGAGGTGTTGCCCCATACATCAACACCGCCGTGCCTGTCGCCGCATCCATTGGTCAGTAGCCCATTGTTTCCGTTGGGGTTGTTATCGCCTTCTATCACCAATTTTGCCCCTCTTTGAACAATAATCCTTTTATCTTGGGCTAAGTTGAGTTTGCCTTTTAAAGTAAGTGTTGCACCGGGCATAATTTCTATATCGGTACTGCTGTTGGTCACGGTGTTTGCCTCCCAAGTAGTATTTTGGGTGATTTGCCAGTTTTCTGTAAGTGGTGCTAAGGGGGACTCCCAAATGCCTCGCCCAAATGTGCCTATGTGCAGGAGTTGCTTGCAATAATCTATTTCAATTCCCATAACCACACAAACAGGAAGTCCGTTGTTGTAACATTCCCAAATTTGGGTATCAGGGTTGTATCGGTACACCCCTACGTCTGTGGCGGCATAAATGACATCGTTCGAGCCAACGTGATAGACTAATTTGTTTACGGGCAGTTGGGGTAACCCTGTACCAAATCCGCTCCAATTTATTCCCCCGTTAGAGGAATACGCAACGCGCGAACCATCAAAGCCGCCCAACGAAATCCACACTTTTTCGGGGTCGTCAGGATGAAAAATGATGTCGGTAATTGAGAACCATTCTGTTACTGTACCGATATTTGAGCCTGACATAGTAGCAACATCTGTAAAAGCAGTTCCATTATTTGTAGATTTAAATAACTTCTTAGAAGTTCCACCCCATGCAGCGGCGACAAAAATGTTATTGGGGTCTGAAGGAGATACACCCAGCGCATTTATAGAAGTAAAATCCGACGAAGTAAAAGTATATGTTGCAGGTAGTGGAGGAGGTTGGGTAGGAAAAGGATTGGTTTGTAATTTGTAAAAATTTCGCCCTTTGGCATAATAGACTATATCGGGGTCGAGCGGGTCTTGCAACATTTTTGGATCTAGGAATTCCATATCTGCTATTCCCGGGTCAGGTACTATCCATGATGTGAAGCTACTACCTCCATTTATTGATTTGCCCAATGACTCGTTAAATCTGCTAAATATCACCATTGGATTTGCCCAACTGATAATAGTTTGTCCTCCATCGCCTCCTATACCTACACTTGGAGGAGATGCGGTGCTACAATTTCCAGAAACAAGGCAAATAAGCTGACCGTTATCGTATTTAAAAAAACTATTGTCTTGAGTTCCGCCGGCAACAAGTCCGGGTCTTAATGAGGAGTTGGCTATGTCGTAATACTGTGTGATATTAAGGCTGCTGCCGTTTGGGTTGTATTCTCCATTCATGTTTTGAAAAACAGTTCCTCCATTAGTACTAAAGCTTACACCACCGTCGTTGCCCATTAATAGTTGGACTTCATTTGCAACAGGTGTAGTTTCCGGATTATAAATTTGCAGTCCTCTCACATCACAATGCCATGAATTGGTACCGGTGCCATTAACAACACCACTAATAAGAGCACTAAAATTTTGTCCTCCATTGGTTGAACGGTAGAAGTTGACTTTACCGAAGTACATTAATTGATCATCGTAAGGGTGAACTTTAAAGGTTACAAGGGCATTGTTTATTCCTTGACTCACAAGACCAGTCGGATTGTTGTCTATCCACGAATCACCCGAGTCACTGCTTCGGCTCATTGTAAGTGTAATACCACCTGCTTGATACATTGTGATAATATTGTTTTCGGAAGTTTCTAAAAGAATTTGTTGTTTCGAACTGGTTGGATTGGGTGTTATAATTGTCCATATTGCTATTTGAGTTATGGGGTCAATATTGTCTATGCGATATAACTTGGCATCACCAGCATCACCTCTATCTTTTGTGCTTAAAATGATTATGTCTGGATCGTCGGATAAAAATTCCATATCCGAAAAATGTAGTCCATCAGGTACAACGTCCGGCAAATTTTGTATGAAAATCCAAGTTTGCCCCCTGTCGCTGCTTTTCCAAAGGCTTTCTGTTCCTAAACACCAAATGGTATTAGGGTCCGTAGGATCTTTCATCAGTTTTACGCTTACTTGACCGTACCAGGACGGCCATCCAAGGATTTCTTCCCAACTGTTGCCGCCATCACAAGTTTTTAGTATGCCTATTCCGTAGTGGGAGTCCACCTGCGAAGTAAGTCCTGAAGCTATTAAAATTTCTTCGGAACAAGATGGGTCATCATCCAAAACTAAAATAGAGCTTACACCTAATCCCGGCATACGAATATTATCAGTGATGCAGTTCCAAGTATTGCCGGCATCAGAAGTTTTCCACAAGCCGCTGCAATTAGTTCCTGCATATATAACCTGCGGTGTGCAACTTGGTGTAGAGCATGGCGGGGCATATACGCTTACTACAATACCTCTTGCCTGTTTGTTAGGGCATAATTGAGCTGTAAGAGGCTGCCAGTCGCCATTTTCAGTACAAACGGGTTCGTTTGCCCATTCTTGCATGGCTTGTTTTGCTTCCCAAATATTACCATCAACACCTACTCTATTTGACCAAAAGTTGCGCCATCGGGCATAACGTTTCGCAAAACGGCCAGCCTCCGGATTGCTTTGAAGGTAGCTTCCTGCCATGTTGCAAATAGCAGCAAATGAGGTGTCGGAAGCCGACATCATGTAAAGCAGATTGTAAGCCTCGTCGTCCATTTCGTCAAATGTTGATTCCTGTGCTTTTATATACACATTACCCCCCCCCCCATATATAAAGGGAAAGCGATACAACCAAAACCAAAACTCTGCTGAAAAGGATCTCCTTAAAATTGTCATGTTTCTGCATGATTTTAATTTTAAAAATGAATAAATGGATAGTTTTTAGATGAAAATTGTCCCCATTTTTTAATTCCCTTATTGCATGTGGCAATGTACAAAATAGTTTCTTTACTTGTAATGAAATAATTAGAAATAAAAATTGATTTCTGAATATTTCAGAGGTTTTCAGTTACTTAGTTGATGGGTTTGGTGTGAAACTGTATTGATTTTCAGGGGGTTACATTAGCTCTCTGTCCATTGAGGAGTGTGGTTTGCGAACATTATTTTTTTATTGCCATACTGAACCCGTTCTGCCAGTGTCTGATAAAGGGGTATTTGTTTCCAGTTACTCTCAAAATATGGGTTGATAAGCCTATCTAGTCGAATGACAAAGCCCGCTTATCAAAAAGATACTTTCAATGTATAAATATCTTCTCAACATTGGAAAGGGTCTTTGCAATATTGAAATCGGTTACATACAACAGATGGAAATCCCTTCGCAAGGTTGAAATGAGGCAAAGTCTATTGTCTTCCATCTAAAATCTTTTTCAAAAAATATTCCAAACTGCGGTTACGAAATTTCATCCCGATGTACCAACCTACGAAAACCGAAAGAAAGCCAACAAAAAACCAAACCAAAAACAAAATCAAAACATCAAATTTTTAAAAAACAAAAAACCAAACCAAAACACCATGAAAAAGTTAATGAATTTCGCAGCAGTCGCTATCGCCGTTATCGGCAGTTTTTTTGCAACCAACCATGCTAATGCACAAACCATCCTTGCATCTCCGAGCCTTACTCCCGCACAAGTGGTAAACTATGTGGTTCAAAACTACACCGTTGTTCACTTTACCATCGCCTCCAACGAAACAGCCGACAACAAAATCATGCCGGTAAGCACCTGGGCAACAGGCAGTATGGCAAAAACCAACGCCGCTTGCAAATCGCTCAAAAGCGCAGCAACGAACCGCTACCACACGCAAGCCAACTACACCGATGATTTGTTCGACCAACAAGATCAGGTAGAACTGACCCTTAAAGGAACAGGATGTGCAGGTGAAGCCACGTTGAAAAGAGGAGCCACCGTGTTTAACATTGAGATTATGGGTGTCATCAAAGGCACTCCCGGAGCAAACGGAAAAGACACCTATCTGCTCTACGGCACTTATGGAAACGGCAGAAGCTTTATCACGATCAGTTTGTGGAACTACGTACCGGTAGGATAATCAACCCCCGCTAACCAAAATACCAACAGCCCCTGACAGATTATGTCGGGGGCTGTTTTTGTTTTAACTTAACATTACCGGTATTTCTGAGGTATCGGTAATGTTAGTAAGCTAAGTTATTTTCTTTTTTATTTTAGCAAAACCACACCATTTATAAAAGTCTTACAAATCGTCTATCTTTGGTATTAAATAAGTACTTTTGAGTAAAATGGGAATAATCAGGAAGGTTGGAAGTTTGTGGTAAAATAACATTCCTTATGAAAAGAGTTTTCATTTGTTTGTTTGCTTTCTGTTTGATTTCAAACATCCGGGCACAGAGTTTTAATCCTTTGATGGCAACAATGCTGCAAGATACACTAAGCTCCTACTTTCTGCAGGTTGGTAATATAAAGGGCATGTCGGCCGCTGTTTACATACCCGGTCAGGGAATTTGGACAGGAGTAATGGGAAATTCTTATGATGGACAGCCAATTACACAAGATATGCTTATGGGGATTGCCAGCAATACTAAATTGTTTGTAGCCACGGTAATCCTGATGCTTGCCGAAGAAAATGTGCTAAGTTTAGACGACCAGTTGAGTGATTGGATACCTGAGTATGCAAATATTAACCCCAACATTACTATCAGACAACTGCTCAACCACACCAGCGGTGTACCCGACCCATTTTCTGTTTCTCCCTGGATGGATACGATAAACGCCAACCCAACACGCGTATTTACGCCAGACGAAGTATTAGGATGGTTAGGGCCGCCTCTTTTTGCAGCAGGAACGAGTTGGGGCTATTCCAATACCAACTATGTACTGGCAGATATGGTGGTTACAAGCGCAACCGGATTTCCTGTTTACCATCATATACGCAACCGCATTCTTACACCATTAAACATGGACAGTACCTTTTATGATGTACAAGAGCCGGAAACCGGAACTCTTGCTCACAGGTGGTGGAATCTGATAGATTATAACGATACTTCAAGAGTAGGGCTAAACACTGCCGCGGGTTGTGCCGGTGCTGTATTTTCAACTGCATCCGAAATGGTTCAATGGTATAATGCCTTGTTTAGCTGGCAATTGATCAATGAAGAATCTTTTGACCAAATGTCAACGTTTGTTTCTACGGGTAACCCTACTTATGAGTACGGATTAGGGTTAGCACGCCAAACGGTTCAGGAAAAAACATTTTGGGGGCACGGGGGTTCTACCTGGGGATACAGGAGCAAAATGATTCAAGATACCTGTCTTGGTGTTACGGTTTGTGGGTTAACCAATTCGTTTCCCTCGGGTGTGGAGGCGGTTACTTTTTTACTTTATCGAGCGGTCATAAATCATATTCCAGGCTGTAGTAGTGCAATAAGCGGGCTTAATATGGTTTGTACAGGTACCAATGGTGTCATCTATTCAGTTCCACCCATTCCCAATGCCACTTCTTATAGCTGGACACTACCTTTAGGTGCAACCGGAACCAGCACTACCAATACCATTATGGTTAATTTTGGTGCAGGAGCAGTTTCGGGAAATATTATTGTGCGGGGAGTTAATGATTATGGCACCGGTGGTTTTGCTCAGTTACCGATAACTGTAAATCCAACTCCTGTTCCTGTTATAGCACAAAATGGGGTGGTTGGTTCTTCTGCCAATGTTTGTGCAAACCAACTCTATACGTACAGTACCCCCGTCATAGATGGAAGCACCTATTTCTGGACAGTTTCCGGCGGAAACATTGTAAGCGGACAAGGTACCAACCAAATTACCGTGGAATGGGATAATGGTACAGAGGGAACGGTGAGCGTAGAGCAGGAAATACCTTAACTTAGGGCAAGTTGGGGGTAAGTTGTATTTTTTAAACAGGAAATGCTTTCGTTCCTCATGTTTACAGGGTATAGAATTTACTACCGGTAAAAAAAATTCTTTTTTATCCTTTTTGAATCAGATTGCGTTATTGCGTTTCCTGATTTTGCAATGCTTTTTTGGATGAAACCAACCGGTCTATTGCGGTATAATTCGTTAAGATTGCCAACGCAAAAAGAGGCCAAACAAAAATGGAGATGTTTTCGAACAACGGAAAACCGGAATTAGGGAAAGTAAATTTAAAGGTGCCGGTAAACTGCGAAATTGCGCTACACAAAATAGCAGAAATACTGATGGTTAAAATCCGTTCGGGACGCTGCATCAAACCGTCACTGCAGGCTATTCCTAACCCTTCGGCACGGGCGCGCACATAACTTACCATAATAGAGCCAATCATAGCAATAAAAGCAAAGAGCGAGCTGAGAAAATAGCTTTGTGCAACCAGATAATAAGTGATACCCAAAAACATGACCAGTTCGCTGTAACGGTCTAACACAGAATCGTAAAGCGCGCCAAATTTTGAGGTGCGGTTGCTGAGGCGGGCAAGGCGGCCATCAATCATATCAAACAAGCCGGCAAACAATATCATAGTGCCTCCCCAACCCAGATAACTCAGGTTGGTGCGCTCTGCTCCGGCACCGACAACAAAAATTACGGCAACCCCAATATTGAGCAAAAAGCCGATAGTGGTTATGGTATTGGGGGAAACATTTAACCTGACCAACAGCATAATAAGTGGATTTAACAAGCGGTAAACCAAGGGTTGCCCGTATTGTTTAAGTGTATTGGTTGACATACTCCGTCAGTTTTGCATGGTAAAACTAATTTCTTTAAAAAGGTATAATGACCTTCTTTACCTTGTAGCAAAGGTAAAGCCCTGAATCAGAAAATTTGCATATAAACCGGCCAATAAATCATCGGCCATTACTCCCCATCCGTTTCCGATAGATTCGGCACGTTTTATACCAAAGGGTTTTACGATATCGAAAAAGCGAAACAGAACAAACCCGGCTAATAAATATTGCCAATTCCAGCTACAACCCAATATGGCAACCCAAACTCCGGCCATTTCGTCAATTACAATTTGCTTCGGGTCTTTACCCCATTCGAGTTCCAAGGCTTTTGCCGCTTTAGCGCCAATTACGGTAAACAAAATTATAAGCGCCAGCAAAACAGCATTTCGCCAAACAAAGGATGATTGGACAAACAGAAAAATCGGTAAAACCGCGGCAGCGGCGGCCCATGTGCCGGGAGCCAAGGGCAGCCAACCGATACCAAAGCCACTACTTGTCCAGATGTAGAAACGTCTCATATTCCTTAATCAGTTCTTCATAGTAATCCAAACCAAGGTGTGTAATGAGTTCTTCGCCCATTATAAATCGAAGAGTGTTTTCTAATTTACTGAGTTGTTTAAAAATATCGTGTTGCGGGGGCAGACCGGGAGCCGTTTGAGGAGCTTTAAAATAGAAAGACAGCCATTCCTGAATGCCATACATTCCTGCCCGCTGTGCCAAATCCATAAACAAGGCTAAATCGAGCACGATGGGGGCGGCTAAAATAGAATCCCGGCAAAGGAAGTTGATTTTTATTTGCATGGGGTAGCCCAACCAACCGAAAATGTCAATATTATCCCAGCTTTCTTTGTTGTCGCCATGAGGCGGGTAATAGTTGATGCGTATTTTGTGGTAAATATTCCCATAAAGTTCGGGTTGAGTTTCAGGGTTTAAAATGCCATCCAACACATTGCCTTTCGATACCTCTTTTGTTTTAAAATTTTCAGGCGCATCTAACACTTCTCCGTCCCGATTACCCAAAATATTGCTCGAAAACCAACCTCTTACACCCAAAGCACGGGCATGTAAACCCGGAGCGACTATGGTTTTCATCAGCGTTTGCCCGGTTTTGAAATCTTTTCCGCCAATCGGCACTTTTGTTTGGTGGGACAGTTCTACCAAAGCTGGGATGTCGCAGGTTAGATTTGGCGCCCCATTGGCAAAAGGAACTCCGTTTTTAAGGGCTGCATAAGCGTAAATCATGCTTGGTGCTATCCGGGCATCATTGGCAAGCAAACCCGATTCAAAAGCTTCTAAGGTTTGGTGTACTTCGCTGACTTCGGTATAAGCTTCAGTAGAAGCACACCAAACCATCACCAACCGATCGCAGTTATTTTCCTTTTTGAACCGTTGTATATCATCCATCAACTGGATTGCCAAATCCATTTTAGTAGCACCGGTTTTTACGTTTTTCCCGTCTAAATTGCGCACATACGATTTGTCAAACACGGCGGTCATTGGTTTAATTTGCTGCAACTCGTCCTTGAGCAATGTTACGAGGTTGAGGTCGAGCACCTTTGCTTCTAATGCTGCGGTATAAACATCGTCGGCAAACACATCCCATCCGCCAAAGACGATATCATTCATATTGGCAAGTGGTACAAAATCTTTAATGAGCGGGGTTCGGGCTTCGGTTCGCTTGCCTAAACGAATAACTCCCATTTGTGTTAACGAGCCGATAGGCAGGGCAATTCCTTTTCGAGCAGCTATTACTCCGGCAATAAAGGTAGTAGCTACGGCACCCATACCGGGAGTGAGTACGCCCAATTTACCAACCGGACTCTTAATATTGGGTTTTGTCTGATTCATTAACAACTTTTTTTTGTGTGAGAATGTCTAAAAAGATTTCAGACATTATTTAAGTTTTGTGACTGCAAAAGTACAGTTTAAATTGTGCAGTTTTAACACTTGACGATATAGTTAATTTTGAAGCTAATTACATGCCTTAGTTTTGGCTTGTTCTACAGGAACTAAACCGAGACCGGCAAATTTGACATGGAGAAAAACTGCAAGCCTGCGCTACCGGGGTTGGACAGGAAAGCAATGTAGAAAAAAAATGCTAAAATAATATTTATTATTCATCATTGATTACCTTTGAGAAATTAACCCCCTGTTAAATCTATGAATATGACACATCATTTGCTAAAGATTAAATGGTTATTTTTTTTATTTTTTGGGCTGCCTCTTTTCCTTTTTGCCCAAAAAGCACCCGAAAAATTTGGTAAAATTGATATTCAGGACTTAAAGACAACAGTGTGTCCGATAGATTCGAATGCACATGCTTATTACATTTTTGATTTTGGGTTTATAACTTTTGAATATGAAGACACCAAGGTTTCGCTTTTTGGTTCGGGAGGGTCAAACAAGGGCTTCCGCTTAGTTTTCGAACGACACTATAGAATTAAAATTCTTGATAAAATAGGGGCAGAACATGCCGATTTCGAAATCCCGCTCTATATGGATGGGAAAGCAGAGGAAGAATTAGCCGATATAAGAGCGAATACTTACAATGATTCAAACAATGCTGTGGAATCATTTAAGTTGGAGAAAAACAAAATCATTAAGGAGAAGACAACGAAAAACCTGATGACGGTTAAATTTCCGATGCCAAATGTAAAAGAAGGCTCGGTCATCGAAGTGTCTTACACCATTAAGTCGGATTTTTTATATAATCTGCAGGATTGGTATTTCCAACATGAAATTCCGGTACTGTACAGCGAGTATTATGTCAGGATTCCCGAATTTTTCAGATACAATCAACACCTAACCGGATATGTAGATGTAAACATGAAAAAAAGCGAAAGAACAGAATCCATAACGCTTGATTTTTATGACCAGATAGGCGGGTACGGTTTACAACAACGTGCAGGTACACAAACCATTAAATATCTGGAACAAGTGTATCAATTTACCGCCAAAGATATTCCGGCTTTTGTGAGTGAAAAATATTTGCGAACCCCCAAAAACCATATCTCAACGCTAAAATTTGAATTGCAAAGCGTTAAAATGCCGGGTTCCGACGAACGGAGTTATACAACCACCTGGGAGAAAATCAGGGATAAACTGTTGGAACATGAGTTTTTTGGTTTGGAACTGAAAAAAACAGGCTTTTTAAAAGAAGAAATCACCCCAATTCTAAAACTAAATGCCAATGGTGTCCAGTTAATCAGGGAAGCTCAAAACTTTCTAAGAAGTAAAATGAGCTGGAACGACCTCAACTCGCTTTATGTGCAGAAATCATTGAAAGACGCATTTAAAAGCGGAAGTGGAACAACTACTGAAATCAACCTTTGTTTGGTCATGATTTTGCGTGAATTGGGTTTAAATGCAGATCCGCTAATTTTAAGTACACAGAGCAATGGAAGAATTAACCGCATTCACCCTACTATCAGCGACTTTAACTGCGTGGTGGCAATTGTAGAACTTGAGGGTAAAAAGCTGCTGGTAGATGCTTCTGACCCCTTTTCTGATATCAACCTGCTGCCTGTCAGATGTATCAACGATTTTGGGTTGGTGGTTGCTCCTAATCAAATTGCCTGGATAGATCTGGAACGGTTAAGCAGTTACAAAGCACAAAGTGTTTATAAGTTGGAGTTAAACCCTGCTGATTTGACTTTTACTGGAACGTTGGACTATAATACAGGTGAATATGCGGCCTATTCCCGCCGTCAGAAATTGGGAATATCCGGAACCAAGGAAAAACAAACAGAAAACCTACAGGCGCAATATAAAGGCATGCAAATTAAAAACTCTGAAATTACAAATTTTAACAACCTCGACGAAAAACTGAAGGAGCACTATGACATCAGTATTAACAATTATCCGGAAGTAGCAGGCGATTTAATCTATTTTTCTCCTATGTTTTACGAAACCGATTCTGAAAACCCCTTTAAATTAGAAAAAAGGGACTACCCCGTAGAGTTCGACTTCCCTTTAGTCATTGCTAAAACTGTAATTATTCAAATTCCTTCAGATTTTACCATTGATGCCATCCCCCAATCAATCATAATTTCTTTAAACAATAAGGCCGCCAAGTTCACCTATACTGTAGAAAAGATAGAGAATAGCATTCAGGTTTCCAGCCAGTTCAACCTAAATCAAACTCAATTTTTACCGGAAGAATATCCGGACCTGAAAGAATTTTATGGACAGGTAATTGCAAAACAGAACGAAAAGATTGTCTTAAAAAGAAATTAACAGCCGGACCAACCATGAAGACACTCCGCTACTTTCTGCTGCTGATATCTATGTCAAACAGCCTTTTTGCATTACAAGCAAACGATTTGAATGTAACGCTGATTCCCGATTCTTTACTACAAAATGCCAATGCTGTTTACAGGTTTTACAACACAGTTTATCAGCGAATCTCACTTGCTAAGTTGTCAAAAAAGGTACATTTTGCGGTTACCATTCTGAATAAAGAAGGAGAAAAACACAACGCACTTGCTATATATTACGACAAACTCTCTTCGGTAACAGACATCACCGGTAAAATGTACCGGGCAGACGGCAGTAAGATAAGACAGTTCGGAAAATCGGACATTAAAGACGAGCCGGCTTATGCTTCTTACACCCTGTTTAGCGACAGCAGAATAAAATATATATCACCCGACTATGCCGGATACCCATATACGGTAGAGTATTCTTACGAATTGGTTTATAACGGTGTTGTCGGTATTGATACCTGGTATCCTGTCAGTAATTTTGGTGTTTCGGTTCAACAGTCTTTGTTGTCATACAACACACCTTCGGACATTACGGTAAAATTTAAATCAGTTAACGGGGGTATTCAATTTAAGCAAACTAACGAAAAAAACATAAACAGCTATGAATGGCGTGTCCAAAATCTGAAGGCTTACATCAAAGAGCCTTATATGCCGCCTTTTAGTGATTTTGCCCCTATGGTTTTGCTTTCTCCCGATGAGTTCGAATATGATAAAACCAAAGGAAACTTCAATACATGGAAAACGTATGGAAAATGGACATATTCTTTGCTGGACGGCAGGGATAAACTACCCGAAACCGCGATAGCTGATATAGAACACCTGATTGAAGGAGTAACAGATAAACGGGAAAAAGCCCGACGCATTTACCGGTACATGCAGGGTAAAACAAGGTATGTGAATATCGCTTTAGGAATTGGCGGATTTCAACCCAAAGAAGCTCAGGAGGTACACAAATACGGATATGGCGATTGTAAAGCCCTGAGTAATTATACCAGAAGTTTGTTAAAAGTGGCAGGAATCGAAGCCCATTATACCGAAATAGGCACAGATGATGACCTACAAATCAGTCAAACTGATTTTGCAAGTGCAAACCAAACTAATCATGTTATATTGTGTTTGCCTTTAGAACAAGATACGGTTTGGTTAGAGTGTACCAGCCAACATGCACCTTTTGGATTTATCGGACCTTACAATTCCAACCGGTATGCTTTGACCATTACCCCCGATGGCGGCAAATTGGTGAAAACGCCTTCGTTCAGGGCTTCAGATAATCGCCAAATCCTGAAATCGGACCTTACCATCCAAACAAACGGAGACATTGCCTTTTCTGCTTCCCGGTTGCTGACTAACTTAGCCTATTCGGAGGCTTTAAACTTAATGATGTCTTCGCCTAAAGAGCAAAAAGAAAGCATCACTAAAACATTGCCCCTTAACAACCTCAGCCTTTCAGAGTTAACCATTACTGATAAAAGCACCCCCAATTTAGTTGTTGCTAAAATTGATTTTTCAGGAACTGCGGCCAAATATGGTTCTACGGCAGGAAACCGGTTGTTTGTTCCTGTTAGCCCGTTCAACAGAACCACGCTGCCTTTTTATAGTCAGGAAAACAGAATTTCCGATATTTATATAGGCTACGGAATTACTCAAACAGACACATTAACCTACCTCATTCCTGCGGAGTATGAAATTGAATTTATACCCCAGGAATTTAACCTGACATCCGAAATTGGCTCTTATGCGGTCAGGTTTCAACAAGTTGAAAACCGAATTTTGCATATCAGAACCATGGTGTTAAATAAAGGAACATTTCCATCAAGCAGCTATTCCGGTATTTATCATTTTTTTAGCACAGTGAGCAGCCACGACGACAAAAAAATCATTCTGAAAAAAAAGCAATAAGCCCATACCTTTTTCAAAATAAAGGGTTAAACCGATCAGGCCGGCTAAATTTTACTCAATTTGTCCTTCAGGATTTGTAAAAACGTTTTAGAGATACTGCCGGAATCTTGGGTTTCTGTTTCAACGGAGTCGCTCCATTGTTTGACCGGGACTTCTATAGAAATATTTGGAAAAGCCGAGAAATGAACCACTTTGTTATCAAAAGCCAATGCAGAAGCTGTTCCTTTTGGGGCAGTATAGCGATAATCTACACCTAAACCAACCGGTTTAAATTCGTTTTCGGATGCAGTTTCGGTGAAGTGGGTAATAAAATGCTTAATAGTCAGGACTGCTTGTTCTGCTTCCGGCAGGCTTCTTTCTTTTCCTTGAACCTTTTCAACCAATGCTTCGATTGCATAGCTGCTAATTAGTTTATTGTGCAGGGAGGTATAGGCTTGAGGGCTTGAAACAAAGTCGAACCCGGCTATACTACCGCCTAAAATCACCACAAGACCGCATTGACCTGACTGAACAGGTATGTTTTGCAAGTACCCGTCAATTTTAGTTTGTTGTTCATAAAAAATATCCCGCATTGCACGACTTTTTGAAGAAGAATTGAAGGTATCATGATAGCCTTCAATATCGTTCCATACTTCGTTTTGCTGGGCATTGTAACCTGCACCCCTTTCAAGGTTGGATTTTACCCGTTCGCTTTTGTTATACCGGGCTTTTGAAGACATGATTACTCCCGAATCGCCAAAAAAGCGGGAGTTGTAGTCCCACCTCCCCCTCTCGGTACAACTGACCGGAATCACGGTTTTGGTCTTTGACGGCAAGAGCAGGCTGGTATTGACAATGCGGTTTTGTTTGGCTCCGATGAGTTCTTCGCCATCCAGCAAAAGCAAAGGCAGGTCGGCATTGTTTGTAACCATTAAATTTGGAACTGAGCCGCTTTCGGACACCTCTGAAACTTCAACAAGTTTTTGATCCAAGCCTTCCTTTAAGGAGATATAATCAGTCCATTTCAGATTTTCGGGCAGAAAAACCGGTACCACCATTAAATTTAAATGCCCGACAGGGGTGCCAAAAATAAGTTGTGCGAGGGTATTGGAAATATTTTTGTTCATCTTACATCATCTTTTTTAGTGAAGAATATATTCTGATTACTAAATGTTAAAGGATGTAAAAAAATTCCATTCACGGAACTTTTTTTCGGTTTAGTCCCAAATTTAGGTCACGCGCATTATGGAGATTTTAAAAATCAAAAGATGCAACATCATTTGATGTGAAAAGGCGGGCAGATGAAAGATGCAGTAAATCAAAACCCTTATTTGATGGATGTAATATAAACAGATAATGTGGCAGCTAACAGGCATAAGGGAACTGCCAGGTTGACTTTGCCAATTTGCTATCGGGATATCGAAAAGATTTTGACTTTTTTCAAGCTCAATATATCGGATTTTATTACTTTTGAATCGGTTGTTCAAAAAAATAAGTCAAGCGAAAGAAGAAGAAATTAGATATTTAACTAAGAAGAATGGCAAGAAGTAATGGAGTTACAATTTGACAGCTTAAAATATCAAGACGTTGACAAAATTAAAACATCTATTGTCGAATATGAACCCGACTTTGGATTGATGTTGAAATGCAAGAGTATGAAAACAGGAAGCGAAAGCGAATATTATTTTGTAATTGAGACCAAAGGAACAAACGACATAAACGATAAAAGATAGTTGACCGAAAGAGTAGGTTACCGCATTAAATGTGCAATGAAATTTTTAGAAGCCCTTGCCTTGGAAGTGTATTACATAGCACCGGTAAAGGAATACAGCTACTTTAAAACGGAAGCTGCCAAAACCACTAACTCAATAATTGAACTATGACAGAAAACGAAATATCATATATCATTCGGGGAGCAATTTACGAAGTATATAACATATTAGGACCAGGTTTATTAGAATCAGTTTACGTGGCTGCGCTTGAATTGGAATTAATAGAAAAAGGACTGAGTGTAAAAAGGGAAGTTCCTTTACCGGTCCACTATAAAACAGAAAAAATAGACCTGGGATTTAGGATAGATCTTTTGGTTAATGATGTAGTCATCATAGAAGTTAAATCAGTAGAAAATTTAGCTGAAGTTCACCACAAACAAGTATTGACCTACTTAAAAATCACCGGATTAAAATTAGCTATTCTTGTCAATTTTAATGTCTCGCAAATATATAAAGGAATTTATAGAAAGGTAAACGGATTATAGTCTCCCGCGAAGTACTCAAATTTTCGCATAGTCAATCTGCGAAAATCAGCGAAATCTGCGGGTGATTTATTTGTTCTGCGGATAGCGTAAATCAAAGCAGAAACAATTTGTGGGCGATTTTTTTCTCCCGCAGATAACGCAAATTAACGCAGAAATAATCAGCGAAATCAGCGGGTGATTTATTTGTTCTGAGGATAGCGTAAATCAAAGCAGAAACAATTTATGGGCGATTTTTTTTCTCCCGCAGATAACGCAAATTAACGCAGAAACAATCATCGGATATCAGCGAAATTTGTGGGTGATTTATTTGCTCTGCGGATACCGTAAATCAAAGCAGAAACAATTTGTGGGCGATTTTTTTCTCCCGCAGATGGCGCAAATGAACACAGAAACAATCTGCGGATATCAGCGAAATCTGCGGGCAATTTATATTGCCTTGGGGATAGCGTAATTCAAAGCAAAAACAATTTGTAGGTGATTTTTTTCTCCCGCAGATGGCTCAAATTAACGCAGAAAAAATCTGCGGGTGATTTATTTGCTCTGCGGATACAGTAAATCAAAGCAGAAACAATTTGTGGGCGATTTTTTTCTCCCGCAGATGGCGCAAATTAACGCAGATACAATCAGCTAAAGATGCGGGCGAATTATTTTCTCCAGCAGATAACACAAATGAATGCAGAAAAAATCTGCGGATATCAGCGAAATCTGCGGGTGATTTTTTTATTCTGAGGATAGCGTAAATCAAAGCAGAATCAATCTGTGGGTGATTTATTAAATATGGAACTAAAAAAAAAGCCCGCCCACTACTATTGTAAGATGGGCAGGCTTGTTTGAACTCCAACCAAAATGCAAACATTTACTCCCTTAACTCTAAGGCATTGCTGCACAAATTGTAACAGGATAAATTTCCGAGAGGAAAATTAAGACTGTTACGAGTTAGCGAAAATTCGCTGGAAATAAATCCAATGCAAAGATAAACCGGTTTTTTTAATTTTGCAAGCGAAATTTCGCTAAACGCAAAAAAAATTTTTGTTTATTTGCTGAAGGGTTTAAATTTTAGACATTCGCATAGTTACTTTGCGCAAAAATCGGCGCAACAAAGGCCATTTCCTACAATGTTACACCGTAAAAAAAGGTCAACTGCATGTTAATCGAACAAAAGGTGCGCATGATTTTTGGGTTAAAGCTCAGACAGCTTCGGCAAAAGGGAGGCTGGTCGCTCAAAGGGTTGGCTGAAAACTGTGGAATTTCGGTGTCTTACCTCAACGAAATTGAAAAAGGCAAGAAATTTCCCAAAACCGAAAAAATAGTAGCCTTGTCGCAAGCTCTTGGGGTCAGCTATGAAGAAATGGTATCACTCAAGGTAACCAAAAATTTAACTCCGGTTGCCGAATTGCTCAATTCGGACTTTTTAAAAGAACTTCCTTTAGAGGTATTCGGTATCGGCATTGAGAGTTTGGTCGAAATTATTTCCAATGCACCGGTCAAGGTAAGCGCATTTATCAGTACCATCATCAGCATTACCCGCAACTACGAAATGCCTGCCGAATTATTTTTATTAGCGACATTGCGTTCCTATCAGGAACTCCACGACAACTATTTTGAAGACCTGGAAGAGGCGGCCGAAAGGTTTGTTGCTGAGTTTGACCTGCCTCCTACCCTGCCGGTTAGTGCCGGACATCTACAAACCTTGCTTGCAGAACAGTATAATTACCGGATTGAAGAAAATCACTTAGGCAAATTTCCCGAACTGCAGGGAATTCGTTCGGTTTTTGTGGAACATAAAGACGGGAACAAACTGCTGTTAAACAACAATCTAAACCCCGCACAAACAGCTTTTCAGTTAGCTAAAGAATTAGGGTATAACTATTTGCAGCTTTCGGGCAGAAACAATACCCAATCCTGGGTAAGAATTAAATCCTTTGAACAAGCACTCAACAATTTTAAGGCTTCCTATTTTGCCGGAGCTTTGTTTTTAAACCGTCATGCAGTGGTTCGGGATGTTGAACGTTTTTTGGCATCCGAAACCTTTGACGGGGAGCAACTATTGCAAATTATCAACAGCTACAATGTTTCGTCCGATACTTTTTTTCACCGTCTGACGAGTATAGCCCCTACTTTTTTGGGGTTGAATGAATTGTTTTTTGCCCGGGTCAGTCATGTAAAAGGCTCGAACCATTTTGACATCACCAAAGAGCTGCACCTGCCTAATCTGCACAATCTTCATGGAAATGAGCTGAACGAGCATTATTGCCGCCGGTGGGTAGGAATTTCGGTGTTATCTGAACTTGAACAGCAACAAAACAACGGCAAAATCCCGCCAGAAGCATTGGTTAAAGTTCAAAGAGCATTATCCCTGACTTCCGGCAATGAATATTTTTGTATTTCAGTTGCCCGAACCGCCTACCCTACTCCAAATACAAACAGCAGCGTTTCCATCGGGTTTTTAATCAACAAGAAGTTTATGAACAAAGTCAGGTTCTGGAATGACATTAATGTTCCGGTGGTTTTGGTCAGTACCACTTGTGAGCGTTGTAAGCTAAACGATTGTACCGAAAGAGCAGCCGAACCCTCGGTGCTGAAAAAGCAAGTTTTCCATAACAAGTTGGAGTCCAAGATAAAAGAAGCCATTTCGGGAGCTTTGGAACACAAGTTGCCGTCAGAACCATAACAGTGCCGGTTTTTTGTGTTAAATTGTGAAAGTTTTTGCTTCCTGCCGAAATAATATAGTCAACCGTTTATATCCTATTGGTTGTTTAACCCTGATAGCGCTGTTAAAACGATTTTAAATATGGACTGCAGACCAACCATTTTTGTGTTATTGACCTTCTTTTTTTTGGGCTCTAATGCGTTTGTTTTTGCCGATAACCCTTCCGGCAATATCAGTTTATCGCAGTCAAATCCGGCGCTTAACCTTTTCGATTATATGCAGGGGGTAAAATTTGCAGAACTGGTAACAAGCCCTGAAGTTCAAAAAAAAATAGACACCGATGGAAGTGTGTTGCTCGATCATTTTGCCAAATACCTGAAAAGCCTTGGTTTTAAAACAGTGGCCATTACCTCCGAAGACAAAAAAACTTTGTACGAATCCGCCCCCTCCTATTGCGATATTGTGCGGGTAAAAGTGCAGATGGAGGTGGTTAAAAAACAGTTGTTTACCAATCATGTCATGGAGTTTAACGCTTGTACCGGCGACTATTTTCAGTTTATTACCACCGATACTTTATACAACGACCCCTATTTACTGGACAAACTGTATTCTATTTGGCGCTCGTTTTACGACACCACCCTGGTTTATGAAAAAGCGAAACGCCTCAAACTTCCGCGCAACCAAACCGGTTGGAACGAAGAAAGTCTTAAAAAATATTTTACCGGCAACAAACCCGACAATAATTTAGAAGGTATTTACGAAAAATTTATCATTGGCGTTCCCAACAAATCCAAATACCGGATTGCAGTGGTCAAAAATCCCGATTCCGGCAACTTCGATGCGATTTACCTCAACGGCGCTTCCAATTACGAAGACTGGCAGGTTGGAGAGGTGGCCGGGTATATTTACCCCACCGGCACCCTGAACTTTTACAATGTGCATTGGTACTCCGAAAACAAGCAAATGGAAGAAGATGTCTATTTGTCGGTGGATCAGTCGAACATGTTGTATCTGACCTTTGCAAACGAAGAGGAGACGGTGTATAAATACTACAAACAGTTTCCGCGTCAGGGACAACAGCGAAGATTAGTAGCTACCGGAAGCGGCATAGCCGTTTCCTCCAACGGCTATATTGTTACCAACAACCATGTTATTCAGGGAGGCAACCTGATAGAAGTTCAAACGATGAGCAACGGTAAAAAAGTGGTCTATCAGGCTGTAGTCATGGTCAACGATGAAATCAACGACCTGGCGGTCATAAAAATCGAAGACTGGAATTTTTCGTCCCTGCCCGAAATACCCTATACCATCAAAACCAACCTGTCTGAAGTGGGTGAAAAGGTTTATACCATGGGGTTTCCCCTATCGGCGACTATGGGCGAATCTCTAAAACTGACGGATGGGGTCATCAGTTCTCCAAAAGGATTTAAAGGCGATGTGTCCACCTATCAGCTAACCGTTCCGGTACATCCGGGAAACAGCGGAGGGCCCCTTTACGATTATCAGGGAAACCTCATTGGCATCATTAAAGCCAAACATTCGCAGGCAGAAAGCGCAACCTATGCCATCAAAACAAGAAACGTCCTCAACCTGATTGAACTGCTGCCCGAAAAAGTGGTGTTGCCCGAAACCAACCTTCTGACCGGAAAAGAACTGAAAGAACAGGTTAAACTGCTGGAAGAGTTTGTGTTTTTTATCAAGGTGCTGGAGTAATGGCAACCTGTTGCCCCTTTATAATCTTATTGATATACTAATTTACTGAGGTAATATGGTTTTGCTTTATTCGTAACACCTTATTCTGTTTGCATAATTATATTAGTCGAAAATAATTGGGTTAATTTTATGGTCAAGGGGTTTATACTTGCGGGATAAATCAAAGAATTACAAGAATATTCAGGCAGGGAAACGGGATGCATTGCCTCTATACATTTAACGGACTATTTTAAAAATTGCAATCAGCATGATGTCCTTGTACAAAATATTACTGCTTAGTTTATTAGCTACTTTTTGTTCCTGTACCGGAAAAGTTCATACTAACCTGCCGGATGAGGCGGTTGCCTCCAAAGCAAGTCCGGAAGTAATAAGAAACTACAAGGCGGTCGAAATATATCCTGATTACGATACTACTTTAGTCAGTCAGTATGTCAGAAGCATTTTTCAGGACTCGAAAGGGAATCTGTGGTTTGGAACCCTTGGCGAAGGAGTAGTAAGATATGATCATGCTACTTTGCAATATTTCGGCAAACCGGAAGGGCTAACCGCCAATAGCATACAGGCGATTGCCGAAGACAAGCAAGGGAATCTGTGGTTTGGAACAGACCTTGGCGCTTTTAAATATGACTGAAAAAATTTTAGAAGCTATACCGGAGAGAATGGGCTGAATAAAAGTTGGGTTGGCCGGAAATGTATTTTGTCTGATAGTGCAGGCAGGCTTTGGATAGGCACAGAAGGCGGAGTTTTTCAATACAATCCGGCTGCCGATAGCATAGGGGGCAAATGTTTTTGGTCGTTTAATTTGCTTGACTCTATAAATGTTACAGACATCATCGAAGACAAATCGGGAAACATTTGGTTTGCTTCTCATAGCAATGGGGTGTTTCGGTATGATGGAAAAACGATAATAAATCTTACAGAGAAAGAAGGCTTGGGAGATAATTATGCCGGTGGTATCATACAGGATCGGGCAGGTAATTTTTGGTTTACCATGAAAGAGGGTATTTGCCGCTATGATGGCAAAAGCTTTACAAGCGTAACAGCCAAAGACGGATTGGGAGGTAGTGAAATATGGGGAATATATATTGAAAAATCGGGAATTATATGGATTACTGCCAGAGGCAGCACGACAAGATTTGACCCTTCTGCCGGAATTTCAAATCCCCAAGCATTTACTGTGTTTACCCCCAAAGACGGGATTAACTGCTGCGTTCAAAGCATGTATCAGGACAAAGACGGAAACATGTGGTGGGGTGCCGGACAAGGACTCTATCGTTTTGACGGCAAACGCTTTTATCAGGTGAAGCAAAAAGTACCCTGGTAGTTATCGCATGTCGGATAGACATACGATGTCTGAATGTCTGATTCTAATTACTGCTTTTTCGTACTTTTTTTATCTATTATTCACGTTAACTCCTGAATTTTCCAAATGGATTTAGCGTGTTTGGCCAGGTCTTTTTGGCGTGCAGCGAGTTTTGATTCGTTCCATGAATCAAAATTTTCGGGAATGGATTTGGTCAACTCGCTGTTTGATTGCAAATAAACAGATTTTTTTTCGGTATATGGTTTTTGGTCTGCTTCTCTGTTCAGTTTTTTTTCAAGAAGGGTCAAATTCCCTATTCTGTAAATAGAACGATTGATTTCTTCAAAAGTAAATTCTCCCCAGGTATCATCGGCATTTTCCGGGAGAATATGTTCAATAGTAAATAAATCGCTTTCGGGGTCAATTTCGTTTTTGTATTGATAAATTTCGATTTTTGACAGGATGTATTTTACGATTTTATGGTTTCGCGTCGTGTTTTTAAATTCTTTGGTCAAAAAATCATTTTCAAACTTCGAATCGCTTACATATATATTTTGAAAGTCAGCAGCGGCAAAGTTTTTGTTGGCGGCAATATTTAAAGCGGCAGTATTATAAACATCTTCTTGTGCGTTGGGATTTAGCCCTCCAATGATATTGTAGCGAAAAGAAACAATGGAACAAATCCGGGCTAATTTTTAAATTTATCGGCATCTAAATTTTTTAACGCAGACAAGAACAGTGAATATGTTTGCCGGATTTGAAACAATTTTAATTCTTTTAATGATTTGCGGATATCAGGCTTATCTTTCCATAAATCATCTTCCGGGTTTTGGATGGCTAAATAGATATCAGCAGTATCGTTCAAGCTTCTGATTAAATCAAATACTTGCGCTTTTGATTTAATGCTGCTTTTAATAGTTTTGAACAGGTTTTTCTTGCCAACCGATTTGTTGATGCTGTTCCAGTAATATCGCAAGTATTCTTCAAATTTTTCATCCCCTAATTTCCCGGCTATTTTGCTCCAAATATTTTCCAGTTCTTCAATTTCTGAAATGTGAGGTTTCGTTTCATCAACAACTGAAAATAAATAATTTTTTAATAAATCAGATGATGATAACTGAACGCCTCTTGCATTCAGCGTTTCAAAAACTTTAAATGCGTTTAGCTGATCCGTTACCTCAATAACTGTAAAAAAAAGTTTGTCCACAATATTCTCAATAAATGCTGCCAAACTCTCCCTGTTAAAAAATCCTTTTTTATCCTGTTGTAATACCAAAGGAAACATTCCCTCATGTGCTTTTCGGAAGTGTTGGTGTTCCGTAAGGGCAATGTTTTTAGCAGGACTAAATGCTGTTTATAATAATCATCGCTGTTTCGGTTTAATTTTAACTTATTGTTTGAAATTAAAGTAACAGGGTCTATATAACCTATATAGCTGTTTAGTAAGCTATCATTTCTTTTAGTATTATTTTCAGGATCAACTCCTGCTTCAATCAATTCTTTTAAACACTTTAATGTGGCAAGTATCAACAAACTCAGGGTGGTTAATCTTTGCTGACCATCAATGATATGGAACTCTTTGTTATTGGATGTTTGCAGCACTAAATATCCCATATAATGCTCATTATCTTCATTTGCCAATAGTGCATTTATATCTTGCCACAAGTCATCCCAATGTTCAGCCTCCCAGGAGTAGTCTCTTTGAAATTTTGGAATTTCATACCGCAACCCATTTCCCATTAACTGCCGGTAGGTCTTATTCGAAGTTCCTTGAATCCCTTTCATCGTTTTTTTGTATTTTCAAATGCTTGATTTGCTTCTTTGTAACAGGCAAAGCGGCCAACGCCAAATCTTTTTCGCCAATATCAAATAACCACTTGTTGCTAAACAAAAACTTCAAAACATTTCGGAGTTGTGCTTGCAAACCTTTGCCGGTTTTTGCCTAATTTCTATGTTCATTCGCCTATCTCCTCTCCTCTTTTTGCTCAATATGGCAACCTCAGTGCACACTAAAATAGCTACTTTAAGGTAAGGACATTCACTTTTTTATCTCCATTTCAGCCATTTGGCGTTAATAATTTATGCTGATTTATGATGTCAAAAGTAGTAACTTGTTTTGAATTATTGCCATTTAATTGACCAAAGTTTCTACAAACAGTTCACCTGGCAGCAGGTAAACAGGAAAGAGCTCCGGAGCTGTGTTGATAAATTTGGTGCAAAAGAATGCTTTATTTCTCTTTCACCTCCACAAAAGGCGAGCGGAGCAGAAAACCTGCTTTTTGCCGTTCTGTGTCGGCAAATTCTTTGAGACCGTAGGTGATTTCATCGGGATTTACCGGATGCCAGGTGCCGAAGATTCTATCCCAAAAAGTGAATACATCTCCATAATGACTGTCGGTAAATTTTTGGTTGTCGGAATGATGTATTTTATGCCAGCCCGGAGTTGAAAATACAGTTCGCCCGTATTTTTCGAACCAATCCGGAAACTTAATATTGCTGTGCTGAACGATGACAAAAACCAAAGCAATGGTTCCGTAAAGAATGAAGGAGGTCATGGAAACTCCCAAAACAAGGATGGCGACACAAAAATAGACTCCCTGCGAATAAATCACATCGAAGGGATGAAAACGCAGCGAGGAAGAAGTGTTCAGATAGAGGTCGGAATGATGGACTCTGTGAAACCGCCATAAAAAAGGGATTTTATGCTGAAGGTTATGGTTGCAATAGCTTCCGAAATCAATCAGCAATATGGTGGCGATGATTTCTACTGCCGGCGGCAAAGCAATTTGGTTAAATAGTCCAATCTGATGGTCGGTAGCATATACAACGGTCATGACCACAATGCTTCCGACAATGATATTGACAACAATGGAGATAAAAGTAAGGATGAAATTGTGCAGGTCGTGTTGTTTTTTGTTCGCCGGTTTAGTCAGATAAGGGCGTATATTTTCTATGCTATACAACGCGATTAACAAGCTAAACAAGATGACAGGTTGGAGGTCGGCTAAAGTTTGCATGGTTTTTATATGTTTTGGTGAATGATGATAAAAGAGGTTTAATTTACTTTTGGCAATTCAGAGGCATGTAAATAAGCCAATCTCCATTTGTTGCTGACGAGTTGCCAAAGTATGGAAATGGCAGTTAGCCCGGACGTGGAAGTGCTTCCGTCTTTCAAATAATCAGTTTCGACAGCGGTAAAAGTTTCTATCACGTTTTCGGCATTAATGATTAAAAAATCGCGTTCTTTTACCTGATAGTCAAAGCTTTGAAGCCCGTTTTCGATGCCTGCCTTGATTCTGTTTTCCAGCATTTCGTAAGTTTTGATTTCTCCGTTCCAGATATTCCGGTAATCGGGCGAATGGAGATGAATGGCTACTCCACGCATCAATTCTCCCTGTCTTAGCAGGTTAAGCAGGTTTTGTTCTGCCTGAATGACTTCTTCGATGATTTTATCTTTTTCCATATCGCAATTGTTTTAAACAGATAGGTTAGTATGTAAAACCATTAAAATAGCTTTTGTCAAAGAGATGTCAGGCATTGAATTTAAAAACTGCATGTAGATACAGCAGGTCTTTTAAAAGTTCGGATTGGGGCAGATAAAATTTTTACCGGACGGTATCTCGGGCAGAGTCAAAAATATGGAGATGGCTGACGAGGTTGTTTGTTCGAAAAAATACCAAAACCGTAGTGGAGGCACAACGGCCGGGAAATTCAGAAGAATTGACGTTAAACCCTTCAACCACTGAGAGGTTTTCGCAACTGTTTATATCGGAAATGTTTAATTTTGATCCATGATTTAAGTCGTCTAAAATTTCATTTTCAACAATTGAGCTGCCCGTTGCCATTTTACCACTTGTAAAACGAACTTTTAAGCTTGGGTTGAAGTGCCTGAAAAATTGGTTTCGGATGGACGTATCTTTATAAAGGTTTTCCATCGAATACCGGTAGTAATCCGACCATTCTTTTGACCGGTTCATCGCTTTATTTCCGGCATCCTGATGAATACGATAAAGCGAGGACAGTTTTTCTCTTGCAGCCGACAACCTGCTTCGAACCGTTCCGACCGGAATGCCCAAAATGACGGCTATTTCTTCGTAGCTGTTGAAACTGCTGAAATATCTCAAAATCAGGCAGGATTGAAGTTCGCCCGACAACCGGCTTATCAACGAATATAAAACCTGTTGGTTGGAGCTTTGGTCAAATTGCAGGTGGATACTGTCGTAAATGTCAGAGTCCGTTCCGGCAAAACGCTGCAACCGGTGCAGCGATTTTTCTTTTCTCAACAATAAATGGCAATGGTTGAGCAAAATTTTCTTCAACCACGGATAGAATGAAGCATGTTGGCGCAGTGTGTGGATATTCGTAAAAGCAGAAATAAAGGTGTCTTGAAGGGCATCCTGAGCATTGCCGGAATTACCGCAAACCCGAAGGGCATGAAGGTAAAGATAGGGTCGAAACCATTGAAATGCCGCCCCAAACGATTGGGCATCGCCATTCATCGCCGTCTGAATATGATGTTTGATGGGTTCGGATATTTCTAACGCTTTCATACTGTTGACGTTTAACCTGTTGCGTTAAAATGGCGGATTTGTAAGAAAGGGAAACCGGGAAAAGACCTTTTCAATTGAATATACCGTGTTTTTGACTGATCTGCCGGGGTCTTTCAACAAATGTACGGTTCTGATTGCAGATTTTAATGTGGTCAACCTTCAAAAAAAGCTAAAAATCGGGAAATTGCCGGACCGGTTGTTTATCATTTGCACTTCCGATGTTCTTTTCCTGTTTTTGGCGCATAATTTTATGGGTTGGTAATACCACTCATTTTCAGGGATTAACCCTTTGACAGGATATCCTTCCATGATAATAACATTGAATTAAAAACAGCCCGAAACACCAGTTTTGGTTACTGTGGTGAAAACATGCAGCACAACCCTACGGTCAAAAACGCCACCCCGCAAATCAAAAACGGCGTTGGTTCTGTCAAAAACCAACTACCTGCCCCCTGTTTTACCCCTGCCCTGTTCGGTTTTTACTAAAAGTCACTGAAAAAAAGGGTCAAAAAGGTTTCAATTAAAACTTCTAAAATTACAATTTTAAGAAAGAAAATGATGATTTTAAGGAATAAAATTGCAATTAAAATCTCCCAAACCACAATTAAATTTTTTGAAATTGCAATTGAATCGAAGAAAAAAGAGATTTTAAAGAGGAAAATGTCAATTGAAAAGAAGAAAATTGAAATTTTAGCCTCAAAAATTGATTTTTAGCTCTTTAAAATTGCAATTTAAAAGGGTAAAATTGCAATTTAAATGTTTAAAATCGCAATTAAAATCTTTAAAAAAGCAATGTTTTTAAGCGGCAAATCGAAAAGCTGAGGCGAATCTACGGGTTTGGGACTTAGGAAGTATCGGGGAGTTTTTTGTTGCTAAGTTAGCGGGTTCGGGGTTAAAAAAACAGGAGTTTTACCTCAAACTGTCATAGATGGTTTTGAGTTGAGAATCGCCAAAGCCATAGATTCCTTCTTTCTCTGAAAAAACGGAAAACACGGTTTGAAAATCGGCGGCTTGGGAGTTTATCAGTTCCTGCACGAACCTTTCGGGTCTGCCTAAAGTATGGTCTGCCGGAAACCGGTCTGTATGTGCGCGGCATACTTCTTCCAAAAATCGGAAGCAACGGGATTTAAGTTTGGACAAAGTTGTCAATAGTCCGAGGTTGTGGTGTTGATAGGCGATCCATAAATTTATACCAAGTTCTAAGTCTTTGGGTTCAAACAATACCTTGTCGAGGTATGCCTGTTCAAGAATTTCGGGAGTTGCGATTCCAAAACCTTTCCACCGGTCTGCTTCGTTGTCTGTGATTGGAAAAATACGGTAAAGGGTTAAGTCGGAACGATTGGAGAGCAAAAAAAGGACAAACCACAGATTGACCTGACAAAACAAGTCGTTTTCAAACCAAAGACAGACTTCCGCATTGCGGGGCAGGTTATTTAGTTTGTTCAACTCGCTGACAGTTCTGGTTTTATATTCCTGAGGTGAAACCCGATAGGTTGATGAGATAAACATTGCCCGTTTTTCCCAAAACTCGTCCAAATTTCCGGCACTGACATCACCGACAATCAAACATTCGCGGCAAACAATAAAGTCAGGAGGTATAGTGGTCTGACTTAACTGTGTGGCAAGACTATCGCCGTTCAGGATATGGAAAGGAGTCATGGTTTTGATGATTTATGGTAAAGGTTTCGGTTGAAGCGGGTGTTTTTTGGCTAACCGGATGGCATAGTTGTTTATTGAATCACAAATTTTCGTTTCGCTACGATTTTTCCCTTCGGGTTGATGACAGATATCCAATACATTCCCTTTTCCCAGTTGGAGGTGTCGGTGTAAAAACGGGTTTGATGAACTGGGCTTTGAAAAACGGTTTGTCCGGAAAGGTTGGTTATGATGAGCAAAAAACCGGAAAGGTTTTCAAATTCGGTAAGGTCAACAATGATTTGGTTGCCGGCGGGGTTTGGATAGATAAAAAGCGCCGGTTCCTGAGTTTCGGGCATGGAAAGTCCGGTTGTGCCGGTTACGGTTAAAACTGTGTCAAAACTGGCAATCGTGGCATCAAAGCCGCTAATCGGGCAAACGCTGCCCTGATGATATTCTATGCGCAGCGTGTAATTGCCAACCGGAAAAACTCCTATCTTAAATGTATCAATACTGTTGCAAGGGGTGGTTAGCCAGTACCCGCAATAAGTGGGTATAATGAGTATCATGGTATCTTCTATCATGGTTTGATAGGAATAAACCATGCCATAAGAACATTCTCCGAAATAGGACAAGTCAGATACAATGATGATGCTGTCGTTTTCGGCAGGGTTTTCGGGAAAAATGGAAATTTGGTTGACCTGTTGTGCCTGTAAGGTTAAAAAGAAATTTAAAAAAGGAATTAACAATAAGTGCCTGAGTTTCATGGTAAGGATTTTAAGAATGAACTTTAAGTTGACAAATTCTTTTTTAATCAAAAATGAACAGAGATAAAAAAAGAATCGGAGTTGGCATCAGGTTAGATTTAATGAATTTAAAAATCTTTTTTTCACAATTCAAAAATCTTCCCTGTTTGGCAATTCAATCAAGGTAGATTGAGAAGCGGCACATAGTTTTTCCAATCCGTTGTTGACCACAAACACATCTGAACGGCAAACCGTCAGGGTTTTTCCATATTTCAAAACGCGCGATTTTCCGATCAACAATTCCCCTTTTGCCGGCGAAAGCAAATTGAGTTTAAACTCAACGGTCAGTACGGAAGAGTTATTTTGCATCAGAGAAAAGGCTGCATAACCGGCTGCATTATCTGCAACAGTGCCGACAATTCCGGCATGGAAAAAAGCATGTTGTTGGGTGATGTTGATATTATAAAGGACCTGAATTTCGCAATAACCCGGTTCTATCAGGCCGAGTTGGGCCTGAATATGTTCCATAAATTTTTGGCGGGCAAAACTTTTTATGACCCTTTCTTTATAGTTGTTGTCTTTAGGTATGAACTGCATCGGAATGCCATATTTTGATGTGGGTTGAGGGTAAAGTTAATAGATTTTCAGAAAATGTTTCAAAGCCGGTTGCCGGTTGTTGATCTGTTCATGTTTGTGGAATTAAAACGATGAAATTTGTAAAATTTGCAGGCAAAACCATTTCGTCTAAAAAATCAAGGCGTTAGGCCGGTGTTTTGTCCAGCCTGACAAAGGAGTTTCAAGGGCTGTTGTTTGACCGTTGAAAATCAATTCGGAACCGATTTAATAAATTTAATAACCCCTGACATATAGCGTTCCTGATCGTCATACATACACATGTGGCTGCCGTTTTCACAGAGTAAAAACTGACCATTAGGAAGTTCTTTGCTCATCCATTCCATATATTTCGGATCCATGGTGTCGTGAGTAGCGCCAATGACGAGGGTAGGAACCTGAATGTTTTTCAACTCTTTGCTCACATCCCAGGTAGCAAGTTTGCCGGCAATACCAAACTCGCTTGGCCCCTGCATGATGACATACAAATCGCTGTTCAGTTTGTTGAAAGGACGGCTCACGGGCTCCGGCCATTCTTCTAATCTCAGGATATGTTTTGCATAAAAATTGGGCAGGAGTAATTCCATGTATTCGGGGTTTTCAAAATCGCCTTTTTCTTCAATAGCCCTGATTTTCTGGAGCACATCAGGGGGCAGTTTTTTTGCCAACACCTCATCGGCATATTTTCCGTATTCGGGTGCACTTGCCATCATGTTTGAAATAATCAGCCCTTTCAGATGTTGCTGATGCTTCAGTGCATACTCCATGGCGAGAATGCCGCCCCATGAATGTCCGAGCAGGTAAAAATTGCTTTTATCTAACCGTAAGGCATTTCTAACCTGCTCCACTTCGTCCACATAGCGCGCCAAATCGTAGAGTGAGGTGTCTTTTGGGTTGTCCGAGTTGCCACAGGCCAACTGATCGTAGTAAATAAATTCAATCCCTTCTTTTGGGAAAAAGCTTTCAAAAAATTCAAAGTATTCGTGGGACAATCCGGGTCCGCCATTGAGCAACAAAACTTTTTGAGACGGATTATTGCCAAAACGCTTTGTCCAAACGTTAAATTCTCCTTTTGGAGTGTTGATGCGGATGGTCTTTACCCCGCCTGTTTGTATGCCATGCTCATAAGGGGTAAAGTATGAGGGTGTATTTTCTTCAATAGCCGTTTTCGGTTGGGTTGTGCATGAGGTGAGTGCAGAATAAATGGTCAGCAAACAGATGAAAAGTAGAGTTTGGGGTTTCATAAGCCTAAAATTTTGTTAGAGGAGGTTAATATGGCAATATAGCCGTAAAATATGCACAACTTACAAAGCTTTTTACTCAAATTACGCCTCCCCTGCCCGAAAAGATTTGTTCCATCCAAGTCTTCGGGTGAAAACACCGATTGCACATTCAATATAGTCTCAAAACAGCTGAATTTGATTACAGCTATTGTGTTTGCCCCTCTATGCAACAAATTTAGCTGATGATTTTCAAAATAACATCGGGATTGCACGGATGCCTCACAGAGGTTTATTCTTTTCTCTGTACAATTTTTACACAGAGGTTCACAGAGGCATCACAGAGTTACACAGAGGTTTATTCTTTTCTCTGTAGTTCTATGTGTAAAAAAATCTCTGCGGTTCTCTGTGCTATTATTTACACAGAGGTTCACAGAGGCATCACAGAGTTACACAGAGGTTTATTCTTTTCTCTGTAGTTCTATGTGTAAAAAAATCTCTGCGGTTCTCTGTGCTATTATTTACACAGAGGTTCACAGAGGCATCACAGAGTTGCACAGAGGGTTATTCTTTTCTCTGCGGTTCTCCGTGCAAAAAAATCTCTGCGGTTCTCTGTGCTATTATTTACACAGAGGTTTATTCTTTTCTCTGCGGTTCTTCGTGCAAAAAAATCTCTGTGGTTCTCTGTGCTATTATACGAAAATGACATTTTAAGCAGCCCAAAAGGTATTTAAGCAGATATATTGGTAACTACAGATAGATTTTACCATATCCGGTGTAATGTTATTTATTGTTTCAGTAAAGAAGTTGCTGATTAGTTCAAGGCTTGTGAAGTGTTTGTTGGTGAACTTTCTTTTGATGTGGTGCCATATTTTTTCAGCTGGATTGAGTTCGGGACTGTAAGGAGGCAGAAAGACAAGAAAAATATTTTCGGGTATTTTGAGCTTTTTTGCCTTGTGGAAAGCCCCGTTGTCTAAAACAATGATTTTGTATTCAGCAGGAGTTTGAAGGGAAAATTCATGGAGAAACACCTGAAAGGTATTTGCACTGCAACAAGGCATTTCCAACTGAAACTGATCCCTGTTACGGGAGAAAATGCTCCGAAAAGATAAGTGTATTGAAACACCTGCTGAAAATTGCAAACCGGCTGTATGCCTTTGGCGGTCAATCCCCTCCCGTGCCTGGTATGCAGACCAAAGCGGCTCTCGTCCTGAAAGTATAAATTTATGCTGTCATAGCATGGCGGAACAGACAACGCTATTTCCGCTATTTTTGAACTAAAGTTTTTTAAAAAAAACTACAGCCTCCGCATCCTTTTTCACATGACTTTTGCGTGCTGCCTTCACTTTGCTGCCAAATTTCCTGCCCGCATATTTTAGTAGCGTGTTATACTTCAATAGTTCGGTAAAAAAGTGTTTACATTGTACAAAAGAAAGGTAAAACGATTATTTTTAATTGACAGAAAAAAAACAAACCGTTTTACCTATGAAAGCAGAAACCTTCACAGTGGCAATATTACGAAAAATGAGCGATATTGGTATGAGCCAAAAGAAATTTATAATACACATTGTTGTTTTATTATTGAGTATTCGCAGCCGGATAAATTACCTGATGCTGTCACGTTATGGGAAATATAGCGAAAAAAGCTACCGCTTGAATTTTGAAAAAAGACTTTGATTTTGAGACCTTTAACAGAGAGTTAATTCTTTCAAATTGTAGCAACTCCCTGCTGTGGATATTTGATCCGAGCCATATTGCCAAAAGCGGGAAGCATACGCCGGGTGTGGGCTATTTTTGGTCGGGCTGTGCCAGTTCAGTGAAATGGGGTTTGGAGTTAAGTGCCTTAGCGATAGGGGATATAGAAAACCAGACAGCACTGCATTACCATGCCTGGCAGACCGAGTGGCAAAAGGGACGGAAAGTTTGCGAATATGGTATGCGAAGCTGCTTTGCAGTCGGGCGTTGGAATTGCAGCAGATGACCAAAATATTGACGGCAGATGCCTTTTTCTCCAAAAACCTTTTGTGGATATGGTTTGCGCTGCCGGCTTTACCTTCGTTAGTCGCTTACAACACAATAGCTACCTGCGCTATGCATATACAGGCGAACAAAAACCGGGTAGGGGACGGCGCAAAGAGTATGGCGGGAAAATTGACCTCAGAAACCTGGATGTAGCACATTTTACCATACTCAAAAAGGTGGATCATGAAATTGTTTATGAAGGCATTGCCCATGTGCGCAGTTTGAAACGTTGGTGTAAATTAGTCGTTGTTCATGTACTGCGCAATGGAGCAGTAAGCAAAGTAGCCGCCTATTTTTCAACCGATAAGGATATGGAAGGCTTAGTCGTTTACCAATGTTACAAAATGCGCTATCAAATAGAGTTTCTATTCAGAGATGCCAAGACCCACCTGGGGTTGGAACACTCACAAAGCAGACAGAAAGATGCCCTTAATTTTCATTTCAATATAAGCCTTTCTACAATCAATGTGGCCAAAGCAGCTCACTGGCTCAACATTCCCAAAAATGAAAGAGGACCTTTCTCAATGGCAGACATTAAAACGCAATATATCAACGAATTGCTACTCGACCGATTAATTTCCTTGTATGGCAAAGACCCATCTGTGGAAAAAAATAAACCCGAAATCAAAAAACTATACCAATTAGGGCGTATTGCCGCTTAGAATTTTACCGAACTATTGATACTTAACTTCCTTTTTAAATTCCTGCTCTACCCATTGCTGCAACTCTATATACCCCGCCAAACCATTATTGGGATCCTTTAACTTCTCTTCTATTCTATCTTGTTCTTCTTGCGTAAACACCGAGTGTCTGCCTGTTTTTCCTTTTCTGCCATTGTGAAGCAAGGCTTCTATTCCCCCTGTTCTATAATTTTTACGCCATGTGTTAATACTTTGACCCCATACCCCTACTCGCGCTTCTTCGTAATACCTTTTTCTCCGACCTTCTTCATCTCTATCAACATCAACAGTCGTAAACGAATCATCGCAGGTGACTGACGAAGTAGTTTCCTTATTTCCTCAAAACTCTCTTTTACAGGTATATATAGTGCCTTTGACATAACTATGACTCGGTTTTAAAATGACAAAGATAAAATTAATAACACAATTACTAAATCAAGGCTAAATTGTTTTTCATTTCTGTATTATTTACACAGAGGTTCACAGAGGCATCACAGAGTTACACAGAGGTTTATTCTTTCTCTGTGGTTCTCCGTGCAAAAAAATCTCTGAGGTTCTCTGTGCTATTATTTACACAAAGGTTCACAGAGGCATCACAGAGTTACACAGAGGTTTATTCTTTCTCTGAGGTTCTCCGTGCAAAAAAAATCTCTGAGGTTCTCTGTGCTATTATTTTCATAGAGGCATCACAGAGTTACACAGAGGGTTATTCTTTTCTCTGTGGTTCTCCGTGTAAAAAAATCTCTGAGGTTCTCTGTGCTATTATTTACACAGAGGTTCACAGAGGCATCACAGAGTTACACAGAGAGTTATTCTTTCTCTGAGGTTCTCTGTGCTATTATTTTCATAGAGGCATCACAGAGTTACACAGAGGGTTATTCTTTTCTCTGTGGTTCTCCTTTCAAAAAATCTCTGTGGTTCTCAGTGCAATTTATTCACAGAGTTATACCGACTGCACATTCAATTTATTGTCCAATATCTACTGCATCTGATTGCGTCAGTTTCGTTTGCCCGTCTATTCGAAAAAAATATCAACTCATTTTCAAGGTAACATTTTGATACCAAACGATTCTACGAGTCTATTCCTTTTTGGTGGTGGAACAGTTTTGCCATGTTCTTGATAGGCTTATATGCAGGGAAAAAAAGGTTTTTCCAAAGAATAAACGAGATAAAACCCTCCTTAACAAAACTTTGGGTTGTTGCCGGCTTTTGTGCTATTGCGGGTAATGCAGTTTTTGTTTGGGCCTATCATCTTCAAAACCTATTTGTGCCTAACCTGTACAATGTGGTTTATGCAGGAACGCAGATTATAGCGATTCCGGGGATGACCTTGTATTATATATTGTCGTTTTGTTTGGTTGCCGGCAGTCAGTTTGGAACGAAACTGTTTAGATTGTTTGCACCTATGGGGAAAATTGCCCTGAGCAACTATGTTCTTCAATCGCTCATTCAGAACATCCTGCTGTTTGGGTTCGGATTTGGATTATACGGAACTGTATCACCGGCACAGGGCATTCTTTGGTGCCTTGGAATATATAGTGCTCAGTTAATATTCAGCCATTAGCATGTTTCAAAATTTTCTTACGGCCCTTTAGAGTGGATTTTGCGTAACCTTACCTATTCCAACCTCAAAACAGCAAAAAACCGTTAACCGGGCAATCCCAAATACAGAGTTGCGGGGAAAATCTAAAAGTGTAAGAATCGCAAGGCGCAGATTTTGAAAAAACTTAAAGGTCGGCATCATACTCTGTTTGAAGGTCGCGAAGAAATTCATCCATTGCGCTGTTGACCTGATCGGGCTCTTCAATGGTAGAACTATGTCCGGCACCTTTTAAAATGAGCAATTGGGCATTGGGAATTTGGCTGTGTATGCGCTCGGCTTTGGCAGGAACGGTTGCGATATCCTGATCGCCAACCATGACTAAAGTGGGAGCGGTAATTTTTTTCAGTTCGTCAAAAACAGGTTTCCGGTCAATCACGCCATCCACTGCTCTGACAATGGTTTTGGGATTTTTTTCAACATACATTCTCCACTTATCCCGTTCGGCTTTTCTGACCGGGTTGTTCAGAAAATTTTGTCCAAACATAATTTTCATTATTCGTCTTGCAATAGGGGCTGCCCCAAACAGCCTGTAAATTACAGTCAACAACCGGTATTTGAAAACAAAAGGCTCTTCGTCAGCGGAAGTTTCCAATAGAATCAGCGATTTGACCAAATCGGGATACCGGACTGCCAAACGCATTGCCACAAACCCTCCCATAGATAAACCGACAATATGACAACTTCCCAGTTGAAGGGCATTGATGAGTTGAACAGCATCTTCAGTCAGGGTGTCCATATCATAACCGGTTTCGGTTAATTCGCTTTGCCCCTGCCCTCTGTGGTCATAAGCCACACAACGGTATCTGTTTTTGAAATAATTGATTTGCGCACCAAACATTTGAGAATTGAGCAGTAATCCGTGGCTAAACAGGATGGTTTCTTCTCCTTCACCGTGAATTTCATAATACAGTTTTACATCGTTGACAGTAACAAAGGGCATAAAAAATTTCGTTTAATTAAAAATGCCTGTCAGGGAGCGCAATTTAAAGTGAATTTCACCGATAAAGGTAAACATTTTGATATCAACCGATGTTTTTTGTTTCTAACAATATACTTTTATCTAATAAAGGCAGGCAAACGCATAGAATTATCAAATAGCCTCTCGTCTTTCGTCCGTTTAAAGTGTTAATTTAACTGTTTTAGCATACGTTTTACAAAATCACACTTTTTGGATGCATATGCCATGATATTTTTTTTGATTACTCATTATTTAATTATGTTTGCTGCCACAAATATAGGACTTTCCTGATGAAAATTAATTTCAATTTTCTGATTTTATTGTTTGGGTGTTTGATTAGTTTCGGCGCAGCCGGACAAACTGCTTCAGTGCAAACGGACCCGATTTCCAAAACGCTGCATTATTTGTTTCAACACGTCAACTATTTGTCTGCCGATAGTCTCGAAGGAAGACAAACCGGTTCGAAAGGGGAACAAATGGCCTATCGCTATATTTCCGAACAGTTCAGGCTAATCGGACTTCAACCCAAAGGCAGTTCGGATAGTTATTTGCAGCCTTTTACTTTTGTGGCAGGACGCAGTTATACAGGAACCAACAAAATCACAATCGGCAAAACCGTTTTTGAACCTGAAAAAGACTATTTCGCCCTTCCGGAATCAGGCATTGGACAAGTTAAAGCTAAAGTGGTCAATGTAGGATTTGGAATAGATGCCCCCGATTTGAAGTATTCCGATTATGAAGACAAGAAAGATTTAAAAGGTAAAATATTTTTAATCAACCTGTCATCCCCCGATGGCATTCATCCTCACTCGAAATATCTGAATTATTCGGGGGTGAATATAAAAATAGCAACGGCAGTCGAAAAAGGCGCTTCTGCCATCTTATTTTACAATATTGACCCTACCCTTCCCGATCCTGAAAACAAAATGAATGCCAAGGTAATTGCTGCCGGTATTCCGGTTATATTCATTCTTAAGGACTCCTACAAAAAAATTGAAACAACAAACCCCAAGCTATCCGCAAACATTCAGTTAAACCTTCAGAAAAACGAACGTACCGGACATAATGTGATCGGATATTTGGACAACAAGGCGCAAAACACAGTGGTCATCGGCGCACACTACGATCATTTGGGATATGGTGAAAGCGGAGGCTCACTTCATGCCGGACAACCGGCAATTCATAACGGCGCAGACGATAATGCAAGCGGGGTTGCCGCAGTCATAGAACTGGCACGCGCATTAACTAAGTTTCCTGAAACCCAAAACAATAATTACCTGTTTATTGCTTTTTCGGGAGAAGAACTCGGTTTGTACGGCTCCAATTATTTTGTTCAAAATCCCACCATTCCCTTGAACACGGTCAATTATATGTTCAATTATGATATGGTAGGGCGTTTGGATACACAATCCCGTGCTTTGACCATCAACAGTGTCGGAACTTCTCCGCAATGGGCTTCCCTCAAATCTTTGGAGGTTGGCAACCTCCACCTGATTACCACTGAGTCCGGAATTGGACCATCAGACCACACTTCTTTTTTTTGGCAAAAAATACCGGCACTTCACTTTTTTACCGGACTGCATACCGATTATCATAAACCTTCGGATGATGCACAGTTAGTAAACTTCGAAGGTATAGAAACGGTTGTCAACTTTACACTCAAAGCTATTCAGACGTTTAATCAAAGCGATAAACTGACCTTTACCCCCACCAAAACCGAAGAAAGCAAGAAAGCACCCAAATATAAAGTTACACTCGGTATCATGCCAGATTACGCTTTTGAAGGCACAGGCGTTAAAATTACCGGAGTTATTGACGGAAGACCGGCACAAACAGCCGGGCTTGAAGCAGGAGACATCATCCTCCAGATCAATGAAACAGAGGTAAAAGATATGTACTCTTATATGGATGCTCTCAGCAAATTTAAAACAGGGGATAAGGCTACGATTATTATAAAAAGATTGTCTGAAACGCAAAAAATAAATGTGTTTTTTTGAAAAAAAGAAAAAAATCTGTATTTTTGCAAATTAGTATAGAACCTTTGCGAAATTTATCAGGTTTTTCCTTTAAATTTGGGGAACAGTTTAAATGTATTGCCTTTTAAATAAAAAACAGCAACAATGTTGATATTGGGCATAGATACAAGTACCCGTATATGTTCGGTAGCTTTGTCTTTAAAAGGCGAAACGCTGGATTATATAGAAAATTCAGAGGGTATGTTACATGCTTCGGTCATTACCCTTCAAATACAAGAGATAGTTAAAAGAAACGGGTATGAAATCAGTCAATTGGATGCAGTTGCCCTCAGTAAAGGACCCGGATCATATACCGGACTGAGGATAGGAACTTCTGCAGCAAAGGGGTTATGCTATGCTTTAGATATTCCGTTGGTTGGTGTCGGTACTTTGGAAGCTCTTGCCTGGAAAGTTTCAAACAATATAAATGAAACTTATGCGTATTATATGCCTATGATAGATGCCATGCGAATGGAAGTATATACGGCTGTTTACACCGCTTCTTTAGAATGTGTTGAAGAACCAGGCGCAACCATAGTTACTCCTGCAACATTTGAAAGTTTTTTTAACGAAAGAACCTGTTATTATTTTGGTAACGGTGCCTCAAAATGCACAGAAACCCTGACCTCTTCCAATGCGGTTTATGTGCCCGGACAAGAATGTTCAGCTTCAAACCTTTCAACAATAGCCTATCAAAAAATTAATTCAAACGAAACAGAAAATGTTGCGTATTTTTACCCCGAATACATTAAGCAATATCATTTTGTAAAACAGAAAAATTTGTAAATCATCACCTTTTTATTTTCATCAACCAAAAAATTTTCACAATGGGAACACAATCTAAAAAAACCGAAGCACAAGTTGTTCTGCGTGCAGGTTCAAGCAATCCGATCACCCTTGACTATACCGTTTTGCGCAAAGCTGTATTGGTTTTGCGGGCGGTAAACCACAAACTTCGCCAGTCAATCGTTATCTTGTTAGAAGAAAACAAACGCATGACAGTTACTGAAATTTATGTAAAATTAAGGCTTGAGCAATCAGTAGCTTCTCAGCATTTGGCCATCCTTAGAAGAGCCGGCGTAGTTAATACCGAACGTATGGGTAAATTTATTTACTATTCATTGAACCACGATCGCATTGCCGAAATCACTGCTTTTATCGAAGACCTTACCAAGTAATAGGTATTCTTAAATTAATTCAAATTTCAATGGCAGTATTGTTATCTTTTTTATAACAGTACTGCCATTTTTTATTTTTTTCGGTAAATTAAAACTTTTTCATTTTAATTTTATAGATTTGTATCAGTTTTAAGAACTTTAATGTAGCTTTTACGTATTTAATAATTACTACTTTAACAACAAGGCTGCCACAAATATAAGATAAGACGGTCGTGTTTTTTCTTCTATATTATAGATATTTAAGCGACATTGACCAAATCTGTTGGCATAAACCCGTCTGCGAATTGAGTATTAAAAATTGAATCGGGCGATTTTCGTACCAATTTAATAACTGTTTTGACCGTAAAACGCGTATTACAGAGTATTTTGAGGTCTAAAATGCTAAAGTTAGGGTTATTGTATTTAACCTGATATTGTGCCTGCAAAATTTTAGCCGTCAAGGTAGCGGTAAAGCATAGATTAACAAAATTGGTCAGATTTTTCGAGGTGTAGTTTTGAAATCGGATAGTCCGAAAAATTGTTTGGCATCCCGAAAGTCAAACTCAATCTGAAAACGCAAACTATAATAATCTATCATAGTTTGCCAGTCGAGGTTAGGGTCGGTGGTGCAAAATTTAGAGAAGGCTACTTTTTGGGTTTTCAAATTGGTTATTTTTACTATCCCCACATTTAACAGGTTTTTGCTTAAGGATTTGTTGTAACAGGGCAGTTGCCATATCTGAGTAAGGAGACCATTTTCGGTTTTGGTGTCTTTCAGTTCTTGGTTATCAAGGTTGTTCAAATCTACTTTTTCTCCGTATTTTTTGGGTCTTCCCCGATGTTTTGGGGCTACTGGGTCTGAGTAGGCATAGACGAGGGCGGCATTTACAGGCAAACGGGTAATCAGGTGGAAGTCCGGTCTTTGTTACCGCAGAGAAATAATCTGCCGAGGCATAAGCACAGTCTGCTACCATATAGGTCAGGTTGATGCCCGGTAAGCACGAAAGCAACTTGTTTAACAAGGCGGTGAATGCCCGAAAGGATGCCGTAGGATTGGGCTGCTTGGGTCGGTTTTTGCTGCCTTGCTTCCTGCCACGAACCAAACATCTGCCTTCGGCACTGCGCTGCTGCCAGCTAATGCCTTCTTTTTCTGTTCCGCTATCCGCTTCCTGTCCCCCTCTGTCTGTACGACTTGCTCTACCACCATCGGATATGATTTCCGTTTCCCCACAGCTATCAGAGAAGCACAAAAAAAACAAATCCCGAATATGGGGCATTTCTGAATGCTGCTCCAAAACTTCGACAAACCATAGGTCTTGTCCCGACTTTTCCCTTCTACCACTTCGTCTATGGCTATAATATAATTCTCCTCCGGTTGATACACCCACTTCAAAAACAACTTCATACGAATGCGCTCCCACAGGTAGTCCTCTGACATAAAACGAAACCAAGTGCGAACAGAGTAGTTACTATAGCGGCATAAACTCCGTACACTTACTCCATATCGAATACACATAAAACAGTACAGAAAATCCCTTAATTGTAATATCTTTGCTACTGACAGGATGTCTTTATATAACTCTAAAGGCAGAATGTTGGGAGGCATATACTTTGATTTTGGGTTTGCAATTCGCAAAATTACAAAGATATCGCCTCCCTTCTTTTTTTTAATGTGTGGCAGCCATGTTGACTTTAACATAAATTTTTTCTAAAAACCTGTTCTTATGCCTACAATCAATCAACGAAAACTTGACAAAGCAACTGAACTGCTTAGGGCTATTGCTCACCCGCTCAGAATTTCCATGATAAAATATCTGGATGAAAAAGGGGTAACTAACGTAAATAAAATTTATAGTTCGCTTCAGTTAGAACAATCCATCACCTCTCAGCATCTCAAAATACTGAGAACAACAGATTTGGTGAATACTAAAAAAGAGGGCAAGTTTATTTTCTACAATGTGAACTATGACAATATAGTCAACATCAATCAGTCATTAGCTAATTTCTACCCCCAAACCAAAAAGACAAAGGTTAAGGAATTAGTTGAGTGATAACATTACAGAATTCTGAAACAGCAACATTAAAAAAGGCAGCCAAAGCAACAGGGCTGCCTTTTTTTGTTGAAAAAAAATTCAAAACCTCGATAGAAACAGAGATAGTCCTGTTCAGAATATGGTGCAGAATAACTAAATAAAATCAGGAGGGATGTTTCAAGATCAGGAAAGCAGGATAATAAAAGCCCTCAAAAAACAAAAAATCCAATTCCGAATTAAAAAGCTGTAATTATTGCCCAAATCTAAAGTTTAACTTTAATTAACAATCAACGGGTTGGTTTTTAGAAAGCCGGTATCATAAGTTGAAGCGAACCAAAAGTTTAAATTTTTTACCAAAAAAGGCAGCAGGTCTTGGGTTGAAGGGTTAAAGCCAACACATGTTGGTAATGAAACTGATACTGATGCAATACAGTTTTTGGAATACCTAACCATTATTTTGCAGAGGTTTTATATGGTTTCGGGGAAACAAATTTTAAGATTAAAAAAATAGTAATTCAAACTATGAAATTGTTTAACCTACCTTCCGCACCCCCTATTCCAATTTGTAGTATTTTTGAATTTCCTCAGAAAAGAGACCTAAAATGCGCCTGTGTAGGTCTTTAACATTGATGATGAGAGTTTTGTTTTCGTTTAATATGTACAGTATATGTATTCCTGTAAACAAAGCAAATATCCATCGCATCGTGGGTTTATCTGTTGGTTTTTGTGACTGATTGGGAACTGTTTGGTTGTTTTTTTGCAATTGTTCTCTCAATTCTTTCTCCAAACAACTATAAACGGTCAGGCACATAGCCATCAGCATCAAAATAACCTCTAATCGTTCAGGCTTCTTGACAAACATGGTGGATGCCATAAATTGCTTGTCTTTCATAAAACGAAAACCGCGCTCAACTTTTGCCTGCCCCTTATAGCCGGCAAGCAGTTCTGTGTCGGAAAATTCTTCTTCAAAAGTGTTGCTTGCCAGAATAAACCTACCCAATTTGGAGACGGACTGTTGGTAATCCGCCGGGCAGCAAACATAATCACCCTTTATCCGCCAACCTACCAGTTCCTTTACTGCATCTTTAGACGGTTTCCCCTTTTGTTTAAAGCCCTTTACGCCGCAGAGTTGCATTTCGTACAGGCAGCCATACTTCAAGTCCGCAACAAATTTATTCGCTGCTTTTTTGAGCATCTGCCTGACAGTTATATACTGTTCCCGATAACTTCTCAAATGCCTTATATTCCTTTATACTGCCACTCAAAAATTGCTTGTTAAAGGTTTTCTTCTCCCGCTCGTGCGCTTGTTCCGAGCGGACGATTAGCCAGCGTTGTGGAACATCGGCATAGTTGGTGCGAACAGAAACGTACTGATAGCCCGAATACTCCTCCCGGTCAAAGAATCCCATTTCTGCCGTTTCGGTGTTTAAAATGAGTGCTTTCGCCGCTTTGTTCGTTTCCGGTACACGAGTGAGCCATTTTTGTCCGGCAAGGCTTTGAAGGGTTGTCTGGGTATATAGCGCACTGTCTGCCACCCAGCACTGCGGCTCCATACCCTCTGCGCTCAAACTTGCCGCATATTTTTCGATAAAGGCTCTGAAACTTGTCTTATCATCTGTATTCCCACTCAATGCTTCCATCATCAAGGGAATACCCGAAGTATTTTCAACTAACAAGTTCAGCATTACTTGTTTCAGATCAGGGCGATGGTCGCGACTGTAGCCTTGACGAACTTCTAAACAGTCCTCACAACCTGATGACGGGTAGTTGCCATCTACATGAAAACTGGTGCTGTCTAAATGATAAAAACGAGGTGATTTATCCAAACCCATCTTCTGTGCAGCCTGTTTGCCAAATTCCATAAAAAACTCACTCACCCCAAACTCGTAGATAGCATCTAAACTTCTGCCCAACCGATCATCGTTCAGCATCCTGGCTTCTACCCCCTCACCTAAAAGGTGCGCCACAGGTTTGTCTTCAAAAAATGAGGAAACCATGTACAGCCGCCTCTCAGAAAATCCTAAACCTATTAAAATCAATGCTTTTAAGCAGATCCCAGTACTAACTTTTTGTCGCTCTTCATCTCCCCAAATTAATCTGTCTGTTAACCCAACAACTCCAAGCTTATCGCACATACCTGCTACTATGCCTAAGTGAGACAAATTTACACTCTCAAATTGTGTTTCCATTAATTATGATTACTTGTTTAACTCAAGTATCCGAATAATTCCCGAATTTTAAACATTAGGGGTGCGGAAGGTAGGGTTTAATTTAGCCTTTTGTTAAGAGATTGTGAATCCAAAAAAAAAATTTAACCTTTTTTTACACTAAAAACTATCTATTTCCAAAATTAAACTTAGTTTTGCCCTCAACTATATTCATTAACTTGCACATAAAACCTTAAAAACAAGGAAAAAAGACACTCAAAATAGTAAGTAAAAATATCTGTCAAGAATAAATTACTGAACGCAAATGAGTTATGCGTTCAGTAATTTATTAATATTTTTTTTGACAACTTATAGTTTAAAAACAAACACAATTTAAAGAGAAGAACGGTTTAGCTTGCGGATTTGATAAAATCACAGCCATTAAATTTGAAACCCTAACAAAAAATATACCATAACAGTCAGATAAAAGCCAAAATCTTCCAACAAAGACGTACTTCAAAATTTGTTTAAATCATTCAAGAAAAATCAAATTATAGTCAATGCCTTTTTTGTTACAGAATTTATATCGTTATTTATTGCCCCTTATTATGGTTTGCCTTTGGATTTCCTGCTCTCAGGATAAAGATGAAAGTGTGAAAAAAGAAAAGCCAAAACCATCTGCAAATGCTTCTTTGGGCATAGGAACAGATACCTTACCTACTGAAAGGCAACTGCAGAGATACACGGCAGCATTAGAAAGTTTGGAACGATTTCAACAAGAACAAAAAGATCCGATGACACCTGAAATGAAACAGGAACTCGAAGAAAAATTTAAAGCCTTTAAACATAAAATTGACTCATTGCAATCGCTCATTCCTAAATAAAAAATATTTAGATATGAAAAATAAAACTACCCAATCAAGAACAAACTATTTGTATGCTTTACAAAACTCCTTTAGCATGTTAAACCAACAACGTAAAAAAGTAAACAGTTTTAATATGAAAAGAATCTTACCCAACCAACTTGAAAGCAGCAGGCTATTTTCTGTGCTTTTTTTGCTTTCTTTCTTCTTGCTCATTGCAGAAACAACAATGGCACAATGTGTAACCTGTACGGGAACCCGTACCGTTCGTGTAACAGGGATTGATATAACCGATTGCGACGATGGAGCATGCGGCGACCCTGACCCCGATATTACTCTGAACGGTGTTTTGTTTTCCGCCGATGGAGTTTGCGGTGCATTTCCACTAACCCCATTTGTACCGGGTGTCATTATTGTTACCACTTCAGCCACCAACATTACGATCGGTGTTGTTGCAACAGAAGATGATGGCGGTGGATTGTGCGGAGGTGATGATTCTGTGGTAAATACAACCTGGAATATTGATACTTCAATACCCGCATATAATCAATCAGAATTTTTTCCTGATGATAATAGCGATGGACAGGATTATGATTTTACAGTGTATTATGAAGTATTGTGTGCTACAGAAGGAGGTCCGGATATTATAGGAGCTGACGGACCATTCTGTGTGAACGATCCTAATGTAAGTCTTAATACAGACCCTTCCGTAACCGGCACTTTTAGTGGTACTGGTGTTACTGATGGAGCCGGAAGCACAGGAACTTTTAGCCCAAGTTCAGCAGGTGCCGGCACTCATACAATTTCATTCACGCCCACAGGTTGTCCTACTCCGGTTACAATGTTGGCAACAGTATATCCAAGTTATAGCCCGGCATTTACCTTGCCGACAAATGCTTGTGTGGGCGGGTTATCAATGACCTTAAGCCTGACCACAGCAGTAGGAGCCCCTCCTGCCGGAGTAACTGCCACGCAATTGGCGGATTGGTATGGAGACGGCGTAACAGACAATCCTGCAAATGCCAATGGTTCTTTTGATCCTGCAACCGCTGGTGTTGGCATTCATACGGTTTGTGTTGATGTAGGGGTTTCCTCTTGCCTCGCTACTTTTTGCCAAACCATACAGGTATTTCCCGCAGCAAATTCAACAATGACCACGCCAACGGTTTGCGTTACAGGTGCTTCGGGCAGTTTTACACTGACAGGCTTGTTTAACGCTACCACTACTACCGGAGGCACATTTAGCACACCGGTAACTATTTTAGGCGGTGGAACTTATACTATAAGCGGCAATGAATTATTATATACCAACCTGAATCCAAACGTGTTAAACACCGTTCAGGTAGAATATTCAGTGTCCACATTTACAGGAGCATTAGGAACTTGTACGGCTACCAGCAATACCACGTTCTCATTCCGTTATATTGATTCGTTTTATGATGCACCTAGTTCTTTTTGTTTGCAGGATGGAACGATTACTATGACCGACTTTCTGCCTGCCACCTCAACAAGCGGAGGCACCTGGAGCATGAATTCAGGGGGCGGGTTTAATAATACAGTGATTAACACTTCCGGCGTATTTGATGCATTAACTGCATTTAATGCAAGTTTGTCATCCAATTATGTTACGATCAGATATACAGTTACACTTTCGGGATGTACCTACACTCATGATGAAATAGTGTTGATAACTTCCGATTGCAATTGCCCGGAAATTTCGTCTTTACAGTTAAGTGCAATAGATTTATGTACCGGCTCTAATTTTAATGTAGCCGCTATTGTTGATGAAGCATTATTAGGACAGCCAATTTCTTTTGCTTATGTACTGGCATCATCAGTTGCGGTAAATCCTTATGCAGGAGCGCCGTTTACTGCATTAGGCACCGGTATAGTAACAGGTACAACTCCAACAGCAAGTAATACTTTTGGTCTTCCGGCCAACAATACTTGTGAGCCGATACAATATAGGGTAGTTGCCTATTTATCCGGTTCAGCAATTACCAATTTGTCTCTTTCTGCCGAATGTCGGCCGGTTGTCGTTGCTACGATTACAGTATGGCCGAATCCTGCTACGGTAGCAGTTCCAGTTGTAACGACGGTTGATTGTGTGTCCACAATTACGGTTAATTGCGGAGGTTCAGGAAATCCGCAAGGATTCACGGTTTCACCGGCTACTTACGTTGCCAACGAAAACGATCTTGCAACCTCTATCAATGTAACGATTAGTGCGGGAGTTGGAAGCCCCTGTGCAGATTTTAACACTACTGCAAATATCCCTACCTGCAATATTGATTGCCCTGATATTTACGATATTATTACTTCTAATCAGGACTTATGCACAGTTACACCTTTTACGGCATCCCAACTTTTTACGGTCAGCGTTGCTACAGAAGCAGAATTGGTGGGTAGCAGAATTTTCTTTAGTTACGCCTTGTCAAGCACATTAGATCCGTATGCAGGAGGTGTTACAATTTTCCCGACCTCACCTACAGGCGCATTGGTTACTACAACAGCCGGCGGTGTGCACAGAGCAACTTTGGCAACTGCCTCTTTACCGGCTAATAATACCTGTAACCCGATTACTTATTTTGTGTATGGCTATATTAATTTAGCAAGCGTTCCGGCACCGGGTATTCCGGCAAACTGCCGTCCTCTTGCTATCATTCCGGTTACTGTTTGGCCAAATCCCGAAGCTCCTGCTTTTGCTCCCGGATTGGTAACCACCACCGATGGATGTACTTCCTATTTTGTTTACTCAGCTTGCCCCAACTGGTTGGTCAATCCCGACGGATTTACCGCCAATATTGGGGATGCAAATAATAATGGAGTTGAAGACGATCTTAGCGTAACTGTTACGGTTACCGTAGGAGGAGGCGTAGCTCCTGCTTGTGAGTTTAATACAACTCAAACGGTACCGGAATGTTGGCAGGGAGAGCTGACCGGTATGGTATTGCCAACTGCTGCCGGAGTTGGCGGAGGCGTTCGTAATGAACCAATTGATGATCCAACGACTCACTCGTTTACGCATGGCACCTGCCCTCCTGATGGAAGTGCTACAGTACTGGCATTTTGTGATTACTTAGACCATAACCTTCAACCGACCTATCAGGGCGATGATGAACTTTACGATGGAGTTACTGCCGATTACCTCGATTGCGGTCAGGTTGAAGTTCGCGGTATGGGAGGCAATCCGTTCGATTCCCCCAATGCAGGGTACGATTACAGGGTAGAGCGCGAATTAGCGGGAGTATTTTCTCTGTTTACCCCGACCAATATCACTACAACTGTTGTGTTTACTGATGCGGTTCAAGGAACTTGGCCGGTAAATGCTACCCGCGCCGGAACGCTTAATTTCTTCGGCTTACCCGATGGCTACTATCGCGTTATCATTACTGATGAGGATGCTAACAGTTACAATGTTTATTTTTATGTTCATTGTAACAGACCAGAATTGACCACACAACCAACGATGACTCATAGTTCGAACCTTTTCGACCCGGCAGGCGCTTTGTCTTATGCTCCGGTTCCCGTGCCGGATGCCGTGGTTGTGGTTGATGCTCAGCGTTTGTGCTTATTGGGTGATAATACGGTAACTTTAAATGCGGCTATTGCGTCATTTGACCCGACTACTTTGGCAGATGCAACAACAGGAGCATTGGTTAACCCCGATAATTTGTGTTTTGATGGAGGATCTTATGCAGGCGGTACGGTGAATCTCGTTCCGGCCTTCTTGCAATCAACCGTACAATATATATGGTCAGTTTCTCCAAACTTAGATGTTACAATCTCTGACCCCAATATCGCCAATCCGGTATTAACATTTACCAATTCCGTAACCCGTTCTTACGAAATTAATGTGATCGCAATAGACCGTTTTGGTTGTGAACTGACTGAAACTTTACTGCTAACTGTTGACCCACCGGTAGATGCAGATTTGGAAGACAGAACAATCTGCTTTGACACCGATCTTCAATACGACTTAACCCACATGTTTGCAGATGCTGCATTAGGGGTAGTTTCACCCGGATTGCCCGGACAAACGGTTCAAGGCGCTACAACAACCGGCGGTGTATTTGAGTTGGTCAGTGCGTTAGATCATCTTGGTGCAGATGTTTCAGGGTTGACTACGATTACAGCAGGAAACGAATTGTTTTATCCGGTTGCAGGTATTTACACCATTCGCTACTATATAGACAATAACGGAAACACCAGCGGACTTGACAATAATTGCGAAGATGAATCCACGGCTGTACTGTATATCATCCCGCAGCCGGAAATTACTTTTGATGTGATTGATGGTTTATGCCTTGGTGATGACGATTATCCAAGAGATCTCCGTCCTTATTATGCGCTTGCTGTTCCCCCCGGAACGGTAACAATTTTTCCCGGCGATCCGGTGTTTACTATCGCACCTGCTTCAGCAGCAAACGCAACAATTAATCCTGACGGAACAGGATTCCAACCGACATTGGGATATTACGGACCTGTTGAAGTTTGTGTTACCTCTTCTTACACATTGAATGGGGTACTTTGTACAGATACTAAATGCGACATTATTCAGATTTTGGAACCCATTACACACGTAAGAGTGTGTAATTGTACCGGAACTCAAAACTTTAATTTGGACATCACCCTTAATGGCGGATTACCCGAATTGTTTGCAACGGGTCCGGAATCTTTCTATAATATTGATTTCATTTTAGGGGTTACATCACCGGCTACTCCTCCTACAGATGTCATTGCAGGAGGCACTTTTACGGTAACAGTTGTCGGTGGTATGCCTTATATTATAAGGATAACCGATGGAGTAGGATGTGAGTACTATGTAACCGGTACTTGCGGTACAGACGGCCCCGTTGATTATTTAGGGTTAAATGGCAATTACTGCCAGAATGATCCTCCGACTACACTATACGACTACCGCTTCTTTGATTTGGAAATAGGCAACGAACCTCCGCTCTTATGCGATGGTTTCAACCTGTTGGAACTTTATACCTGGGAAATCAACTCAAACTTCGGCGGATTCGTCAATGGTACAGATGTCAATGGTTTGGATGACGACCTCACCAACCCCGGTCAGGCAGTCTTTATCCCACAAAATGCAGGCCCGGGTATGCATGTCATCCGATATTGTATAGACTATTCTCAATGCCCCGATTATAATCAGGCTTTGGGACAGTGCATAGTTTGTACCGAAAAAGTAGTTTACGTATATCCCGAATTTGACCCATCCTTTGAAACTAACGTTCCGGCAGTTATATGCGTTTCTCCTGCAACCCCGGTTTCTCTTGTTTTAGACGATATTGCCAATGTTGCAGCAACTTTTGCAACCTATGAACCAATATTTGATCCCAACGGAACAAATGCTATTCCCGATGTTCAGGAATATATTCAATGGTCCGTAAATGGCAACCCGCTTGGTACCTTACCCGATGGAAGTGCTGATTTTGTACCTACGGAAGTAGGTGTTAACATCATTAGGGTAGTAGTTGGATATCAGGACTGTGCTTATGAAGCACAAAGAGCCGTACAAGTTGTGGAGAGTGTTAACGCTACACTTGGTTCCGATATCACCATTTGCTCTAATGCAAGTCAGCAATTTAACCTGACTCAACTATTTATTCCTGCCATCACTACTCAGGGAGGCACTTGGTCGGTTGTTGGAGCTGCTCCTACAGGAACGGCAGTTAGCGGTGATGTACTGAGCTATGATGTTGACCTAATAGATCCCGTATCTGTAATTACTGTTCGTTATTCGGTAGGAGACCCAGCTAATGGCACTACAGACCCTGCAGACGGTGATTGCTATGGAGAAGATGATGTGGAGATTACACTTAACCGAACTCCCGATACCAGAAACTTTGATCTTCCGGATGTCGCTTGTTCCGGTGATCCAAATTTAGTTTTGGCTGATTACTTGCAGCCAATTGCAGGAGCAACAGGTTCGTTTACTTCTACGGCAGTGTTAACTGCAGGCGATACTGAATTTGACCTTTCTGCCACCGGACCCGGTATATATACAGTTACTTATACAGAATCAGTTGGCACACCTCCCAATGATTGTGTGAACAGCATTACTGAAACCATCACAATTTTAGAAGGAAGCGGTATCGTATCGTTACCTTCTGCTACCATTCAGGTTTGTATTGACCAGTTACCTTATGATTTGACAACATTACAGGGAGGATCAACTCCCGGTGGAACATGGAGCGGTCCGGGAGTAGTTGGTAACACTTTAACTGTACCAACTACCGGTAATTATCCGGTTACTTATTGTGTAAACAATCAGGCATGTCAGGAATGTCAGACTATGATGATTCAGGTTGTGCCTACTGTTGTGTTACCTCCTGTATTAGATAGCCAAAACATTTGTATCAATCCTTCTGATTTGGCAAGCTTTGCTGATTTTGAACAATTCGATTTATCGGTTTTGCTTGGAGGAGGAACTCCCGGGGGAACATGGACATTAGGAATTTTGCCTATTGGATCAGTGGCGGTTATTGAAGACGATGTGTTAAATTATCGTATCGTTGATGGTGGTGCTGAGCTTAATTATACATTTGTGATTAGCTATACTGTTGGTATAGATGGTGCCGGCGGAGCTTGCGAAGATGCAACTGCCGTTGGAGATATTACCGTTCATGTTGTAAATCCTGAATGGGATGGACCATCATCGCTATGTACCTCTCAAGGAAGCATTACGCTCAATGACTATTTTATACCCGAAAATATTGTAGGTACTATCGGAACAACACCTAATGGTACCTGGCATATTCAGAATGCAGATGGAACACCTTATACCGGAACCTCTTTTGTCGGTCAGTTTTCACCAACTGCAACATGGAATACAGGAACTGAAACTCCCGGTTTATATGCTGTAACCTGGGTGATAGATGGCACTCAAGCAGCTTGCTTTGGCACATCTCATACCGAAATTATTGCTATTGAAAGTTGCACCTGCCCGCAGTTTAACATCTTAACAGCTACTGCAAACAACCTCTGTGAAGATAGTTCAAACAGCACAACAGTAACCGTTTTTGCAGATCCCGTTTTTGCAGGTGCACAAGTAAACTTTGGCGCAACCTTGAGCGAACTTGGCGCTGATAATCCTTACGCTTCTCCTCCGGGAATTAGCCTTGGATTTTCAGGAGCAGTTGTGGTATCCAGTACTGTTCAGGCATCTTTCACCTTCAGCAATTCAGATTTAGGAGCTACCCCTGATTGTGACCCGGTACAATTCACCATTTACGCATATCTGAACGATCCAACTTCAGTAATAGGAATGGATGCAGCATGTGAACCTTTTGCAATCAGAACAATAACGGTTTACCCTGATCCAACAGATGCCATTTTGACTACTACAACAAACGAGTGTATTACTACTATTACAAGTAGTTGTCCTAATTTTATAGTATCTCCTGCTACTTACGTTGCCTCTCCCGGTGATCCTGCCACAAATATTACAGTTACAGTAAGTGGCGGTACAGGAAACCCCTGTGCGCCTGAAGTAGTTACAGACGTTGCAATTCCGGCTTGCGACCAAAATTGTCCTGATATTGATGACTTGCAAACTAATCTGCCAATTGCCTGTGGTGACGGAAACGCACAATTCAGCTTCCTGGCATTAGTTGATGCGGAACTAAACGGAGTGGATCTGGTTTTTGGATACAGTTCAAGCCTGATTAACAATCCGAATGAATTACCCGGCACTTTGACAGTTTTGGGAATTAATCCCGTAAGTTTGGTTGCAGGCTCTTATCAGGCATCATTGGATAATATTGCTATGCCAACACCGCCTCCCGGAACTTGCGGACCAACAACTTACATTATTTATGCTTTTGTAACAGATGCCGATGCAATTGCAGCAGGACTTACAGCCGACTGCAGACCCAAAGCTATGACTTCAGTTACAATATATCCGGATCCGGCTACCATTACGGTAAATGCCGTTCCAACAACCGATGGTTTGTCATGTACCTACCAACTTGTACCCTCCTGCCCGGGCTTCTTTGTCTATCCCAACGCATATACAGCCAATCCCGGCGATTTGGCAACAAGTGTAGACGTTCAGGTCACCAATGGAGCTGACAGTCCCTGTGCAGTGAGTATCAATCCGGTGAATGTTCTAATTCCGGCTTGTGATGCCTGTCAAATTGGTTTTGATGCCCCCAACCTGGTTTGTGCAGACCCCGCAACTATTAATCTCGATGATTATACAGTATTTACAGGTGGTACCTGGACAATTGAAAATATTGGTATTGCAGGAGGTACAATTGACGGTGGTGTTTCAGGCAATATAGGCATTCTTGATTTAAGCACGGTAAACTATATTGGAGGAGCTGCTTTATTGGAAATATCCTACACACTTCCGTCAACATCTACCTGTTCGGTTACCACCGAAACTCAGTTTATTACAGTTTATGAACCGGTAAACATTACATTAGATCCTTCACCGGTAACTGATTTTTGTTTAGGTGGCGCACCTCTTCCTTATGATATTGACAACTATTTAAACGCACCAACCACACTCGGAGGAACATGGACGGTTTCCGGCCCGGATGCAGCATCTCTAACCGGATCCATCTTCGATCCTTCACTGGCCGGTACCTATGTATTTACTTACAGTGTCAGCAATGAATTGTGTGAAGCAACTGCAAGTGTTACAGTTACAGTTCATCCTGAATTGGTAGTCAATATCGGTACTATAACTATTTGTGAAAGCCCGAGCGGAACCATCAATCTGTTGGCTATGTTAGAACCCGGCACAACAGAAGGCGGAACATTTACGGTCGGTACTTTGACAGGAGTATCAAGTGCTACACTTAGTCCTTCAGAAACACAATTGGTTTATACAATTGAGCCTACGGCAACACCGCCCTACTCAATAGAAATAACTTATGATGTAGCCAATCCTGCAGCACCCGGAGCTTGTGATGCCGCAACCGGTACAGCGCTTGTTATCATTACCGGTTCATCAGGAACAGGGTTCGATCTTCCCGATCAATGGTGTGCCGAAGGAACTTTTGATTTAAGCAGTTATACGGCACTTCTTGGCGGTGAATGGACATTGGTTTCCGGAGGTGGAAGCATAGCAGGTAATATATATACCCCTGATTTAGGTTTCAACGGATTAATTCAAATTGAATATCAACCATCCGCAGGTGGTTGTGGTACTCCTACTACTGAAACTATGGAAGTGTTTGATCCTGTTTCAGTAACTATTGACCCATCTCCCGGAATTGACTTCTGCATAGGTGTACCTGATTTGCCCTTTGATGTTGATAACTATCTGTTTCCTCCGACAACTCTTGGAGGAACATGGACATCAGTAGGTCCGGATCCAACTGCGCTAAGCGGTTCAAGTTTTAATCCGACATTACCGGGTACTTATGTCTTGACTTATAGTGTATCCAATGGTTTGTGTAACGCAAACGGATCAATTACCGTAACAGTCTATCCTGCTTTAACAGTTGCAATTACTGATGTGACAGTTTGCGAAAGCCCAAGCGGAACCGTCAACTTGTTAAGTATGTTGGATCCTTCAACTACACCGGGCGGAACCTTTACGATAGGTGCAACAGCAGGCGTAACTGCAAACTTAAGTCCTTCACTCAATCAGTTGGAATACTTAGTAATACCCGGTAATACCTCTCCCTATACCATAGAAATAAACTATACGGTTACCAATCCTGCTGCTCCGGCAGGTTGTGATATCGAAACTGGGGATGCAACCATCTTTATTCAGGGCGCTCTTGAAACAGGCTTTGACCTACCGGACGCATGGTGTGCAGATGGATTATTTGACTTGAGTGCCTTTACTGCTGTTGGTGGTGGTTTATGGACACTTATAAGTGGACCTGGCACAATTTTAGGAAATATTTATACCCCGGATCCGGGCATAAGCGGGTTAGTTGAAATTCAATATCAACCAGCTCCGGGTGGATGTGGTGTTCCTAAAACTGAATACATGGCTGTATATGCTCCGGTTTCTGCTGATTTAAATGCGGCAACTGATGAGTTGTGCTTAGGCAGTACCATAGACCTGACAACCTATTATTCAGTTGGAACAGATCCGAGTGGTGTATGGACATCAAGCGGTCCTGACGCAACAGCAGTTAGCGGAACGACTTTCGATCCTTCATTGCCCGGCACGTATGTGTTGACTTACAGTGTGAGCAATGGCTTATGCAATGACAGCGACAATATCGTAATTACAGTTTATCCGGCATTGGATGCCACAATTAACCCGATATTGGTTTGTGAAAGTCCGAGCGGTACCATCAATCTGGTAGCTATGTTTGGAGCGACTACAACCACAGGAGGTACATGGACAGTAATTGGAGGCGGTACGACAGCAACTGTAATCGGTATCAGCAATAACGTATTGACCTATACCATACCTTCAGCAGGAACTTCACCTTATACCATTCAGTTGACTTATACAGTTGATGGAGTAGCCTTATTGCCGGCACCTTGTGCAACAGTAACAAGCGCACCGACAACGATAACGATAAGCGGAGCAACTGAAACGGGCTTTGACTTACCCTCAACCTGGTGTGAAGACAATGGAGATATTACACTGGCAAACTTTACAGCAGTAGGCGGAGGAACCTGGTACTTGATGAGTCAAAATGGAGTACCGAGCGTACCTCCTACCGGCGTAGTGATACCCGGCGGCGTGGTAAGTGTTGGTACATTGGCTTATGTGGGTGGTGCTTCGACCTTAGAAATTCGTTATCAACCCGGTGAAGGTGGATGCGGTGTACCGATGACCGAGTTCATTACCGTATCTGAAGGAGTTGATGCTACCTTAAATGCAGCAACAGATGAGTTGTGTTTAGGAAGTACTATTGATTTGACAACTTATTATAATGGCGGCACGACAACTGTTGGCGGTACTTGGACATCAAACGGTCCTGATGCAACAGCAGTTAGCGGAACAACTTTCGATCCTTCATTGCCCGGCACGTATGTGTTGACCTATACGGTTAGCAATGGTGTATGCAGCGACAGCGAGAACATCGTGGTAACGGTTTATCCGGCATTAGATTCAACAATAGAAGATATTACTATTTGCGAAAGTCCGAGTGGAACAGTTAACCTGGCAGCTATGTTGACTCCTGCCACCACAACCGGTGGAACCTTTACAGTACAAGGCTTTACAGGAGTTGCAAGTGCAACCTTAAGCCCGTCAGGTACTCAATTGGTTTATACCATATTGCCGAGCGGCACACCACCTTATACTATTGATGTAGAATATACAGTAACAGGAGGCAGTTTGACAATTCCTTGCGCAACAACAACTACAGTAGCAACCATCATCATCACCGGAGCTACCGAAACAGGATTTGACCTTCCTGATGCTTGGTGTGCAGATGAAGAATTAAACCTTGATTTATATACTGCAGTTGGCGGTGGCGAATGGACTTTAGCAACCGGAAGCGCAGGAACAATAGCAGGAAGCATATTTACCCCTTCAACAACCTTTGACGGTATTGTTCAAATAGATTATCAACCCGTAGATGGAGGTTGTGGAAGTCCTTCTTCCGAATTTATTTGGCTGTATTCACCGGTTGATGCAACTTTGGTAGCTAATCCTAATGAATTCTGTCTTGGCAGTGCCGACTTACCGTTTAACCTGACAGATTATTACACAGGCGGTACAACGCCCGGAGGTACGTGGACATCAAGCGGACCGGATGCTAATGCAGTAAGTGGTACCAGTTTCAACCCGATATTGCCCGGAACTTATGTATTGATTTATAGCGTGAGCAACGGCGTATGTAACGACAGTGAAAGTGTAGTAGTAACGGTTTACCCGGCATTGGATTCTACAATCGAAGACATCACGGTTTGCGAAAGTCCGAGCGGCACAATCAATCTGACTGCTATGATGACTCCTACTACTACTGCCGGTGGAACATTTGCCGTCATAGGCTTCAACGGAGTTGCCAGTGCAGACCTAAGCCCGTCAGGCACTCAATTGGTTTATACCATCCTTCCAAGCGGAATCCCACCTTATACCATTGATGTAGAATATACAGTAACCGGTGGCAGCGCAACTGTTCCTTGTGCAACGACCACAACAGTAGCAACCATCGTCATTACCGGAGCGACGGAAACAGGCTTTGATTTGCCGGATGCATGGTGTGCCGAAGGCGACTTTGACTTGTCGGCATACACAGCAGTAGGCGGTGGTGAATGGACTTTGATTGACGGAGCAGCCGGAACAATAGTACTAAATATCTATACTCCTGCAGCCGACTTCACAGGTTTGGTACAGATAGATTACCAACCTGCGGCAGGTGGCTGCGGCAGCCCGAGTACTGAATTTATGTGGGTATATGCACCTGTGGATGCAATCTTAGATTCCAGTCCGGGAGTTGAATTCTGTCTTGGAAGTGCGGATTTACCATTTGATTTGAATAATTACACGAACGCAGGAGCAACACCGGGTGGCACTTGGACCTCAAGCGGACCGGATGCAACCGCAGTAAGCGGTACGACCTTTAACCCGAGTTTACCCGGTGTATATGTATTGACTTATAGTGTAAGCAACGGCGTATGCAGCGACAGCGAAAGCATCGTGGTAACGGTTTATCCGGCGTTGGATTCTACGATTGAAGACATTACAGTCTGTGAAAGTCCGAGCGGCACGATCAACCTGAGTGCAATGATGACCCCATCCACGACAGGAGGCGGAACGTTTAGCATAGGAACACTAACGGGAGTAGCGAGTGCGACTTTAAGTCCGTCAGGCACCCAGTTGGTATATACGATATTACCGAGTGGAACACCGCCCTACACAATTGAGGTAGAATATACAGTAACAGGCGGCAGTGCGACAGTGCCTTGTGCAACAACGACAACTGTTGCAACCATCGTCATTACCGGAGCGACGGAAACTGGCTTTGATTTGCCGGATGCATGGTGTGCCGAAGGCACCTTTGATTTGGAAGATTATACAGCTCTTGGTGGTGGTGAGTGGAGTTTGGTAGATGGAACAGCAGGAACTATTTTAGGAAATATTTATACCCCCGCTCCAAACTTCAGCGGATTGGTGCAAGTTGATTACCAACCGGTTGCCGGTGGATGCGGAAGCCCGTCGACTGAATTTATGTGGGTATATGCACCTGTGGATGCAACCTTAGATCCAAGTCCGGGAGTTGAATTCTGTCTTGGAAGTGCGGACTTACCGTTTGATTTGAATAATTACACGAACGCAGGAGCAACACCGGGCGGAACGTGGACATCAAGCGGACCGGATGCGACTGCAGTAAGCGGTACAACCTTTAACCCGAGTTTACCCGGTGTATATGTATTGACTTACAGTGTGAGCAACGGCGTATGCAGCGACAGTGAAAGCATCGTGGTAACGGTTTACCCGGCATTGGATTCTACGATTGAAGACATCACAGTCTGTGAAAGTCCGAGCGGCACGATCAACCTGAGTGCGATGATGACCCCATCCACGACAGGAGGCGGAACGTTTAGCATAGGAACACTAACGGGAGTAGCGAGTGCGACTTTAAGTCCGTCAGGCACCCAGTTGGTATATACGATATTACCGAGTGGAACACCGCCCTACACAATTGAGGTAGAATATACAGTAACAGGCGGCAGTGCGACAGTGCCTTGTGCAACAACAACAACTGTTGCAACCATCGTCATTACCGGAGCGACGGAAACAGGCTTTGATTTGCCCGATGCATGGTGTGCCGAAGGCACCTTTGATTTGGAAGATTATACAGCTCTTGGTGGTGGTGAGTGGAGTTTGGTAGATGGAACAGCAGGAACTATTTTAGGAAATATTTATACCCCCGCTCCAAACTTCAGCGGATTGGTGCAAATTGATTACCAACCGGCAGCAGGTGGCTGCGGTAGCCCGAGTACTGAATTTATGTGGGTATATGCACCTGTGGATGCAACCTTAGATCCCAGTCCGGGAGTTGAGTTTTGTTTAGGCAGCGCGGACTTACCGTTTGATTTGAATAATTACACGAACGCAGGAGCAACACCGGGCGGAACGTGGACATCAAGCGGACCGGATGCTACCGCAGTAAGCGGCACGACCTTTAACCCGAGTTTACCCGGTGTATATGTATTGACTTACAGTGTGAGCAACGGCGTATGCAGCGACAGCGAAAGCATCGTGGTAACGGTTTACCCGGCGTTGGATTCTACGATTGAAGACATCATGGTCTGTGAAAGTCCGAGCGGCACGATCAACCTGAGTGCAATGATGACCCCATCCACGACAGGAGGCGGAACGTTTAGCATAGGAACACTAACGGGAGTAGCGAGTGCGACCTTAAGTCCGTCAGGCGCCCAGTTGGTATATACGATATTACCGAGTGGAACACCGCCCTACACAATTGAGGTAGAATATACAGTAACAGGCGGCAGTGCGACAGTGCCTTGTGCAACAACAACAACAGTAGCAACGATTGTCATCACCGGAGCAACGGAAACAGGCTATGACCTGCCGGATGCATGGTGTGCCGAAGGCGACTTTGACTTGTCGGCATACACAGCAGTAGGCGGTGGTGAATGGACACTGATAACCGTAGGAGCCGGAACAATAGCAGGCAGTATCTATACCCCTGCAGCCGACTTCACAGGTTTGGTACAGATAGATTACCAACCTGCGGCAGGTGGCTGCGGTAGCCCGAGTACTGAATTTATGTGGGTATATGCACCTGTGGATGCAACCTTAGATTCCAGTCCGGGAGTTGAGTTCTGTTTAGGCAGTGCAGACTTACCGTTTGATTTGAATAATTACACGAACGCAGGAGCAACACCGGGCGGCACCTGGACATCAAGCGGACCGGATGCTACCGCAGTAAGCGGCACGACCTTTAACCCGAGTTTACCCGGTGTATATGTATTGACTTACAGTGTGAGCAACGGCGTATGCAGCGACAGTGAAAGCATCGTGGTAACGGTTTACCCGGCGTTGGATCTTACGATTGAAGACATCACGGTCTGTGAAAGTCCGAGCGGCACGATCAACCTGAGTGCGATGATGACCCCCATCCACGACAGGAGGCGGAACGTTTAGCATAGGAACACTAACGGGAGTAGCGAGTGCGACTTTAAGTCCGTCAGGCACCCAGTTGGTATATACGATATTACCGAGTGGAACACCGCCCTACACAATTGAGGTAGAATATACCGTAACAGGCGGCAGTGCGACAGTGCCTTGTGCAACAACGACAACTGTTGCAACCATCGTCATCACCGGAGCAACGGAAACAGGCTATGACCTGCCGGATGCATGGTGTGCAGAAGGCGACTTTGACTTGTCGGCATACACAGCAGTAGGCGGTGGTGAATGGACTTTGATAACCGTAGGAGCCGGAACAATAGCAGGCAGTATCTATACCCCTGCAGCCGACTTCACAGGTTTGGTACAGATAGATTACCAACCTGCGGCAGGTGGCTGCGGTAGCCCGAGTACTGAATTTATGTGGGTATATGCACCTGTGGATGCAACCTTAGATCCAAGTCCGGGAGTTGAGTTCTGTTTAGGCAGTGCAGACTTACCGTTTGATTTGAATAATTACACGAACGCAGGAGCAACACCGGGCGGCACCTGGACATCAAGCGGACCGGATGCTACCGCAGTAAGCGGCACGACCTTTAACCCGAGTTTACCCGGTGTATATGTATTGACTTACAGTGTGAGCAACGGCGTATGCAGCGACAGCGAAAGCATCGTGGTAACGGTTTACCCGGCGTTGGATTCTACGATCGAAGACATCACGGTCTGTGAAAGTCCGAGCGGCACGATCAACCTGAGTGCAATGATGACCCCATCCACGACAGGAGGCGGAACGTTTAGCATAGGAACACTAACGGGAGTAGCGAGTGCGACCTTAAGTCCGTCGGGCGCCCAGTTGGTATATACGATATTACCGAGTGGAACACCGCCCTACACAATTGAGGTAGAATATACAGTAACAGGCGGCAGTGCGACAGTGCCTTGTGCAACAACAACAACAGTAGCAACGATTGTCATCACCGGAGCAACGGAAACAGGCTATGACCTGCCGGATGCATGGTGTGCCGAAGGCGACTTTGACTTGTCGGCATACACAGCAGTAGGCGGTGGTGAATGGACACTGATAACCGTAGGAGCCGGAACAATAGCAGGCAGTATCTATACCCCTGCAGCCGACTTCACAGGTTTGGTACAGATAGATTACCAACCTGCGGCAGGTGGCTGCGGTAGCCCGAGTACTGAATTTATGTGGGTATATGCACCTGTGGATGCAACCTTAGATTCCAGTCCGGGAGTTGAGTTCTGTTTAGGCAGTGCAGACTTACCGTTTGATTTGAATAATTACACGAACGCAGGAGCAACACCGGGCGGCACCTGGACCTCAAGCGGACCGGATGCAACCGCAGTAAGCGGCACGACCTTTAACCCGAGTTTACCCGGTGTATATGTATTGACTTACAGTGTGAGCAACGGCGTATGCAGCGACAGTGAAAGCATCGTGGTAACGGTTTACCCGGCGTTGGATTCTACGATTGAAGACATCACGGTCTGTGAAAGTCCGAGCGGCACGATCAACCTGAGTGCAATGATGACCCCATCCACGACAGGAGGCGGAACGTTTAGCATAGGAACACTAACGGGAGTAGCGAGTGCGACTTTAAGTCCGTCAGGCACCCAGTTGGTATATACGATATTACCGAGTGGAACACCGCCCTACACAATTGAGGTAGAATATACGGTAACAGGCGGCAGTGCGACAGTGCCTTGTGCAACAACGACAACTGTTGCAACCATCGTCATCACCGGAGCAACGGAAACAGGCTATGACCTGCCGGATGCATGGTGTGCCGAAGGCGACTTTGACTTGTCGGCCTACACAGCAGTAGGCGGTGGTGAATGGACTTTGATAACCGTAGGAGCCGGAACAATAGCAGGCAGTATCTATACCCCTGCAGCCGACTTCACAGGTTTGGTACAGATAGATTACCAACCTGCGGCGAGGTGGCTGCTGCAGCCCGAGTACTGAATTTATGGCAGTTTACGCACCTGTGGATGCAACTTTGGTAGCCACCCCGGATGAGTTCTGTTTGGGCAGTGGAGATTTACCCTTTGATTTAACGACCTATTATACCGCCGGCACGACGACAGGCGGCACCTGGACCTCAAGCGGACCGGATGCTAATGCAGTAAGCGGTACGACCTTTAACCCGAGTTTACCCGGTGTATATGTATTGACTTACAGTGTGAGCAATGGCGTATGCAGCGACAGCGAGAGCATCGTGGTAACGGTTTACCCGGCGTTGGATCCTACGATCGAAGACATCACAGTCTGTGAAAGTCCGAGCGCACGATCAACTTGACTGCGATGATGACCCCATCAACGACAACAGGCGGAACGTTTAGCATAGGAACACTAACGGGAGTAGCGAGTGCGACCTTAAGCCCGTCAGGCACCCAGTTGGTATATACGATATTACCGAGTGGAACACCGCCCTACACAATTGAGGTAGAATATACCGTAACAGGCGGCAGTGCGACAGTGCCTTGTGCAACAACGACAACTGTTGCAACCATCGTCATCACCGGAGCAACGGAAACAGGCTATGACCTGCCGGATGCATGGTGTGCCGAAGGCGACTTTGACTTGTCGGCCTACACAGCAGTAGGCGGTGGTGAATGGACTTTGATAACCGTAGGAGCCGGAACAATAGCAGGCAGTATCTATACCCCTGCAGCCGACTTCACAGGTTTGGTACAGATAGATTACCAACCTGCAGCAGGTGGCTGCGGCAGCCCGAGTACTGAATTTATGGCAGTTTACGCACCTGTGGATGCAACTTTGGTAGCCACCCCGGATGAGTTCTGTTTGGGCAGTGGAGATTTACCCTTTGATTTAACGACCTATTATACCGCCGGCACGACGACAGGCGGCACCTGGACCTCAAGCGGACCGGATGCTAATGCAGTAAGCGGTACGACCTTTAACCCGAGTTTACCCGGTGTATATGTATTGACTTACAGTGTGAGCAATGGCGTATGCAGCGACAGCGAGAGCATCGTGGTAACGGTTTACCCGGCGTTGGATTCTACGATCGAAGACATCACAGTCTGTGAAAGTCCGAGCGGCACGATCAACTTGACTGCGATGATGACCCCATCAACGACAACAGGCGGAACGTTTAGCATAGGAACACTAACGGGAGTAGCGAGTGCGACCTTAAGCCCGTCAGGCACCCAGTTGGTATATACGATATTACCGAGTGGAACACCGCCCTACACAATTGAGGTAGAATATACGGTAACAGGCGGCAGTGCGACAGTGCCTTGTGCAACAACGACAACAGTAGCAACGATTGTCATCACCGGAGCAACGGAAACAGGCTATGACCTGCCGGATGCATGGTGTGCAGAAGGCGACTTTGACTTGTCGGCATACACAGCAGTAGGCGGTGGTGAATGGACTTTGATAACCGTAGGAGCCGGAACAATAGCAGGCAGTATCTATACCCCTGCAGCCGACTTCACAGGTTTGGTACAGATAGATTACCAACCGGCAGCAGGTGGCTGCGGAAGCCCGAGTACTGAATTTATGTGGGTATATGCACCTGTGGATGCAACCTTAGATCCCAGTCCGGGAGTTGAGTTCTGTTTAGGCAGTGCAGACTTACCGTTTGATTTGACCAACTACCTGAACGCAGGAGCAACACCGGGCGGCACCTGGACATCAAGCGGACCGGATGCGACTGCAGTAAGCGGCACGACCTTTAACCCGAGTTTACCCGGTGTATATGTATTGACTTACAGTGTGAGCAATGGCGTATGCAGCGACAGCGAGAGCATCGTGGTAACGGTTTACCCGGCGTTGGATTCTACGATCGAAGACATCACAGTCTGTGAAAGTCCGAGCGGCACGATCAACTTGACTGCGATGATGACCCCATCAACGACAACAGGCGGAACGTTTAGCATAGGAACACTAACGGGAGTAGCGAGTGCGACCTTAAGCCCGTCAGGCACCCAGTTGGTATATACGATATTACCGAGTGGAACACCGCCCTACACAATTGAGGTAGAATATACCGTAACAGGCGGCAGTGCGACAGTGCCTTGTGCAACAACAACAACAGTAGCAACGATTGTCATCACCGGAGCAACGGAAACAGGCTATGACCTGCCGGATGCATGGTGTGCCGAAGGCGACTTTGACTTGTCGGCATACACAGCAGTAGGCGGTGGTGAATGGACTTTGATAACCGTAGGAGCCGGAACAATAGCAGGCAGTATCTATACCCCTGCAGCCGACTTCACAGGTTTGGTACAGATAGATTACCAACCTGCAGCAGGTGGCTGCGGTAGCCCGAGTACTGAATTTATGGCAGTTTATGCACCTGTGGATGCAACCTTAGATCCTAGTCCGGGAGTTGAGTTCTGTTTAGGCAGTGCAGACTTACCATTTGATTTGACCAACTACCTGAACGCAGGAGCAACACCGGGCGGCATCTGGACTTCAAGCGGACCGGATGCAACCGCAGTAAGCGGCACGACCTTTAACCCGAGTTTACCCGGTGTATATGTATTGACTTACAGTGTGAGCAATGGCGTATGCAGCGACAGCGAAAGCATCGTGGTAACAGTTTACCCGGCATTGGATTCTACCATAGAAGATGTAACAGTTTGTGAAAGTCCGAGCGGCACGATCAACCTGAGTGCAATGATGACCCCATCCACGACAGGAGGCGGAACGTTTAGCATAGGAACACTAACGGGAGTAGCGAGTGCGACCTTAAGCCCGTCAGGCACCCAGTTGGTATATACGATATTACCGAGTGGAACACCGCCCTACACAATTGAGGTAGAATATACCGTAACAGGCGGCAGTGCGACAGTGCCTTGTGCAACAACGACAACAGTAGCCATGATCGTCATCACCGGAGCAACGGAAACAGGCTATGACCTGCCGGATGCATGGTGTGCTGAAGGCGACTTTGACTTGTCGGCCTACACAGCAGTAGGCGGTGGTGAATGGACTTTGATAACCGTAGGAGCCGGAACAATAGCAGGCAGTATCTATACCCCTGCAGCCGACTTCACAGGTTTGGTACAGATAGATTACCAACCGGCAGCAGGTGGCTGCGGTAGCCCGAGTACTGAATTTATGTGGGTATATGCACCTGTGGATGCAACCTTAGATCCTAGTCCGGGAGTTGAGTTCTGTTTAGGCAGTGCAGACTTACCATTTGATTTGAATAATTACACGAACGCAGGAGCAACACCGGGCGGCACCTGGACCTCAAGCGGACCGGATGCGACCGCAGTAAGCGGCACGACCTTTAACCCGAGTTTACCCGGTGTATATGTATTGACTTACAGTGTGAGCAACGGCGTATGCAGCGACAGTGAAAGCATCGTGGTAACGGTTTACCCGGCGTTGGATTCTACGATTGAAGACATCACGGTCTGTGAAAGTCCGAGCGGCACGATCAACCTGAGTGCAATGATGACCCCATCCACGACAGGAGGCGGAACGTTTAGCATAGGAACACTAACGGGAGTAGCGAGTGCGACTTTAAGTCCGTCAGGCACCCAGTTGGTATATACGATATTACCGAGTGGAACACCGCCCTACACAATTGAGGTAGAATATACGGTAACAGGCGGCAGTGCGACAGTGCCTTGTGCAACAACGACAACAGTAGCAACGATTGTCATCACCGGAGCAACGGAAACAGGCTATGACCTGCCGGATGCATGGTGTGCAGAAGGCGACTTTGACTTGTCGGCATACACAGCAGTAGGCGGTGGTGAATGGACACTGATAACCGTAGGAGCCGGAACAATAGCAGGCAGTATCTATACCCCTGCAGCCGACTTCACAGGTTTGGTACAGATAGATTACCAACCGGCAGCAGGTGGCTGCGGAAGCCCGAGTACTGAATTTATGTGGGTATATGCACCTGTGGATGCAACCTTAGATCCCAGTCCGGGAGTTGAGTTCTGTTTAGGCAGCGCGGACTTACCGTTTGATTTGACCAACTACCTGAACGCAGGAGCAACACCGGGCGGCACCTGGACCTCAAGCGGACCGGATGCGACTGCAGTAAGCGGCACGACCTTTAACCCGAGTTTACCCGGTGTATATGTATTGACTTACAGTGTGAGCAACGGCGTATGCAGCGACAGTGAAAGCATCGTGGTAACGGTTTACCCGGCGTTGGATTCTACGATTGAAGACATCACGGTCTGTGAAAGTCCGAGCGGCACGATCAACCTGAGTGCAATGATGACCCCATCCACGACAGGAGGCGGAACGTTTAGCATAGGAACACTAACGGGAGTAGCGAGTGCGACTTTAAGTCCGTCAGGCACCCAGTTGGTATATACGATATTACCGAGTGGAACACCGCCCTACACAATTGAGGTAGAATATACGGTAACAGGCGGCAGTGCGACAGTGCCTTGTGCAACAACGACAACTGTTGCAACCATCGTCATCACCGGAGCAACGGAAACAGGCTATGACCTGCCGGATGCATGGTGTGCAGAAGGCGACTTTGACTTGTCGGCATACACAGCAGTAGGCGGTGGTGAATGGACTTTGATAACCGTAGGAGCCGGAACAATAGCAGGCAGTACTTATACCCCTGCAGCCGACTTCACAGGTTTGGTACAGATAGATTACCAACCGGCAGCAGGTGGCTGCGGAAGTCCGAGTACTGAATTTATGGCAGTTTATGCACCGGTGGATGCAACTTTGGTAGCCACCCCGGATGAGTTCTGTTTGGGCAGTGGAGATTTACCCTTTGATTTAACGACTTATTATACCGCCGGCACGACGACAGGCGGCACCTGGACATCAAGCGGACCGGATGCAACCGCAGTAAGTGGTACGACCTTTAACCCGAGTTTACCCGGTGTATATGTATTGACTTACAGTGTGAGCAACGGCGTATGCAGCGACAGTGAAAGCATCGTGGTAACGGTTTACCCGGCGTTGGATTCTACGATTGAAGACATCACGGTCTGTGAAAGTCCGAGCGGCACGATCAACCTGAGTGCAATGATGACCCCATCCACGACAGGAGGCGGAACGTTTAGCATAGGAACACTAACGGGAGTAGCGAGTGCGACTTTAAGCCCGTCAGGCACCCAGTTGGTATATACGATATTACCGAGTGGAACACCGCCATATACAATTGAGGTAGAATATACGGTAACAGGTGGAAGCGCGACAGCACCCTGTGCGACGACAACAACTGTTGCAACCATTGTCATCACCGGAGCGACGGAAACGGGCTTTGATTTGCCGGATGCATGGTGTGCAGAAGGCGACTTTGATTTGTCGGCCTACACAGCATTGGGTGGTGGTGAATGGACACTCGTAACAGTTGGAGCCGGAACGATAACGGGCAGTATCTATACTCCTGCAGCGGACTTCACGGGCTTGGTACAGATGGATTACCAACCTGCAGCAGGTGGCTGCGGAAGTCCGAGTACTGAATTTATGGCAGTTTATGCACCGGTGGATGCAACTTTGGTAGCCACCCCGGATGAGTTCTGTTTGGGCAGTGGAGATTTACCCTTTGATTTAACGACTTACTATACCGCCGGCACGACGACAGGCGGCACCTGGACATCAAGCGGACCGGATGCAACCGCAGTAAGCGGTACGACCTTTAACCCGAGTTTACCCGGTGTATATGTATTGACTTACAGTGTGAGCAACGGCGTATGCAGCGACAGCGAAAGCATCGTGGTAACGGTTTACCCGGCGTTGGATTCTACGATTGAAGACATCACGGTTTGTGAAAGTCCGAGCGGCACGATTAACTTAGAAGCAATGCTTACTCCAACAACTACAGTTGGCGGCACATTTACGATAGAAAGCAGCACGGGCATAGCCAGTGCAACGTTAAGCCCGTCTGGCACTCAGTTGGTTTACACGATCTTGCCGAGCGGCACCCCGCCGTACACAGTAACTGTAAGATATACGGTAACAGGAAGCAGCGCAACAACACCATGTGCAACTACATTTACTGAAGCAACTATCGTTATTACCGGAGCGACGGAAACGGGCTTTGATTTACCGGATGCCTGGTGTGCAGAAGGCGACTTTGATTTGTCGGCCTACACAGCATTGGGTGGTGGTGAATGGACACTCGTAACAGTTGGAGCCGGAACGATAACGGGCAGTATCTATACTCCTGCAGCCGACTTCACGGGCTTGGTACAGATAGATTACCAACCTGCAGCAGGTGGTTGTGGAAGTCCGAGCACCCAGTTCATGCAAGTATATGCACCTGTAGATGCAACGTTAACCGGCGTACCTGATGATTTGTGTATGTTTACCGATACCCCGTTAGACCTGAGTACCTTATATGGTCCGACGACGACAGTAGGCGGAACCTGGACAATCATTGGTCCTGACGGAGCAAATCCGTTCCCGTTGGGAAGCACAAACTTCGAACCAATTGTAGCCGGATGGTATTCTTTGATTTACACAGTTACAAACGGAGTATGCACGGACAGTGACGGGTTCCAGGTATATGTACATCCGCCACTCAATGCAACCATAGAAGATGTAACAATCTGTGAAAGCCCAAGCGGTACGGTGAACTTGTCATCCATGATGATACCGAACACCATAGCAGGGTTTAACTTAGACGGTACAACTCCGGGTGGTGTATGGGCTTATGAAGCAGTTGGTTCAACAATACCGGCTTCTAATGTAACCATCAGCAATGATGTGTTGACCTTTACGATACCGTCAGGACTTACCCCACCTTATACTATCAATGTTAGCTATACTTTAAACGGTTTACCCGGTGCCCCCGCACCGTGTGATACAGATAGCGATCAGGCATTGATTACTATCACCGGAGCGACAGAAACAGGCTTTGACCTACCATCAACCTGGTGTGAAGATAGTGGTGACATTGATTTGTCTAACTACACGGCAGTTGGCGGCGGAACCTGGTACTTAATGAGTGAGAACGGTGTACCGAGTGTACCTGCAACCGGCGTAGTGATACCCGGCGGTGTGGTAACCGTAGGCACATTGGCTTATGCAGGTGGTGCTTCGACCTTAGAAATACGATACCAACCCGGTGAAGGCGGTTGCGGTGTTCCGATGACCGAGTTTATTACCGTATCAGAAGGAGTTGATGCAACTTTGACAGGTGTGCCCTCCGATTTGTGTATGCTTACCGATACGCCATTTGAATTGAGCAACTTATACGGACCTGGAACGACTGTTGGTGGTACATGGACCATCATTGGTCCTGACGGAGCAAATCCATTCCCGTTGGGAAGCACAGGCTTTGCGCCTGTTGTAGCCGGATGGTACTCATTGATTTACACAGTTACAAACGGAGTATGTTCTGACAGCGATGGATTCCAGGTTTATGTACATCCACCGCTAAATGCAACCATAGAAGATGTAACAATCTGTGAAAGCCCAAGCGGTATGGTGAACTTGTCATCCATGATGATACCGAACACCATAGCAGGCTTTAACTTAGACGGAACAACTCCGGGTGGTGTATGGGCTTATGAAGCAGTAGGTTCAACAATACCGGCTTCTAATGTAACCATCAGCAATGATGTGTTGACCTTTACGATACCGTCAGGACTTACCCCACCTTATACTATCAATGTAAGCTATACCTTAAACGGATTTTTTGGAGCGCCGGCGCCATGTGATACAGATAGCGATCAGGCATTGATTACTATCACCGGAGCGACAGAAACAGGCTTTGACCTTCCATCAACCTGGTGTGAAGATAGTGGTGACATTGATTTGTCTAACTACACGGCAGTTGGCGGCGGAACCTGGTACTTAATGAGTGAGAACGGTGTACCGAGTGTACCTGCAACCGGCGTAGTGATACCCGGCGGTGTGGTAACCGTAGGCACATTGGCTTATGCAGGTGGTGCTTCGACCTTAGAAATACGATACCAACCTGGTGAAGGCGGTTGCGGTGTTCCGATGACCGAGTTTATTACCGTATCAGAAGGAGTTGATGCAACTTTGACAGGTGTGCCCTCCGATTTGTGTATGCTTACCGATACGCCATTTGAATTGAGCAACTTATACGGACCTGGAACGACTGTTGGTGGTACATGGACCATCATTGGTCCTGACGGTGCAAATCCATTCCCGTTGGGAAGCACAGACTTTGCTCCTGTTGTAGCCGGGTGGTATTCTTTGATTTACACAGTTACAAATGGAGTATGTACAGACAGCGATGGATTCCAGGTATATGTACATCCACCGCTCAATGCAACCATAGAAGATGTAACAATCTGTGAAAGCCCGAGCGGTATGGTGAACTTGTCATCCATGATGATCCCCAACACGATTGCAGGCTTTAACTTAGATGGTACGACCCCCGGTGGATTATGGGCTTATGAGGCAGTAGGATCAACCATACCAGCCGCCAACGTCAGCATCAGCAATGATGTGTTGTTCTATACCATACCTCCAGGGCTTACACCACCTTATACGATCAATGTTAGCTATTCTCTGACCGGTTTTACTGGAGCTCCTGCACCATGTGATACAGACACCGATCAGGCATTGATTACTATCACCGGAGCGACGGAAACAGGCTTCGATTTGCCGGATGCATGGTGTGCAGAAGATAACTTTAACCTGGCTGCATACACTGCATTAGGCGGAGGTGAATGGACATTGGTAACAGTTGGTGCCGGCACAATAGCAGGCAATATCTATACCCCTGCAGCCGACTTCACAGGTTTGGTACAGATAGATTACCAACCTGCAGCAGGCGGTTGCGGCAGCCCGAGTACTGAATTTATGGCAGTTTATGCACCTGTGGATGCAACTTTAGATCCAAGTCCGGGAGTTGAGTTCTGTTTAGGCAGTGCAGACTTACCGTTTGATTTGACCAACTACCTGAACGCTGGAGCAACACCGGGCGGCACCTGGACTTCAAGCGGACCGGATGCGACCGCAGTAAGCGGCACGACCTTTAACCCGAGTTTACCCGGTGTATATGTATTGACTTACAGTGTGAGCAACGGCGTATGCAGCGACAGCGAAAGCATCGTGGTAACGGTTTACCCGGCGTTGGATTCTACGATTGAAGACATTACAGTCTGTGAAAGTCCGAGCGGCACGATTAACTTAGAATCAATGCTTACTCCGACAACTACATCCGGCGGAACATTTGCAATTCAAAGCAGCACAGGAGTAGCAAGCGCTACTTTAAGTCCGTCAGGTACCCAGTTGGTATATACCATCTTGCCGAGCGGCACGCCTCCGTACACCATTACGATGGAATATACGGTAACAGGCGGCAGTGCGACAGTACCTTGTGCCACGACAACGACAGTAGCGACAATCGTCATCACCGGAGCGACGGAAACGGGCTTCGATTTGCCGGATGCATGGTGTGCAGAAGATAACTTTAACCTGGCTGCATACACTGCATTAGGTGGAGGTGAATGGACGCTGGTAACAGTTGGTGCCGGTTCTATAGTAGGCAATATCTATACCCCTGCAGCTGACTTCACAGGTTTGGTACAGATAGATTACCAACCGGCAGCAGGCGGTTGCGGTAGCCCGAGTACTGAATTTATGGCTGTTTACGCACCGGTGGATGCTACTTTGGTCGCCACCCCGGATGAATTCTGTTTGGGCAGTGCGGACTTACCATTTGATCTGACGACCTATTATACAGCCGGCACAACGACTGGTGGAACGTGGAGTTCAAGCGGACCGGATGCAAATGCAATTAGCGGAAATACATTCAATCCGAGTTTACCCGGTGTATATGTATTGACCTATAGTGTGAGCAATGGTGTATGCAGCGACAGCGAAAGCGTTGTGGTAACGGTTTACCCGGCGTTGGATTCTACGATAGAAGACATCACGGTCTGTGAAAGTCCAAGCGGCACAATCAACTTAGAAGCAATGCTTACTCCGACAACCACTGCCGGAGGTACATTTGCGATCCAAAGCAGCACGGGCATTGCGAGTGCTACATTAAGTCCGTCAGGCACCCAATTGGTATATACCATCCTGCCGAGCGGTACCCCGCCATATACCATTACCATGGAATATACAGTGACGGGCGGTAGTGCAACTTCGCCTTGTGCCACGACAACAACGGTAGCAACAATCGTCATCACCGGAGCGACAGAAACGGGCTTTGATTTGCCGGATGCATGGTGTGCTGAAGGTGACTTTGACTTGTTGGCTTACACTGCATTGGGTGGAGGCGAATGGACACTGGTAACCGTTGGTGCTGGAACGATAACCGGCAGTACTTATACCCCCGCAGCGAATTTCACAGGTTTGGTACAGATAGATTATCAACCTGCTGCCGGTGGCTGTGGTAGTCCTATGAGTGAATTTATGTGGGTATATGAGCAGGTAGATGCTACTTTGGATCCAAGTCCGGGCGTTGAGTTCTGTTTAGGTAGTGGCGACTTGCCATTTGATTTGACCAACTACCTGAACGCAGGAACAACACCGGGTGGAACCTGGACATCTAGCGGACCAGATGCCACTGCAGTCAGCGGAGCTTCATTTAACCCGTCTTTACCCGGAACCTATGTCTTAACATATAGTGTGAGCAACGGCGTATGCAGCGACAGCGAAAGCATCGTAGTAACTGTTTACCCGGCAATTGATGTAACCATCAATCCTATCACAGTTTGTGAAAGCCCGAGCGGCACTATTAACTTAGTGGCTATGTTCGGTTCTACAACAACTCCAGGTGGCACATGGACTGTTATTGCCGGCGGTACAACAGCAACGGTGGTAAGTATCAACAACGGAATATTGACTTATACGATACCATCAGCAGGCACTCCTCCATATACCATTCAGTTGACTTATACAGTTGAGGGAGCTTCAGGAATGCCGGCACCTTGTGCAACAGCAACAAGCGCTCCGACTACCATTACCATTACGGGAGCAACCGAAACAGGATTTGACTTGCCGGATGAATGGTGTGCTAATGATGGCAACATCAACTTAGCTAACTATACCGCTACTGGTGGTGGAACCTGGTATGTTATCAGCGAAAATGGTATTCCAAGCGTACCATCTACAGGTGTTATTATACCGGGTGGGGTTTTGGATGTAAACACATTAGCATATACAAATCCGCCATCAGGTTCTGGTACACCGGGTCTGTCTATTTTGGAAATATTCTATCAACCGGCTCCTGATGGTTGTGGAGTACCCAAAACGGAAGTGATAACAATTCATGAAGCTGTTGATGCTACCTTAGATCCGGTTGCAACCAATCAGAATTCAGATTTCTGTATGGGTTCATCTGATTTACCATTTGACCTGACTATTTTATACAATGCCACTACCACAACAGGCGGTGTCTGGACATCATTAGGTCCTGATGTTACTGCAGTGAATGGTACAGTATTTAATCCGTCATTACCCGGTACATATATTTTGACCTATACAGTAACAAACGGCACTTGTTGGGACACTGATGGATATACTGTTATCGTTTATCCTGAACTTGACGCTACAATTGAAGACTTAACCCTTTGTGAATCACCAAGTGGAACAGTTGACTTGACAGCGTTATTGACACCGACAACCACTCCGGGTGGAACATGGTCAATTCTGAGCGAATCCGGAATGGAAACTATCAGTTTCAGTCCATCCGGCAACTTGTTGATATATACTATAACCCCGGGTTCTACACCGCCTTATACCATCAACATTCGCTACACATTAACCAGTAGCAGTACTACTGTTCCTTGTGCGACAACGTTTGATGATGCGGTTATCACAATTACAGGAGCGACCGAAACAGGTTTCGACTTGCCGGATGTATGGTGTGCTGCTGATGGCGAAATAGATCTGAATACTTATACCATAAATGGTGGTGGTGTTTGGACAGTGGTCAGTGTAAATGGTATTACCAGTACACCGCTACCGTACTCAGTTTCAGGGCCTGGTGCTGTGTTGAATATTCCGGTGATTGGCGCAATTGCCGGTTGGGGATTAGATCCATTTGCAAACTTTGCAGTGGTAAATGTTCACTATCAACCCGCAGCAGGTGGATGTGGTATTCCAATTACAGAAGTCATTACCATCTATGAAGATGTTGACCCAAGTTGGACTCCAGAACCAATTTGCGAAGCCGACTTGCCGTTTGACTTGAATACTTTAATAACCGGAACACCGGGTGGAACATGGAGCGGTACCGGGGTAACTCCGGGCGGCATATTTAATCCGTTAATCCCGGGTCTTTACTCAATAACCTATACCGTAGGCTTCCATCCTTGTGAAGAGTCTGAAACACACGATATCATTGTATATCCAGAATTGGTAAATGTTATCGAAGATATTACAGTATGTGAGTCTCCTTCAGGTACCATCAACTTGATGGCAATGCTTGGACCGGATACTCCCGATGATGGAACCTGGACAGTGGTCAGTACTACATTGAGCATCCCACCGGTTATTAACAACAATGTGTTGACTTACTTCATCACATTTGCAGATGTTGAACCTTACACCATCTTGATACAATATTCATTGGATCTTGATGTGCCTTTCCCGATTGGTACGCCTTGTAATCCTGCCGATGCTTTTGCTACCATTACTATAGATGGAGTTAGTGAAACAGGATTTGACTTACCGGATGTATGGTGTGCTGTAGATGGCCCCATAGATTTGACCGATTATACTGCAGTCGGTGGTGGCTCTTATGCTTTAGTTACCGATCCTGAAGTTTCGATTGGAACAACCTATACCCCAATACCCGGAGTAAGCTACTTAGTTGGTATTACCTATACCCCCATCCCCGGTGGTTGCGGAATGCCTATCACTGAATGGGTTGAAATCTTAGCAGACCTTGATCCTTATTGGGATAACCCGATTGTATTGTGTCAGGACCAATTGCCCTACCAACTTGAAGCCCTTAACCCGGGTGGTGTTTGGTCAGGACCCGGTATCACTCCGGATGGTTTGTTTGGTCAGGATCCTCAATATTATGTAGTTGAATTCTCAACCGGCTCTATCATTGCTAATGATCCGTTGAACGTAAACCATATATACTCTTATACTGAGGATGGAATGTTGATCAGTACTATTGATCCCGGTACTCCGAGCAATTACTTCCAGTTCATTCCAAACGGTGCACAAACTGATGTTGAGTTATCAACAAATGGTGGAAACACAGTAGGTACTGCAGGAGTAGAATTTGTTTATAATGGTGGTGCTTTGTTCGACATGGTCAGCGTAGTATTAACAGCGGGAACAGCAGGAACCAATGGAACTAACGGCGGCTCTGTCTTTGAGGCATACGATGCAGGCAACGTACTTGTAGGTACGGTAACGGTGCCCAACGGTGGTGCGGTGTTGGTTAACTTCCCGCCATCTTTCGAGGATATTACAAGAGTAGTATGGAGACTTCAAGCCGGAGATCCACGTACACGAATTGAAGAAATTACTTTCTTGGATAAGAGTGCTCCTGTACCTCCCGGTAACTATCAGATCACATACACCATCGGTGAAGTGCCTTGTGAACAGTCATTAACTCAAATTATTGAGGTAGTGCCTATCAGAAGTACGGAAATTGATGACATTGAAGTTTGTCAGTCGCCCTCCGGAACCATCAACCTGAGCGCAATGCTAACTCCAACAACTACACCGGGTGGAACTTGGTTTGTCAGTTCACACAATTTAGCTATTGCACCGACTATCACAAATGATGTCTTGAACTATCAAATATCATTTGTTGATGTGCCTCCTTATGAAATAACCATAGAGTATAGTTTACCAACAATAGGTGGAGTATTTAACCCGGGTCCTTGTAACCCATTACCAAGTTTAGCGGTAATCACCATCACCAACACAACGGAAACAGGATTTGATTTGCCGGATACTTGGTGCGTTACAGATGGCCCAATTGACCTGACAAGTTACACCACAATTGGCGGAGGAACTTATTCTTTAGTTACAAGTCCCGAAATTCCGTTGGCAGGTAACATATTTATCCCGCAAAACGGACAAGGTTTGGTAGGTATTACTTATACTCCAATTCCTAACGGATGCGGAACTCCAAGTACTGAGTTCATTCAGATTATTGACCTGCTTGATGTGACCATTCTCGATCCGGGTGATCCATTCTGCCCGAATGGTCCTGTTGTAGATTTGGAGGCATCTGTTACCACTTCCATACCTTATCCTGTGGGAACTGTGATGACTTACATTCCTAATACTACGATTACTATACCTGCCGGTACAACGGTACTCTATAGTGTAGGCTCTCAGGTCTTGTATGTCAATGCAAGTGTCTTTACGGAAGGTGCGTTACAAGCTGTTGCAGCAGGCACCATCAGAAGTCACGGACCCGGCACACCGGTATCCTATCCTAATGCAACGATGGTTACATTGTTGAATGGTTCGACCATCACCTATACCGGTGTAACAGTTGTAAACTCTCCGGCAACAGGTTTCTGGTATGGAGTTGGTATCACCAATTCATTGATTGGATTGTTTAATCCGGCAGTGGCAGGTGAAGGTACTCATACGATTACCTATATTATCAACCAATTTGGTTGCGTTGCTCAGGATACCATCGAAATCATTGTTGCAGATGTTGTAGATCCTGTTTTCACTTCCTGCCCGGTTGTTAATCCGGTAAATACGACTTCTTGCTCGGGATTTGTAGCAGTACCCAATCCTACTGTTGCTGACAACTGTAATGGTATTGATCATGTGGACTTTGTTGCGGTACATACAGCAGGCGTATTCCCGGGTGGTGTACCGCCGGGAGTCGGTACCACTATCAATTCAGGTGTATTATTCCCTATCGGATTTGGCGCTAACCCGCTCTTGCTATTCCCCAATAGTGCTGCCAGTGGGGTCTATCCGGTCGGAACAACAACGATAACCTGGACTGTTTATGACCTGGCAGGCAATTCAGCAACCTGTTCTACCAATGTTATCGTCATTGATAATCAAATACCAGGCATCTTCTGCCCATCTAACGTAGTTACCAATACGGCACCTAACCTTTGCGAAGCAACCATTACCACACCGCCGCCGTTTACCAGCGACAATTGTGGTGTGTTCAGCATTAGTTTCACGGCCTTCCATATTACCAATACAGGTGGCGATCCGATTAACCCGCCGGTAGCTATTGATCCAAACGGCGCTGCTCCTAACGGAGGTGCACCGGGTACAGTAAATGCCAGTGGTACTTATCCTGGAGGTGTTTCATTGGTAACCTGGACGGTAACCGATGCCAGTGGTAATACTAATTCCTGCAGTATAACCGTAACAGTGAATGATAATCAAGCGCCGATATTCGTATTCTGCCCGCCAAACATTACGATTAACACCGCAGTAGGTCCTCCGGGTCAGTTATTCTGCTCTGCAATTGCAACCTGGGATACGCCAATTGTTAGTGATAATTGTAGTGCAAGTGTGGATCAGGCAATCATTGATGCTTATCAGCAAGCTTTGGCAGATTGGCAAATTGCTCAGGACGCATTATTCACTGCATCGAATACGCTTCAAGCTGCAATTGCAGTGTTGAATGCTGCACAGGTGAACTTCGCAGCCAACCCGACCAACCCAATTCTGGCGGCTGCAGTAGCTCTTGCCCAAGCAGATGTCAACTCAGCGCAGGCTGCATTTAATCTTGTGTTTACGTTATATACAAATGCATATAACGCACTGTTAGCTGCTCAGGCAGCATTAACAGCCGCACAAAATGCCGCAGATCTGACACTGACCAGCAACTATCAGCCTGGAACAGAATTCCCTGAAGGCGTTACAACTGTAATCTATACGGTAACAGATGCAGCCGGAAATACTGCCACTTGCAGCTTTACGGTTACTGTGGTGGATAATGAGTTACCAACTCTTGTTTGCCCGGCCAACGTAACTGCAACCAGTATCTTTGGACAATGCTATGGTTATGCAGCTGTTGGATTACCCACCAACTTGTCCGATAACTGCGGAATAACCCAAGACCCGATGAATAGTTGGAACTGGGGTCATAATGCAAGCGATATTTATCCTGTAGGTGTAACTACTGTTGTTTGGTCAATTGTGGATATCAACGGAAACACCGGCACATGCAGCATGACAGTAACAATTGTAGATGTTGAAGCTCCAACAATTGTATTCTGTCCGGAAGATACTACGCTACCGTTCCCGTATAATCAATACTATGATTATTATACTGTTACTGCACCAGGTTTATGCAGCGCTGATATCACTATAGCTCCGTTGGTAACTACCGATAACTGCGGAATAGCAACTGTTGTCAATAACTTTAACGGAACCGCAAACGCTTCGGGTACTTATCCGCAAGGAACAACGGTTGTAATATGGACGGTTACGGATGTAAACGGAAATACTTCTACCTGCCAGACAATTGTTCATGTAGCGGATAATCAACCGCCAAGCATTACTTGTCCGCCGCCGTTAGAGGTATGTACTTCTGATTGTACCAACAATGCAACCGGTGAGTTTATAAACTTACCATTGCCAACGTTCTCAGATAATTGTAGTATATCTGTTATTGCCAACAGCTTTACCAATATAGCAGGCGTAACAGCATTATTCCCGTCAGGCTTCCTTTATAGTGGTGATGGCACCTATCCAATAGGTACAACCAACGTAGTTTGGACCATTGTGGATGTAAGCGGAAATGCTAATAGTTGTACGTTCTCTGTTACGGTGAACAAATGTTGTCAGGCAGATGCAGGAACACTTACAGTTTCGGGTGCTGCATGTCCGTTTGATCCGGTTGTTGCTTCAGCTACAGGCTTCCCAACTTCATCCACTGTATGTTCGGCAGTACCCGATCCTTATACTTATGCTTACATAGTAACTGATGTTAATGGTGTAATAGTTGATATGAATACCACCGGCAACTTTACAGCACTTGGCGCAGGTTTAGCAGCCGGAAATTACATCATGTACGGTTATAGTGAAGGAGGAGTTAATCCACCTGTACCGACACCGTCAGTAGGCATGAATATCAGTGATATCGGTTCTACCAGTATTGGATGTTTCGATCTGACCAATGGAATTCCGTTTGCCATACCTTCTGCGTTCCCGACCGAACCGCTTGTAACCAGTATGTATCAAGGCAATGGTATTGTACCTACCTTCTATAATGTGGTAATGTTGGAAGTTTACGGCGGTACTCAACCCTACAACTACAACTGGACTGGCTTGAGCGGTTACGTACAATGGGCAGTTAATCAGAACGCCAACAATACCGGAGTTATCATCACTGTGGTTTACGCAGACAATGCTACCTGGGATTTAGTGGTAACTGATGCCAATGGCTGTTCCGACACCTCATTAGAGTTTGACAATATTCCGGATACAGTTAACCCATCTGCATTGCTTGACATCTATGACTACACTGTGGCTTCGAGTGCAAGCAATATAGCCAATGGCTCTGTTACGGTATATGTAGAAGGCGGCACACCTTGTGGTACCGGTCTGAACCAATACCAATACGAATGGTCTGGTCCTACTAACTGGACTAACCCGTTTGGCGGTCCTGTCAGTGGCGGTCCGAGTTTCAACTTAACCAACTTGCCTTCAGGATGGTATGTGGTAACAGTTACCGATTGTGATGGACAGGAAACCATTGGATGGTATTGGGTGCCCAAACAAATCAGAGGTAGAGGTAAATTGGCTGACGGTCAGTCCATAATGGCTTATCCGAATCCATTTGATCATCAAACCACTATCGAATTCTCCGTTAATGCAACCGGTAACGCTAAGTTGACAGTGTTTGCACTTGATGGAAAAGAAGTGGGTACCTTGTTCAAAGGCGAAGCAACCAACGATGAAGTGTACAGCGTTCAATTTAATGCCGAACACTTGCCCGCCGGTATGTATATTGTAGAGTTAAGTGCTGCAGATGGCAGCAAAGAACGCTACAAACTTATACTTGGCACCAAGTAACCGGTTTTTTAATAAGTAAAGAAAAAGGGCGGCACAAGAAATTGTGTCGCCCTTTTTGGTTTTGAGCCCTTTTCATACTAAGTCTTCATGACTAAACATCGTAAAAATGATGAGTTTCTGTTTCATAATCCCGAATGACTGATATATAGGTGGCTATGAAATGCAACTCACCATCATCATTCCGAAGGAATGTAATATAAGGCGGTAAAGGAATTTGTTATACACAATTTTCATGCCTACGACATTGTACTTGACATATATCGTCCGGTATTAGGGTTGTGCAGTGCAATTAGATTGGGCTAATAAGAAGATGCAATCCAAATAACTCCCAAAGTTTACAAATTTATTTATGAATAAATACGGGATGAAAATTCATAAATAGAAAATCACATCGCCTTAATCTTTGGTTTGTAAGTTTTCAGATTCAACCCGAAGGGTATCAGCTATTTGATAGTTGTTTCGGATAGAGGAATTACGTGAAATCATTTCTCCAAGAAATCCGCCGACAAACAATTGAGTACCTATAATCATACACAAAATTCCGAAATAGAACAAAGGTCTGTCGGTCATGCCGTATTGTTCGTAAGCCAATTTTGCAAAAGAGAGGTATGCGGCGATGATGAATCCCAGGAAAAAGGTAATTAACCCGAGAGTGCCAAAAAAGTGCATAGGTTTTTTCCCAAAACGGCCCATGAACGTAATGGTAATCAGATCGAGAAAGCCGTTAACAAAACGCTCTAATCCGAATTTGGTGCTTCCGTATTTGCGGGCTTGGTGGGTAACGACCTTTTCGCCAATGCGGGTAAACCCTTCCCATTTGGCGATAGCAGGGATGTACCGGTGCATTTCGCCGTAAACTTCGATGTTTTTGACAACCTCCTGTTGATAAGCTTTTAGTCCACAGTTCATATCGTGCAGTTTAATACCTGTAATCCAACGGGTAACTGCGTTATAAAGCTTAGTGGGAATTGTTTTACTGAGAGGGTCGTATCTTTTTTGTTTCCAGCCTGAAACCAAATGATACTGATCTTTGGTAATCATCTGATAAAGTTCAGGAATTTCGTCCGGACTATCCTGAAGGTCAGCATCCATGGTGATGACCACGTTTCCGAGAGTGGTGGCAAACCCTTCATTCAGAGCAGCCGATTTGCCATAATTGCGACGGAATTGTATGCCCCTTAAAGTCGGGTAAGTTTCTGACAATTGCAAAATAACTTCCCATGAATTGTCGGTACTACCATCGTCAATCATGATAACTTCATAACTCAACCTGTTTTCAAGGCATACCCGATCTATCCAAGCCATGAGTTCGGGTAGAGATTCCTGTTCGTTAAGCAGGGGTATGACAATAGAAACATCGGGGTTGGTCATAATAAGAGAGATTAACAGGAAAAATACAAAGACTAACTACGTGTTTAAAGTAAAGCGCTTTAAACCAACTTTTAATCAGAATCTGAACCAGAAACAATGTAAATCATTTGGTTGGCGATTTCGGTAAAGTCTTTCGCCTTGAGCGATGCTCCTCCAATCAGTCCTCCGTCAACATCAGGTTGTTCAAACAATTCCTTTGCATTGGCAGGGGTACAACTTCCTCCATATAAAATTGAAATAGAATCGGCAATTTCGGAGTTGTAGTGTTTGGCAATAAGCTGCCGGATTGAAGCGTGCATTTCTTGGGCTTGTTCTTTGGTGGCTGTCTTTCCGGTTCCGATTGCCCATACCGGTTCGTAGGCAATGACAACCTTCTGTATTTCTTCATCACTCAGTTGAAAGAGCCCGTTTTGGATTTGCCGGTGTACGGTTTCATAATGTTGTCCCGATTCGCGCTGCTCTAATTTTTCACCACAACAAAAAATGGGGGATAGATGATGGACAAGGACCATCTCTGTTTTGGCTTTCAGCAATTCGTCAGTTTCCTTAAAATATTCCCGCCTTTCGGAATGCCCTACGATAACATAAGAAATCCCGACAGATTGCAGCATTAAGGCCGAAACTTCACCGGTATAAGCACCTGCGGACAGGTGATGGCAGTTTTGAGCACCTACTTTGACGGTATTGCTTTCTGATTGCTCAAACATTTCCATAGCTTTTAACAGATAAGGAAAAGGGGGGCAGATAATTATCTGAAATTGACTCGCAGACTGCATGGTGGGTAAATCCTGTCTAAACAACTCAAAAAGTTGGGTTGCTTCCTGAAGGGTTTTATTCATTTTCCAGTTTCCGGCCACTATTTTTTTTCGCATATCGGTATTTGGTTTAAGGAGTTGAACTTTCAGTTTGACGGACTTTTTCAAAAATCATTTTGAGCAGTGCAATTTCTGTTTCGGACATGGATTTGTTTCGTCTCAAATATACTGCTTTTGCGGATGATAAAAACAGGTTGAACTGATAGGTAACCAAGCCTTGTGCGCCTCCCCACGAAAAGGAAGGAATATTTTTTGGAGGAAAATCGCCACCAAATATATTACAGCCTACGCCCACTACCGTACCGGTATTAAACATGGTATTAATGCTGCATTTTGAGTGGTCGGCCATAAACAGACCGCAAAATTGCTGTCCGGTATCTATTTGTTTTTCTTCGGCAGTGCTCCAGATTTTTATAGGGGTATAGTTGTTTTTCAGGTTGGAAACATTAGTGCCTGCACCTAAATTGCACCATTCACCTATCACCGAATTACCCAAATACCCATCATGGGCTTTGTTAGAATATCCAAAAATTACAGAGTTGGATATTTCTCCTCCTACTTTTGAGTGCGGTCCTATTGTGGTGTCGGGGTAAATCTTTGTTCCCATTCGGACAATGGAATGTTCTCCAAGGGCAAAAGGCCCGCGGATTAGAGAGCCTTCCATCACTTCGCTATGAGCACCAATATAAACAGGACCTCCCGATGCGTTTAAAAAAGCACCTTCTACTTTGGCACCGGGTTCGATAAACACAGATTCAGGGTTAATAACCGTATTGGTTGAGCTAATCGCTTCAGAGGTTCGGTTTTGGGTAATAAGTTCAAAATCCTGGCGGATAGCAGCACTATTGAGTAAAAAAATATCCCAAAGTTGATTGATTTTGAGGTAAGGAGCATCCGGAGGCAGACATTCATAATCGTCAATCATCAATCGCATTTCGCCCGAACTGGTGTTAAGCAGGTTGGGATATTTGCCTTCCACCCTGAGCGCAATCAGGATTTCTCCATCGGTAATTGCCTGATTGGATTGCAAACGGGCTATCTGATAAGCGAGCAGGTCGTTTGGCAAAATGGAACCATTGATAAAAATATTATCCCTTTGCAATTGTAATGGATACCGGGATTGCAGATAGTTGATGGTCAGAGAGGAGGTGGTTTGAGAAAAATAGTGCTCCCATTTTTGACGGATGGTCAAAATACCAATCCGGATATCTGCTATTGGACGGGTAAAGGTAAGCGGCAGAAGTTGTTGACGGGTTTTACCATCGAACAAGATGAAGTTTAACTCGCTCATAAACAGCAAATTACATTTTAATTAAAATGACAAGGAACGGCATTAAACAAAAATAGCCCCGATACCGGTATCGAGGCTATTGAACACATTGTTGAAAAACAATGGTTACTTTTTATTAAATTTTGAATATTTGTTTTGGAACTTCTCAATTCTTCCTGCGGTATCTACAAATTTGGATTTTCCGGTAAAAAACGGGTGAGAAGCACTCGAAATCTCAAGTTTAATCAGGGGATATTCGTTGCCGTCTTCCCAAACAACTTTGTCTTTTGTCTCAGCAGTTGAGCGACCTAAAAAGGCGTAGTCGCAAGAAAAATCTTTGAAAACAACAAGTCTATAATTTGCGGGATGAATATCTTTTTTCATGGTAAAAATACTTTTGATTAAAACGGAGTGCAAATTTAAGAATAATTCTTGATTCTACCACTTCCGCTACTTATTTATCTAAAAAAAAAGATTTTTGGAACTAAACTAAGGAATGAACTTGTTACTTTCGCTTAATGAAAAAGTAAATTTCATACAAACAGTCTTGAATTAGTGAATTGAAGCTATTTAAAGGGATCGAAAACGTTGAAATTTATTTAATAATAACGTAACCCAAAGTTTATTTTATAGCATTTACTTTACAAGCAAAATCACATTTTATGAACAAATGGAGACGACTGAACGGCGAACAAATCGGATCTATTAAAAAAGCCGTTGAAGAAACCATTATTAAAGAAACTGCAATCGGAAACCGCCTAAAGGTTTGTATTGGCAGTGATTCACAAGTGCGTGGCGATTCTGTTGAATTTGCTACCGTCATCGTTTTTTTGCGCGAAAAAAAGGGTGGATTTATGTTTATTTATAACGAAAAATCCAGCCAAAACTATTCACTCAAAGAACGAATGTTGACCGAAGTAGCCAAATCTATCAGCATTGCTTATGAGCTTTGTGATCTGTTTGACCGCTATCAAATAGATATGGAAGTACATGCCGACATCAACACCAACCCAAATTTCGAATCCAATACAGCGCTCAAAGAAGCAATGGGCTATATTTTGGGCATGGGCTTTGCTTTTAAAGCCAAGCCCGATGCCTTTGCCAGTTCTTGCTGTGCCGATAAGGTAGTGTAACAAAAACAGGCAGGTGTTGCTTGATTGTAAAAGCCCCGTATTGTTAATACCGGACTAATGGGAGACAGCCCCCCTGTCAAAACCGGTTTTTCAACATCTTATACCAACCACGGATCCCGTCATTGCGGGCAAATCCCCGACCTTTAAAAAAGAAGAGCACTGTCAATACAAACCAATCAAAAGCCAAAACCACCTTTATATCAAATTCGACAAAGCAAGATACTACCTTCACCCTCCCCACACGGATCCTGTCATTGCGGGCATGACCCGCAATCCCCGACAACGAACCACACCTACTATTCATGTTATTCAATACTCTGCCGTCATCACAGGGTAATCAAAAACCACCCCCTAATTCAAAAAAACAAACAATGAAAAAACAGGCATACATATACTTCATGGCAAACCAACACAACAACGTTTTATACATTGGCGTAACGAACAACCTGAGTCGCAGAGTAGCGGAGCATAAAGCAAAAGTAGTCAAAGGGTTTACTTACAAGTATAATTGCGATAAGTTGGTTTACTATGAGGCGTTTGATTTAATCACAGATGCCATCAGCAGAGAGAAGCAGTTGAAAAACTGGAAAAGGGAATGGAAGAATAAATTGGTAAATGATGAAAACGCCGAATGGAATGATTTAAGCGAAAGCGTTGGTGTTGATGATGAATTGATTAACATAGTGAGGGAATACTATAAGGAGATTGCGGGTCAAGCCCGTAATGACGGGTAGTGTTGTGCTGTTGTGGGGATTGCGGGTCAAGCCCGCAATGACGGGTAGTGTTGTGCTGTTGTGGGGATTGCGGGTCAAGTTTGCAATGACGGGTAGTGTTGTGCTGTTTGGGGATTGCGGGTCAAGCTTGCAATTACGGTTGGGGTTGTTTTGTTGAGGGGATTGCGGGTCAAGCTTGCAATTACGGTTGGGGTTGTTTTGTTGAGGGGATTGCGGGTCAAGCCCGCAATGACGGTTGGGGTTGTGTTGTTTGGGGATTGCGGGTCAAGTTTGCAATGACGGTTGGGGTTGTGTTGTTTGGGGATTGCGGGTCAAGTCTGCAATGACGGGTAGTGTTGTGTTTTTGTGGGGATTGTGGGTCGAGCCCGCAATGACGGTTGGGGGTTGTTTTGTTGTTGGGATTCCGGGTCAAGCCCGCAATGACGAGTAGTGTAGTGTTGTTGTGGGGATTGCGGGTCAAGCCCGCAATGACGAGTAGTGTAGTGTTGTTGTGGGGATTGCGGGTCAAGTCTGCAATGATGGGTAGGGAATTAATACAATATCCTTGCTTTTATGGTGTGGTCTAAGTTTTTTATATCGTGAAGAATTTTATCGGTATGGAGATGTTCAATGTCGAGTACAACGTAACCGATTTGTTCGTTTGTTTTGAGAAACTGACCAACAATATTGACATTGGAGGCCGACAAGATTGAATTAATGGCTGACAGCACGCCCGGCACATTTTTGTGAATATGCAAGAGGCGATTTGTTCCGTGAACAGGGGTTAGGTTCAATTCGGGAATAGTGAGCGAGCCAACGGTTGAGCCTTTGTCTAAATAGCCGATGAGTTTATGAGCCACATCAATTCCGATATTGCTTTGAGCCTCTTCGGTCGAGCCTCCGATATGTGGGGTTAAAATAACGTTTTTTAAGCCTTGAAGCGGCGATTGGAACGATGCACCAACGACCTCAGGTTCAGAAGGGAAAACATCAATTGCTGCTCCTGCAAGTTGTTTGCTGTCGAGGGCAGCTTTTAAAGCATCAATGACCACTACATTTCCACGGCTGAGATTTAACAAAAATGAACCCTTTTTCATAAGGGTAAGGGTCTCGGCATTTATCATGTTTTTGGTCAGAGGAGTAGCCGGAACATGCAAAGTAACAACATCCGATTTTTCCAGCAATTCTTCTAACGAATCGGCAGGTGTGGCATTACCCATAGGCAACTTTGGCTCTATATCATAATAAATAACCTTCATGCCCATTGATTCAGCAAGTACGGATACCTGTGACCCTATATGGCCATAGCCTATGATGCCTAATTTTTTGCCGCGCACTTCATTGCTTCCACCCTTTGTGGTTTTTAACCAAGTGCCCTCATGACAGGCTTTGTCTTTTTCCGGAATGCGGCGAATCAGCATGATGATTTCACCAATGACCAATTCAGCAACAGACCGGGTATTGGAATATGGAGAGTTGAACACAGCAATCCCCGAATCCAGGGCTTGATTCAAATTGACCTGATTGGTGCCGATACAAAAGCAACCGATAGCTAACAATTTATCAGCTTGTTCAATCACCCTTTGAGTAACCTGGGTTTTGGAACGTATTCCTAAAATCCTGACCTCGTCCAGTTTTTCAATCAGCTCGTTTTCAGACATGGCTTTTGAATATTGTTCAATATTGGTATAGCCCGCTTTTTCAAACAAATCAACCGCCGAAGGGTCTATGCCCTCCAGCAACAAAACTTTAATTTTGTCTTTTGGAAAAGAAGTATGCATCTGAATGTTGTTTTGAGAGGTTTGCCATCCTGTCTGCACTGTTGGTTATACTCTGTATGAGTGCCGGGCAAGCCGGATATGGCATTGGTTATTAAAATAATGGCTGTTAAAAATTGTAAAGTCTTTTGCAGTTTGGACAACTTATGTTGAGAGGATAAATCATTATAATACCTCTCCCGCTTTTAATTTTTCGGCATTTTCAGCAACCTGAAGGGCTTGTATCAATGCCGTCAAATCGCCGTCCATCACGGCACTAAGGTTGTAAAGCGACAATCCAATCCGATGGTCAGTTACCCGCCCTTGCGGGTAATTATAGGTGCGGATTTTTGCCGATCGGTCACCGGTAGAAACCAAAGTTTTCCGGCGTTTGGCAATTTCGTCAATATGTTTTTGATATTCCGCTTCATATATTTTTGTGCGGAGCATGTTCATCGCAATTTCGCGGTTGCGGATTTGCGAACGCTCTTGCTGACATTCGGCCACTACTCCAGTTGGAATATGGGTAATACGTACCGCAGATTCAGTACGGTTAACATGCTGTCCGCCTGCACCCGATGCCCTGAACACATCTACCCTCAAATCGGCAGGATTGATAACAACATCTACTTCTTCGGCTTCCGGCATCACAGCAACTGAAGCAGCCGAGGTATGAACCCTCCCCTGGGACTCAGTAACCGGTACTCGCTGAACCCGGTGTACGCCCGATTCATATTTCAATTCTCCATAAATACCGGTTCCGGTTACCGACACAATGATTTCCTTAAAGCCGCCGGTGGTTCCTTCGCTCATGCTCATCAGTTCAGTTTTCCATCCCTTTTGTTCACAATAGCGCATATACATCCGGTACAGGTCGCCGGCAAAAATAGCCGCTTCGTCCCCACCCGTTCCGGCACGGATTTCGAGCATCACGTTTTTATCGTCTTCCGGATCTTTTGGAACCAGCAACTGCCTTACTTCCTCCTCTAAAACAATAAGTTGAGCCTCTAAAATATCTAAATCGGCTTTCGCAAGCTCCCTGAACTCGGGGTCTTTGTCGGTTTTAAGAACTTCTTTGTTAAACTCTATATTATCGGTTATATCTTTATATTTGTGATATGCCTGAACTATAGGCTCTAAGTCCCGGTATTCCTTGCTTAACTGCTTATAGCGTTTCATATCGCCCATAACCGAGGGATCTGCCAGTTTTTCCTCAATGTCTTCCCATCGGTGCATGATGGCTTCTAATTTTTCCAACACAGCGTATAAATTTTAGCATTCTATCCTGACTTTCTGAATCAGAAAAGCCGGTTTTCGAACTCATTACTTTATACTAAATGCACAAGTAATGAATTTTGGCGTGCAAAGATACTTGTTTTTACCCGTTTTTCTCAAAAAATCCGGCAAACACATGCTGCTACATTTGTTTTTGGATTTTTCGATGTACTTTTCGTACAAATTAAACAGTATGTCAAACGGTAATGCGAGAATTGTTTGGGCAAGCAATATTGCCCTGGGGACACTGGCTTTTTTCACCATATTATATCTTGGCAGAAGCTTCTTTATACCGGTGGCAGCATCCGTTATTTTGGCTTTAGCCATCTATCCATTGGTTACTTATCTGGAGCGAAAACTGCCAAGGGTTTTGGCCATCTTACTCGCGCTGCTTTTTATCTTTCTGGTATTGTCTTCCATTATTACTTTGGTGGGATTTCAGATAAGCGGATTTGTTTCAGAATTGCCCGCAATTTCACGTAAATTAGAGGGGTTATTGCTGTCATTGCAGGATTTTATTGACGACAAGCTTCAAATCAACCCTGAAAGACAGTTTTCCCTATTGAAAGACAATGTAATGAGCTTTTTTGACACCGGAATTAATATTGTCAGCACAACCATCAACGTAACCTCCGGCATTGCCTTTTATGCAGGCATAATGCCGGTCTATATCTTTTTTATGATTTACTACCGCGAAATCTGGACGAACTTTTTAGTAGAAATTTCTCCGGTTAACCGCCAATCGCTGATGGCAGAAATATTGGGTAAAATGAGTTCGGTCATTAGAAACTACGTGGGAGGAATGCTATTGGTCATGATAATTGTGAGTATTCTTAACACAATCGGCTTTGCAATTATTGGGCTAAAATACTCCTTGTTTTTTGGTGCTATCATCGCCTTTTTAGCTATAATTCCGTTTTTTGGAATTATGATAGGGTCTGTTTTGGCAGTGCTTTATTCCTTTATTTCACAGGACTCTCTGTTGCAACCGCTTGGTGTAATTATAGTAACCACCGTAGTTCAATTTTTAGAAGGCAATTTTATCACACCGACAATAATGCGTTCACAGGTACAGTTAAACCCGTTAGTAGCTATTATGGGACTTTTATTTGGAGGCTTTTTGTGGGGAGGTGTGGGAATGATTTTGTCTATCCCAACGCTTGCCATCCTAAAAATGGTTTTGGATAGTGTCGATTCATTCAAACCCTATGGCAGATTGCTTGGTGTTGATAGAGCTAAATTAACACCGCCGCCGCCGCCATCCGAAACTTCATAAGCCGAACAATCAAACATTGATTATTTTAAAAAAGGCGGTTAAGGCATATTCGCTTCATCGGGCACCGGGCACCAACCCTCAGGAAGTGTTCTGAGCAATTTCAGACCTCATCAATCAGCACTTGGGTCATCTCGCTATCAAATAGTTCTTTTTTGGGATTGTTTTCAATTAATAGAATTACAGTTTAAATACAAAATCCTGCCTTACTCAAGTAAGCAAGGCAGGATTTTGCTTTAACAGATAGTTGAAATGATTTACCAGATAAATTTACCGTTCAATATACTGTTGCCGGTATCTAACTGTAAAAGGTATAAACCTTTGTTCAATTCTTGCGGCAGGTTGAGTGAGAAGGAACTTTGGTTTGCTGTATTCAGGGTTTGTTGCAACAGCAATCGCCCGCCCAGGTCGTAAATGCGAGCAGCTACAGGTTGGGATATTTCAATGCCTGCAATCGAAGCGTATAGCATATTATCTTGCACCCTTATATGCAGGTTGGTTTCTGTCTGGTTTCGGGGTACATTTATAATTCCCAAAACATGAGTTTGTCCATCAAAGTCGGTTTGAACTAACCGGTAGTAATTATTACCGGTTACCGGTGTAAAATGGGTAAACGAGTAATTTTTACTTACCGAACTGGTTCCTGCACCGTTTAAGGTGGCAATTGTAGTGAATTGCACGGCATCGGGAGAATACTGTAATGAATAAAAGTCGCAATTGGTTTCGGATGCAGTTGCCCATTGTATAGAATTGCCGTTTTTTTGTGCTTTTCCTGTAAAAGAACTAAGCGTAACGGGCAGGGTGGTTATTTCAGTGAGTGCATAAACCTCACCCAGAAAAACACTCGTCATATAAATATCAGCTCCTACAAAAGTAACTCCGGTAAGATAATTTAGAAGTCCGACTACCGGCATTGCACCGCCACCGGGCAGTAATTCGATCAACATACTGGAGTTGGGCAGAAAGTCAAAAATATCGAGGCTAAACTCTCCCAGTTGAGTAACCATGAGGTTGCCGGTGATGGGGTTAATAACCATATCTGTGATAGTTGTAAGTCCGTCAAAAAAAGTAGTAACTGTACCATCCCAGTCAACATGAAAAACGCTGGCAGATCCTGGTAGAAACGGGAAACCGGTTAGTGAAGACACATAAAAACCGGAACCATCGGGGACAGCTAAAATATCGGTAGGTACTACGTTTATAAAAGGAGGACCAAACGGCAAAGGATTAGGGAAATCGGGGAAAGTAGCAAAAACGGAGTAATCTCCGGTAATGGCATCAACACGAACAATAGCATTTGCACCGGCATCGGCCACATACATGTTCCCGTCATTGTCCCACTCAGCGGCATAAGGGTTTGAATCAATAAAACCATTGGCATATACATAGTCGCCAATATGATCAACAGAGGTAATATCGGCGGTTGTTAATGGAGTATCTCCCGGCGAAAATCCTGAGTTGCTTACCCAAGCCACCGAAGCACCATAGTCAGTACCGGCCAATCCACCTATGGTTATTGCTACCATGTCGCCCGGGCGCAAGTACACACGCCAGGGGCCAACTACCTCGCCGGTTTCTTCTACATAAATTGAGGGCAATCCGGTAATAAATGGGTATTTGTTGCCATTGGGTGTTAAAATGCTGATTTGCCCATCCGTATTTCCTGTGCCAACTTCTGCAATCCACAGATTACCATTTAAATCTGATGTGATACCTATCGGACCATTAAGTCCTGAAGCAAAAGTAGAAAGTGTAAGCGGTTGTGCCGAGGTTGTAGGGCTGTAAAACATGTTTACAGCTAATAACAAGACAGTAAACCGTAAAACCAAACTTGTAAATTTGAAATTCATAATGTTTAATTTAAGCTAAAGAAATATGGTTTTAAGAAATGCACGACTTTTATGGTATATACACCTGTAATACACCGGGCTTGTAAAAATAGGGAAACAGGTTATTACAGTATATTTTTTATGCTTAATCTGCTCATTACAATAAATCAGCTTAGTTAGTCACTGAATTTTCAAAATAAGCTGCAATCATAATGTAAAGCTGTGGCATGAAACAATTTTTTACCATTCTAATCAAACAACATTAAATTTTTTTTACCACAAACTGAACGCTAATGTAACACTATGCTAACAAAAGATTTTACTACTGCAAATCTAAACGAATAAGTTGTATCAGCGTGAATTAAGAGTTTGTTGAGGAGAAATAATATTTCAAATATAAACGGGAATTTTTAATATCCCAAACAAGACTTAAAATTTTTTTTTGTACATATAAATATGTTTTTGAGTACTCCGGAAAATTTGATTGCCGATAAAAAATGGTTTGGGGTAAAAATTGCGGTTGACAACATGTTTATGCAGAGGTGCATAGAGTCATTGCAGGGGGACTTTGAGTTAATGCAGAGGTGCAAAGAGTTATTGCAAAGGCGATTTAAAGTTTTGTAGGGGTACATTAAGCCATTGCAGCAGTACATTAAGTCCTTGCAGGGGGACTTTAAGTTAATGCAAGGGTGCAATGAGTTATTGCAGAGGCGATTCAAGTTATTGCAGGGGTACATGAGGCTAATGCTGGGGTGCATTAAGTCTTTGCAGGGGGACTATGATTTAATGCAGAGTGGATTTATGCCTTAGCAGAGGTGAAAAATAGTTTTTATTCCCACCAAATTAGCTTTGAAACGCTTGAATTTTAGCACTCAGAATTTGTATGGTTCTCGAAAACAACAAGAAGCCGGCAGTAAGAAGTTAGAAATTGAAAATCAGGGTAAAAAAAATCCGGCAAACAGTTATTTCATTTTTTTGCTGTTTGCCGGATCAATACAAGTACTGAGATGCAAAAAAATCTATCTTTTGCCTAAGTAAATGTATTTAGTAATCATTCACAAAAAGACTTTAATCATCGTAGTCTGTTTGCAAATATTGATTATTTCTTATCACCCATTCCTAAAACAAATGCTACGGTAGCACCGGTGGCAGCACCCATAATAACACAAACGACTAAATCTATCAATGTGCCTTTTAAGGTCATGATATCTGCCGTAGCATACATGATAAAATCAATGTACATGCCTATTAGCAGCCCAATAATTGCACCTGCCTGAGCGCCGGTCATCCAGTTTGTAATGCCGGCCCATCTTCCAAAAATATAAGCGTACAACATACCACTGGCGAGATTACCCAAAATTAGTGCCCACCAAACCATTGAGTTTTCGTCACGCATCACATTGTTGGTGTATTCAGTTTCAAAAAGACCACTCAACAGCATTCCGTACAAAATCCATCCTAAGAAGAAAGCAACAACACCTCCTGCGAGGCCGGAGAGTAAAATTTTGTTCATGTTCATAATTGTTTGATTTATGTGGTTAGGAGAAAAATGTTTCAGCGAAAAACAACTGCTTATCAACTGTATAGCAAAAATTGCTTCATTCTAAACAGTCAAAGAAAGGCAGTTTCTTTAATCGCCTAAATTTAGTTGTTTTTAATTGACTATGCAAAAAATTTTTTCTTTTGTTAAAAAAGATAATGGTTTTTGGTGCTCTGACGGCTTTTAGAGCTTCAATCTTTCAAAATACACAATATGCGTATGGTTGCTAAAATCTATCAATAGACGCTAAGCAATCTTAAAACTTGACAAAAACAAGAATCAGATTCCGGTCCTATGTCGCAGTTTTTTACCTAATTCTGAACAAAAAGTAATAGGTTTGCAAAAAAATAGGCATTATGGTTTCTTCAATGACCGGTTTTGGCAGGAAGTCAGCTACAATAGGCGCTAAAACTGTAACTGTTGAGATAAAAGCGATTAATAGCAAGTATTTCGATATTTACCTGAAACTTCCTCAAATATTCCGTTCAAAAGAAACAGATATCCGGCGTCAGTTATCAGAAAAACTTTTCAGGGGTAAGGTAGAGGTTATGATTAGCACAGACGATACCGACCAGGATAGAGGATATAATATTAATAAGGCAGCAGTTTTCAGTTATTACAAACAATTGTTGGCAATATGTGCCGATTTAAACATTTCAAATACAGACGGACTAATGCCGGCAATTTTGAGAATGCCCGAAGTAATGTCGGGAGCCGGTTACGATTTACCCGAAGAAGAATGGCTTCAACTTTCTGCACTAATTTATGAAGCAATCTCTGAATTGGAACAATTCAGAAAATCAGAAGGTAAGTCTTTGCAAAAAGACTTTGAACATCAAATTGACACCATATTGAATCATCTTAAAACGATCGAAGATTTAGCACCTAAAAGATTGATTGCCATTAAAGAACGCCTGACCAAATCAATCGAAGATTGGCTGCTGTCTGAAAAAGCAGATATGAATAGGTTTGAACAGGAATTGATTTATTATTCTGAAAAACTCGACATAAACGAAGAAATCGTGCGTTTAAAAACTCACTGCACCTATTTTTCTGAAGAACTTTTTGCGTCACGTACAGATAAGGGAAAAAAACTGGGGTTTATTTCTCAGGAAATAGGAAGGGAAATTAATACCATTGGTTCAAAAGCCAATGATGCCACCATTCAGGTAGAAGTGGTGCAAATGAAAGACGCATTGGAGAGAATAAAAGAGCAACTTCTCAATATAGTTTAGTTCGCTTTGATATACAGGCAGGCAAAGCAAAAAGTAACCTTACTTAATTAATCAGGCAATTTAATCCAATGCATCAACCTATTATCCAAACACCTATTCCGGATATCCAAGCAACAGATAAAAATATGTCTGAAACATTTGCCAAACTAATCGTATTTACAGCCCCGTCTGGAGCAGGGAAAACCACACTTGTCAAACATGTCTTATCTCAGATGCCCGATAAAGTTGCCTTTTCGGTGTCTGCAACAACAAGAAAACAGAGAAGCAATGAGAAAAATGGAGTAGATTATCATTTCATTAGCCGCGAGGAGTTTGAAAGGCGGCTGCAACAAAATGAATTTTTGGAATGGCAGGAGGTTTATGACGGGAATTTTTACGGAACACTGTTAAGCGAGATTACAAGAATATGGAAGGAAGGAAAGGCAGTAATTTTTGATGTGGATGTTAAAGGCGCACTTAATATAAAAAAAATTTATGAAAACCAAGCCCTGACGGTTTTTGTAAAACCCCCTTCTCTCGCAATAATCAGAGAGCGCCTGATGCAAAGAAACTCAGAAACAAACGAAATGCTCGAAAAACGAATTGCCAAAGCAGCGATGGAATTGCAATATGAATCGCTGTTCGATACCGTTTTATTAAATGACGATATCACAGAGGCAAAAACAAAATCCATAGAGATAGTGAGCAGTTTTTTGGAAGGAGTTGAAAAAAAGGGGTAGCGGGGCTTGGCTGTTTTTTTAAAGAGTAGGGGAGTAATATCAATGTCGGAAGTCTTTATGGGAAGGTGTTTTCACAGATTTCGCGATTTTCCGGCAATTTTTTTCAAAAAAGTTATCGGTTGAGTTTGGAAAATGTCGCAGGAGTGATTACCTTTGCAGCCGCTTTGGGAGAGAGGGTGTTGGTGAGAGAAAAAAGTTAAGAAAAAAAGCGGTTTGGAGTTGCGGGATAAACAGAAAGTATGTAACTTTGCAACCCGTTTTGAATGAGAGGGGATAAGATATTTTCAAAGCGGAGAAAGTTCTTTAGATAATACTGGGTAAATAGGTAAGCGGAATTCTGTTTTTTTGGAAAGGAATTAAGATATTCAGCCGGACTAACTTAGAGGTTGTCATAAGAGATTATACAATGGAGAGTTTGATCCTGGCTCAGGATGAACGCTAGCGGCGGGCTTAATACATGCAAGTCGAACGGTAACAGGTCTTCGGACGCTGACGAGTGGCGGACGGGTGCGTAACACGTACACAACCTACCCTAAAGAGGGGGATAGCTCTGGGAAACCGGGAATAATACCCCATAGTACTTGATGGTCGCATGATTATCAAGTTAAAGGTTTACTGCTTTAGGATGGGTGTGCGGGCCATTAGGTAGTTGGAGAGGTAACGGCTCACCAAGCCGACGATGGTTAGCTGGTCTGAGAGGATGATCAGCCACACGGGCACTGAGACACGGGCCCGACTCCTACGGGAGGCAGCAGTAAGGAATATTGGACAATGGGCGGAAGCCTGATCCAGCCACGCCGCGTGCAGGAAGAAGGTCCTCTGGATTGTAAACTGCTTTTAACAGAGACGAATGGTTAGGATTTATCCTGATGTGACGGTATCTGTGGAATAAGCACCGGCTAACTACGTGCCAGCAGCCGCGGTAATACGTAGGGTGCAAGCGTTATCCGGATTTACTGGGTTTAAAGGGTCCGCAGGCGGTTTAATAAGTCAGTGGTGAAATATCAGGGCTCAACCTTGATGCTGCCATTGATACTGTTGAACTTGAGAGTAGTAGAGGTGGGCGGAATGTAGCATGTAGCGGTGAAATGCGTAGATATGCTACAGAACACCGATTGCGAAGGCAGCTCACTGGACTAAATCTGACGCTAATGGACGAAAGCGTGGGTAGCGAACAGGATTAGATACCCTGGTAGTCCACGCCCTAAACGATGTTCACTCGACATGTGGGTGTTTGTATTTATGTGTCTAAGCGAAAGCGTTAAGTGAACCACCTGGGGAGTACGTTCGCAAGAATGAAACTCAAAGGAATTGACGGGGGTCCGCACAAGCGGTGGAGCATGTGGTTTAATTCGATGATACGCGAGGAACCTTACCTGGGAACATGCGAGTGTAAGCTAATCCCCAAAACCTTATCTCAGTTCGGATTGCAGTCTGCAACTCGACTGCATGAAGTTGGAATCGCTGTAATCGTAGATCAGCCATGCTACGGTGAATACGTTCCCGGACCTTGTACACACCGCCCGTCAAGCCATGGAAGTTGGGTGCGCCTAAAGACGATAACCGCGAGGAGTCGTTTAGGGTGAAACCGATAACTGGGGCTAAGTCGTAACAAGGTAGCCGTACCGGAAGGTGCGGCTGGAATACCTCCTTTTTAGAGAAAAAATAAATACTCAAAGGAGGTCAGGCGGATAGATTGAGGAGACGAGGAGAAGCAGGAGGAAGACTACCTATTACCCATGTTATAATAATGCAGATATTTGAGGAGGAGGAGAGAGAGGAGATGATAGAGTCTCGTAGCTCAGCTGGTTAGAGCACTACACTGATAATGTAGGGGTCGGCAGTTCAAGTCTGCCCGAGACTACCTACAAGATAAAGAAGTGGGAGTAACGGGAGAGAGAAGAAGAGGGGGATTAGCTCAGCTGGCTAGAGCATTAGCTTTGCAAGCTAAGGGTCATCGGTTCGACTCCGATATCCTCCACAGCATTAAGCGAGAAGCAGGAAGTTATTTTGACATTGTTGGCAGAAGTAAGAAAACAGTAAAGGTGAAGATAGGATACAGACGTTTTTGAGTAATCATAAGCGGTGTATTAGGAATAAAGAGACGAAAGCGAATAAGGGCGCATGGGGGATGCCTTGGCTCTCAGAGGCGAAGAAGGGCGTGGTAAGCTGCGAAAAGCTTTGGATAGGCGCGAACGGCCGTTAGACCCAAAGATACCCGAATGGGGCAACCCGTTCCGATGAAGTCGGAACATCCGTAAAGGAGGCAAACCTGGGGAACTGAAACATCTAAGTACCCGGAGGAAGAGAAAACAACAGTGATTTCCTAAGTAGTGGCGAGCGAACGGGAAAGAGCCTAAACCGCTTTGCTTAGCGAAGCGGGGTTATAGGGCTTAACATGATGCAGATTATCTGGAATTGGAATTACCTGGAAAGGTAAGACGAAGAGGGTGAAATCCCCGTACAAGTAAAGCGATAATTTGTAGTTAAGTACCTGAGTAGCGCGAAGCCGGTGGAACTTTGCGTGAATTAGCCGGCACCATCCGGTAAGGCTAAATACTCCTGAGAGACCGATAGAGAATAGTACCGTGAGGGAAAGGTGAAAAGGACCCCGCACAGGGGAGTGAAAAGAACCTGAAACCATGCGCCTACAAGCGGTCGGAGCCAGTAAAATGGTGACGGCGTGCCTTTTGCATAATGAGCCTACGAGTTACTGTTCACCGGCGAGGTTAAGTTACAGGGAGTAACGGAGCCGTAGCGAAAGCGAGTCTGAATAGGGCGGAAATAGTCGGTGGACGTAGACGCGAAACCTGCGTGATCTACACATGGTCAGGATGAAGTTTCGGTAAAGCGAAATGGAGGTCCGAACTGATTAGCGTTGAAAAGCTACCGGATGAACTGTGTGTAGGGGTGAAAGGCCAATCAAACTGGGAGATAGCTCGTACTCCCCGAAATGCCTTTAGGGGCAGCCTTGAGGTAAAGTGTAACAGAGGTAGAGCTACCAATTGGGCTAGGGGGTTTCATCGCCTACCAACCCCTGATGAACTCCGAATGCTGTTACATATACTCAGGAGTGAGGCACAGGGTGCTAAGGTCATGTGCCGAGAGGGAAAGAACCCAGACCATCAGCTAAGGTCTCTAAATGTGTACTAAGTTGAAATAACGATGTGAGACTGCATAGACAGCTGGATGTTGGCTTGGAAGCAGCCATTCATTTAAAGAGTGCGTAACAGCTCACTTAGTCGAGTGGTTTTGCGCGGAAAATAATCGGGCATCAAGTACACTACCGAAGCTATGGTATTAACGGGAAGTTAATAGGTAGGGGAGCATTCTGACTGCGTTGAATGGCAAGTGTGAGCTTGTTTGGAGCGGTTAGAAAAGCAAATGTAGGCATAAGTAGCGATAAAGCGGGTGAGAAACCCGCTCACCGTAAGACTAAGGTTTCCTGATCAACGTTAATCGGATCAGGGTTAGTCGGGTCCTAAGGCAAACCCGAGAGGGGTAGTTGATGGGAAACGGGTTAATATTCCCGTACCGGCTTATACTGCGAAGTGGTGACGGAGAGGCGTAGCGGCTGCGTACTGACGGAATAGTACGTTGAAGACAGTAGGCGATGAGACTTGCAGGCAAATCCGCAAGTTGAGCTGAGCGTTGATAGTACCGAGAGTCTTTGGACGATTGGATAATGCCGTGAAGCGAACTTCCAAGAAAACCCTCTAAGCTAAAGGTATAAGGCGCTCGTACCGTAAACCGACACAGGTAGTCGAGGAGAATATCCTAAGGTGCTCGAGTGATTCACGGCTAAGGAACTCGGCAAAATGGTCTCGTAACTTCGGGAGAAGAGACGCCTACCCTCTCAAGAGGGAGGCCGCAGAGAATAGGTCCAGGCGACTGTTTAGCAAAAACACAGGACACTGCAAAGCCGCGAGGCGCAGTATAGTGTCTGACACCTGCCCGGTGCCGGAAGGTTAAGGAAGGGGGTTAGTCGCAAGGCGAAGCTCTTGACTGAAGCCCCGGTAAACGGCGGCCGTAACTATAACGGTCCTAAGGTAGCGAAATTCCTTGTCGGGTAAGTTCCGACCTGCACGAATGGTGTAACGATCTGGACGCTGTCTCGGCCGTGAGCTCGGCGAAATTGTAGTAGCGGTGAAGATGCCGCTTACCCGCAACGGGACGGAAAGACCCCGTGAACCTTCACTATAACTTTGCATTGGAACTGGTTAAATGATGTGTAGGATAGGTGGGAGACTGTGAGATAGTGTCGTCAGGCATTATGGAGTCGTCCTTGAAATACCACCCTTTGTTTAGTTAGTTCCTAACTTTTTGGATAAGAAGGACATTGCATGGTGGGTAGTTTGACTGGGGTGGTCGCCTCCAAAAGCGTAACGGAGGCTTCCAAAGGTACCCTCAGCACGGTTGGTAATCGTGCGAAGCGTGTATTAGCAGAAGGGTGCTTGACTGCGAGACAGACAGGTCGAGCAGGTACGAAAGTAGGGTAAAGTGATCCGGTGGTTCCGTATGGAAGGGCCATCGCTCAAAGGATAAAAGGTACTCCGGGGATAACAGGCTGATCTCCCCCAAGAGCTCATATCGACGGGGAGGTTTGGCACCTCGATGTCGGCTCGTCACATCCTGGGGCTGGAGAAGGTCCCAAGGGTTGGGCTGTTCGCCCATTAAAGTGGCACGCGAGCTGGGTTCAGAACGTCGCAAGACAGTTCGGTCCCTATCTGTTGCGGGCGATAGAAGTTTGCGGAGATCTGACTCTAGTACGAGAGGACCGGGTCGGACGAACCTCTGGTATGCCGGTTGTGTCGCCAGGCGCACCGCCGGGTAGCTATGTTCGGAAAGGATAAGCGCTGAAAGCATCTAAGCACGAAACCAACTCCAAGATGAGACTTCTTTTAAGGGTCGTGGAAGATGACCACGTTGATAGGTTGCAGGTGTAAAGCTGGAGATAGCAAAGCCGAGCAATACTAATAACCCGTAAGCTTTCATAAATAAAAAAGAGCCTTTTAGGCTGCTAAAGAAAAGGAGAAGATGTCTGTAGATAGAGCGAAAAACTTACTTCTGCCACAAAGTCAAAACTTAATAAAGAGCATAAGGTGGCTATAGCAGGGAGGTCCCACCTCTTCCCATTCCGAACAGAGAAGTTAAGCTCCCTAGCGCCGATGGTACTATTCGAAAGGATGGAAGAGTAGGTCGCCGCCAACCTTACTAAAAACCAAAGCCGTTGTCAGCCCACGCTGCAACGGCTTTTGGCTTTTTATCCCATCCAAAACCAAAACCCTCTAAACTAATCTAAACTCATGCAGCCAATTAATTTCTATCGCGTCTTGTTGAAAAAATTTAACACCGGAATATCTATACCGGCAAATACTCCAATTCTGTAGGCAGATGTCTTTTCTTCAACATTGTTTAAATTAACTTTGCGAACCTGAGGCCCATACTGAACGCCTCCTCCAATGGAAAGGGGGGTTTTTGGAATGCCATAAATAACATACGCTCCGGGAGCAAGCATGTTTTTAAACGTTAATTCCGGCAATCCGGTTGATTTTGAATCTTTAAAACGATAGCTGACCAACGCACCTACATCGAGAAAAGTAGTAAAAAGAGTAACAGAACCCGCTCCGGATAATCCGGTACTAAAAGCAATTCCAATAGGAGCAGTTATACCAATCAAAGCACCCCAATCGCTGGACGATGGGGTATCTAAAAGGTTTTCTCCACCGAAAAAAGGCCCGGTATAGGCATTGAGACTAATGTTAATTAAGGATTCGCGCTTAACTCTCGCACTGCCCGTTGGCAACGCGGCAGCTTCTAAAGCAAAATGCAGCTCCTGCGAATTTTGAGCAGAGGCAACATTTGCAATGAACATACTGTATCTCAAAATATCATCCTTAATGGCATTGTTTTGAGGTAAAGCACTTATAAGCAAAACATTGAGATCAATTACCGCAGCAGTATAGTCTTGTTTTTGAATTGATCGCCGCATATCTAAAAGAGCTGGAGCAACTCTAAGAAGTATATTTTGTTCCTGAGGAGAACCAAATGCAGCAGTTTTAAGGCCAAGACTTAGCAGGTCTGTAAAAATGTTTACATACCCCATAATCTCATCTGTGTCTATAGGCGTGCCGTTGCGGCGCTTAACTTTTAACTGCCCTAATTGCTCATCAATATCTGAAGTCAGGTCTAAAAAACTGTTGAAATAGGGTTTGAAAATATTGTAAGCAGCATTTGAAATGGAATCGTTAAGCGGCACATAGTTATCTGTGAAGTAATTAAGGCGATATGACCCTAAAACCTCATTCATTTTCACTTTTTCGTTATTGTTGTTCAGCTTGTTCCAATATAAATGGGTTTGATAGTTTATGGGTAATTCCCGCGGATTAACCTCCAACTGTTGTATGAGATGTCCGTATCGTTGCAGGTTCAAACCCATGAACAAGGCAGGACCGGAGGGAACAGTTTCCAAATAATCTAATTGTTGTTTGCTGATCCATGAATTTGGACTGTTCAGAGAATCTCTCAGACTGTTTGATACAAATGCCAGCGCATTGAAAGAACGGGTCAGATCATCGTTTGGAGAATTTTTGATGAAGTCTATTTTAGTAAGCTTATCAATAACTACTGCCGGATGATCCCGGTTGTCAATTAAATAGCCAATTCCTGCAGCAACCGCCAATGTTGTTTTTAAAGTAGGGCGCTCATTAATGTAATTGCGGTATTTTTCAGTTTGTGCCACTTTCATAAAAGTGCTGGGTATGTTGTTCATGTCTTTTTTAAAGGCATTTCGCAACACATCTATCATCAATCCCACCTCTTTGCCCTGACCTTCAAACACCACCATGTAATTGTAAGTGGCAGGGAAAAGCATTTGAAGTTCCTGCTTTTCCATAAAATCTTTATAAAAGCGTTCAAAGAAGGCTAACAGAACTTCTTGTTTAACCCTGTCAACAATAAACTTACTGATTCCATCAGCTAAGCTCATCGGACCAATACCACCACCATTTCCTCCGGTTGCAGTAGCAGTAGGGATTACATTGCCTCTACTACTGCTCGCAAAGCCGACAATATTTCTACCACTGATTTTTCGTTGATTGAATAACTCCGAATATTCAAGTAAAACGCTGTTTCCAGACTGAACCAATTTCTGATCTACTATTTTTTTGTCTGCTGAATTTCGGTAGGGAACACCTGCATAAGTAGCTATAATTTGATAAAAAGCCTCTTCTTGGTTGCTTTCTACAGCTTCAGACAATTTTATGGCATCATAAAAAGAATTACCGCTTTGAGCAGCAACGTCTATTGTGCTAAAACATGATAAATAGACAGCGATAATGACCAAATAAAAGGATAACCTAAACATACAACTCATTTAGTTTTTGTGAATAGTAACAGCAATTAGCTATTGGCTATTATCAAAGGTAGCACAAATCAATTGTAAGTGTTTATTTTTCTTCTACTCTTACTGTAAGGGCAGAAAATATGAGATTTCGGTTATCATACTTAAATACCGGACACAATTTAATCAATGCCAAGCACTTTAAGGCCATTGGTTGTAGCGATATTAACCAGTGTTTCTACGTCATACAAACGGCAGGCTTCAAGCATTACCCGCATTTCTGTCCATAGGTCTCCATCTGAATAAGGCTTATAGATATCGCTGATATTATCTGTGCCGAAACCAACAATAAGCCCTAATGGAGCCATTTCGTCAACCGGGGTAATTGAATTGTGGCTTGGGGCTAATTTTTCAGTTCTGTTGTGATCTATCCATGCAGTTGGACAGGAAATTACCATAACCCCCGCCTCTTTCATCATTGAATATAACTGATGGCGATACGCACGCGGATGTGCGGCTACAGAAATACAATGGACTGCGGCTACTCTTCCCTGCATACCATGTTCTATGGTTTTTCGGGTGAGGAGTTCGGTTTCGCGTTCTTCGTCTGTGTTAAACTGATCAACATGGACATGCACCATTTTCCCCATTGTTTTACCTGTTGATAATAAAACATCCAAATGCTCGTCTTCACGTCCACTGTCTTTGGCCGGCAGCCCCCCAATAATATCTACAAATTGAACTGCGATATCATACCAATAACGTGCTTTGGGTTCAATGACTCCTTTTAAAACCTGATTAACAAATCTCAGTTCAATATCTTTGCCATAATTATCGCGCAATTTTTGGGCAGCAATAATCGCTTTGTCTTCAATCACCTCATCTACATCAATAAAGGTACCTAATGCCTGCGTGCCCTGTTCCATAAAATATTCGACCGCTCTTGCCATACGGCCATAGATTTCATCCGGCGTGGCTTCCCGTTTCATTTTATCAATTAAGTACCACTTGTCTTTTAATGGGGCGTTGACGTACTGAAAATTTTCTTCAGTAAGGGTGTAAGCGCGATCTAAGTGCGCGTGGGTATTGACCCAACCACCTCGTTGGTGGATTTTGCCGATAACGACTTGTTTTAAGTTCATGTTTATAGTTTATTTGTGAATAGTTTTAGTTACGTAATATTAAAATAGCAACAGCATTGAACTGTATTGTATCGGGCATAAAAAAAGCGTTTACCGTATTTAGTAAACGCTTTTTGATGAATCAGTTGTCAGGATGATCGTGTTCTTGTTTTACAAAATCGGTATCGTCAGTTAAAAGCCGGTTTAAAGCCAAATGTATTTTTTCAAAACCAAAGTGATTCAGCGTTTGCTGCATTAACCGGTTGATTTCTTCGTTACATAAATTTCCAATGCTTCCTTCGTGGGTATGCTGAACCGTGAAACTTGGTTTATATTTTCCGGAAGCAATATCTTCACCTACTATTTTGTAGGCATCTCGGAAAGTTGTTCCTTCTACAACCAACTGGTTAACAACTTCGACGCTAAACATATAGCGGTAACGGTCGTCTTTTATTGCATCCGGATTTACCTTTATGTTTTCGAGCATAAAGCAGGTTATGGCAAGGCAGTTTTTTAAGTCTTCAAAAGCAGGTAAAAAATCTTCTTTGATAACTTGTAAATCACGGTGGTATCCAGATGGCAAGTTGGCGGTTATCATAGCTATTTGCTGGGGTAAAACAGCAAGTTTGTTGCATTTTGCCCGGATAAGTTCAAACACATCGGGATTCTTTTTATGTGGCATGATGCTCGAACCGGTGGTCAAATGGTCGGGCAAACTGACAAAACCAAAGTTTTGACTGATGTAAAGGCATACATCCTGAGCCAGTTTTGACATGGTAGCGGCAATAGAAGCCATTGCATCTGCTACGATGCGTTCGGTTTTACCTCTTCCCATCTGTGCATAAACCACATTGAAGTTAAGGGCATCAAATCCCATTAAATCGGTGGTCATTTGGCGGTTTAGCGGGAAAGAAGACCCATAACCTGCAGCAGAGCCGAGCGGGTTTTTGTTGGTAATTTTATAAGCTGCCTCTAATAATATCATATCATCAACCAAACTCTCGGCATAGGCTCCAAACCACAACCCAAACGATGAGGGCATGGCTACCTGATAATGGGTGTAGCCCGGCAAAAGGACATCTTTATATCGGTTGCTCAGGGTTATCAAGGTGTTGAACAAAGGTTCCACCAATTTGACTACCTCTTCAATTTCATGGCGGATGAAAAGTTTAAGATCTAACAATACCTGGTCATTTCGGGAGCGTCCGCTATGAATTTTTTTTCCCATTTCGCCCAATCGGCGGGTTAAAATAAGTTCTACCTGAGAGTGAACATCTTCAACACCCTCTTCGATTATAAATTTTCCTTGTTGAATTTCCTGATAAATGGTACGCAATTCAAGGGTGAGCGTTTGCCATTCAGGTTGAGTCAGAAGCCCGATGCTTAACAGCATCTTTATATGTGCGAGGCTGCCTAAAACATCATGAGCAGCTAAAAGAACATCTAAATCTTTATCTTTACCAATGGTAAAAACCTCAATTTCTTTACTAATCTCAAATCCTTTTTGCCAAAGTTTCATAGTTAATAAAGTTTTGCAAATGTACGTACTTTTTAAAGAACACCAAAGATTCTGAATAGATGGCCTTAGAAAATGTGAAATTGTTCCCAATCATAATTGAACAAGGAACCTTTTTCTTTCAAATGTGGTTGCAGGCAAGACACGATAAAATATGAGTTAACATATCATTGCTTCACTGTTGATTTTTTTCTGAAACATGAGTAGCACGACAATAAAAGGACGGGATTTATTAAAAATTGGTTTTACCGAAGGGCGAGTGATCGGTATTGCGCTTAATGTTTTGGCTAAAAAACCATTTAAGGGACAAAGCAAAGCACATAAACTCACTTTGCTGGAGGGTATTTTGAAAAACCCTGAAATGTTTTTACAAGACGAACAATTGGAGGTGATTGCCCGGGAATTAATCAAGGCTGAAAAATCGGCAAATGCTTCTAACCTTTTGCCCAAACTGCTTGACAAGCCAATTGATTTTAATATTTACGGTGCGCAGCATATAGAACCGGGTGCATTAGATCAAATGTATGTGGCAATGAAATTGCCGATAACCGTATCAGGTGCATTGATGCCCGATGCTCATCAGGGCTATGGGTTGCCAATTGGTGGGGTATTGGCAACTGAGAACACAGTCATGCCTTACGGGGTAGGGATGGATATAGGTTGCAGGATGTGCCTAAGTGTTTTTCCTTTAGAATCAAACTTTGTCAAGTCCCAACAAGCCCGGCTTAAACAAATGCTTCTCGAACATACCCGGTTTGGCGGAATGGAGGTTTTTACAAAACCTTTTGATGATGCGGTATTGAACAGGCCGGTGTTTAATGAAATAAACTTTTTGAGAGGGTTAAAAGATCTTGCTTTTAAACAAATCGGTACTTCCGGTGGGGGAAACCATTTCGTGGAGTTTGGAATTGTTGAATTGACAGAAACGGACAATGAGACAGGTCTGCCTTTGGGACAATATATGGGTTTGCTCTCCCACTCGGGTTCGAGAGGTTTGGGTGCTAAGATAGCTGCACATTATACAAAACTTGCAAAAGCACAATGCAAGCTGCCAAAAATTGCGGAAAACTTAGCCTGGCTTGATTTGGATACGGAATCGGGACAAGAATACTGGTTGGCCATGGAGCTTGCCGGAGATTATGCTTCTGCCTGCCATCACCATATACATCGCCGTATTGCCAAAGCATTGGGAGAACAGCCTTTGACAATGATAGAGAATCACCATAATTTTGCATGGAAAGAAACCCTGCCGGATGGAAGTACTGTGATTGTTCATCGAAAAGGAGCGACACCTGCTGGAGCGGGAGTATTGGGTATTATTCCAGGTTCTATGACAGCTCCGGGGTTTATCGTAAGAGGAAAAGGCAATAGTTCTTCGCTTAACTCAGCCGCTCATGGGGCGGGGCGATTGTTTTCGCGCAACAAAGCCAAAGAAATGATTACCAACTCTGAAGTGCGAAAATATTTAAAACAACACGGGGTTACTTTGATTGGCGGAGGATTGGATGAAGCGCCAATGGCATACAAAAACATTCATCAGGTAATGAATGCTCAAACTGAACTGGTAGCTGTTATCGGCACTTTTTTACCAAAAATCGTGCGTATGGCAGGAGACGGGGAACCGGAATAACTACCCTGATTCCTTACGTTGTTGCTCCAGTTCTTCTAACTCCAAGGCGAGAAGTTCCCAATTTTCGACTTCCTGTTGTAATTGTTGTTTGCAGCCCTGATAATGACTCATTGCAGATTTTAGCATTTCTTCCGGTTGAGCATAAAAATCTGAACCAGACATTTGTTGTTCGTATCCGGCAATGATGGTTTCTAATTCTGCAATTACCTGTTCTGATTTCTTAACTCTGCTTTCTTGTTTTTTAATATCCTTTTCAAGGTTTTTGAGGGCTTCGCGCCTGTTAATCCGCTCTTGTTTGGCTTCTGTTTCAGTAAGCTCTTTTTCTGGTGCTGTTCTGCTTTTCATGCCCAGTTCGTCCAGAGTTTGGATATTTGTGTCGCGCAGAAAGTCGTATATATCACCCTGATATTCGCGTATTTTTTTGTTTTGAAAATGATACACTTTATTGGTCAGCCCCTGAAGGAATTCGCGGTCATGAGATACTACAATGATAGAGCCGTTAAAACTTTTAAGGGCTTCTTTCAGGACTTCCTTTGCACGCACATCCAGGTGATTGGTCGGCTCATCCAGAATAAGCAGGTTGACCGGTTCGAGCAGCATTTTTGCCAATGCCAGTCTTGATTTTTCACCACCCGACAATACCATCACTTTCTTATCAACGGCTTCCCCGCTAAATAAAAAAGCGCCCAAAAGGTTGCGCACCCTGAAGCGCATATCACCGGTAGCAACATCATCTATGGTTTGAAAAACAGTCTGGTTGCCATCCAAAGTTTCGGCCTGCCGTTGCTCAAAATAACCAATACTGACGTTGTGTCCCAATTCAAACAACCCTTCATAAGGTTCGATTCCGCTGATAATTTTTGTGAGTGTGGTTTTACCTTCGCCGTTTTTTCCAATAAATGCCACTTTTTCACCCCGTTCCAAAGTAAAGTTGATATTGTCTAAAACTCGGGTTTTATCATAACTCTTACTTAGGTTTATCATATTTACAACCACTCTTCCCGATCTGGGTGCATCGGGAAATCTAAACCGGATGGCATCTTTTTCAAGGTCGTCTATTTCTACTTTTTCTATCTTTTCCAGTTTGGTTATCAGCGTTTGGGCAAACTTGGCTTTGCTTTTTTTTGCCCTGAATTTATTGATCAGTGTTTCTGTGTGTTCAATAAACTTTTCTTGTCGTTTTGCTTCTGTAACCTGTCTTTCGTGGCGTTGTTGGCGCAATGCCACAAACTCTGAATAAGGCACACGGTAATCATAGGCATTGCCATTTACCAACTCGACCGTGCGGGTGCTGACAGCATCCAAAAAAGCAATATCATGTGAAATGAGAACAACACCTCCATCGTAATGGATTAAAAAATCTTCCAGCCACATAATAGATTCGATATCCAGGTGGTTGGTCGGCTCATCTAATAAGATAAAGGATGGTTTTTGAAGTAAAATTTTGGCCAGCTCTACCCTCATTTGCCAACCTCCGCTAAACTCCGTCATTGGCCGGTCGAAATCTCCGTTGACAAACCCCAGCCCTTTCAGGATTTTTTCAATTTGTTCGCGCATGGTCAAACCATCCAGCCTTTGATAGTGATCCTGCGCATCAGTCAGGTCTGCTACTAACTTTAGATATTCGGGCGAATCATAGTCTGTGCGGTGGGTAAGTTCTTCGGTTTTTTTTTCGATTTCTGCTCCAAGCTGCAAAACAAGAGCAAAGGCAGTTGCTGCTTCTTCATACACTGTCTTTTGGGAATGTATGGGTATTTCCTGCGGCAGGTAGCCCAATGTAGTATTGTTGTCCTTGCTGATGCTGCCGCTTTCGGGCTTCATCAGTCCGATAATCAGTTTTAGTAAGGTGGATTTTCCTGCACCGTTTTTGCCTACTAATCCTATTCTGTCGGATTCGGTAATTGCCAAACTTATGTCGTCAAACAAAAACTGCCCGCTAAACTGTACCGAAACACCGGAGATTGAAATCATATAATTTTGCCGCTTCGTATTATATACGTGCAAAAGTACGGATTTTTGCAAAAATTTAGTTTAAGACTTTTCAAACATATATATGTCCGGCCATACAGACCCCTTTAATGGGTGAAGCTGAAAGCAGTTTTTTAAAATTCGTGTATGAACAAACCGCTTCTCAACTTTGGTTCAAACCATGTTGACTTAGGGGGCATGACTTCACCGGCATCTGCAACCTGAAATAGTTGTTTGACGGTAACCGGTGGTATGGCAAAAGCAACCTGCATTTCTTTACTGTTGACCCTGTTTTCCAGTTCGCTTATACCGCGAATTCCTCCTACAAAGTCTATCCGGCTGTCTGAACGCTGATCTTTAATACCTAACAAGTTATCTAATACATATTTGGACAAAAGGCTGACAGATAGTGATTCAATGGGGTGTTTGGTATTGACATACTCTTTTTTAGCAACTAAACGGTACCATTTTGAATTGAGATACATCCCAAACATGTTGTCTTTTGGAGGCTTAGGGTTTTCGGGGTCTGGTGTGATGTTAAAATATTGGCTTAGTTTTTCCAGAAACTGTTCAGGAGTATGTCCGTTAAGGTCTTTTACTACGCGGTTATAGTCCATGATGTTTACCTGATTGTCGGGAAACAAAACAGCCAGGAAGAAGTTAAAGCCTTCTTGTCCGGTATAGCCGGAGTTTTGGCTTCTCAGGCTGAGGCAGACTTTGGCTGCTGCTTCTGCCCGGTGATGCCCGTCGGCGATATAGAGTTCTTTAACCTGATTTTCGAAATATTCCTTTAAATAGACCACATCGGTCAGCCGGTAAGTAGTCCATAAAACATGCTCTACTCCATCGGGAGAAGTGAACTCATATACAGGCCTTGTATAGTCTGTGATGCGAAGTATGATTTCGTCAATGTCGTTGTCTTGTTTGTAAGTTAAAAATACCGGCTCTGAGTGCAGTTTTGTGGCTTGAATATGGTCAATCCGGTCTTTTTCTTTCTGATATCGGGTAAACTCGTGTTTTTTAATCCCATTGTTCAGATATTCATCAACAGAAACGAGTGTAACAAGACCGGTTTGTTTTTTGCCATTCATTGTTTGAGAATAGACATACAAAGAGGGCTGTTTGTCTTGAGTAAATAAACCCTGTTGCACAAATTGATCAAAATTGCTTCTTGCTTTGAGATAGACTTGAGGGTCGTAGTCATTTACGGTATCGGGCAAATCAATTTCGGCACGAGAAATATGGAGAAAAGAGAGCGGGTTGTTTTTGGCTTCATCTTTTGCTTCCTGACGATTCATTACATCATAGGGGCGGGCAGCGATTTTAACTGCCCATTTTTTAGCCGGACGCCAGGCAGCAAATGGTTTAATAATTGACATGTTTAAGATATTGGAGTATTTAATTTGTGAATTTATTATTTTGCGGCAAAAATAATAATTTAACATTAAGTTGCTGAAAGGTTAAACAGGATAAACTAAAGAATTGCAACTTGGAGTACAATTTGAAAAATTATGTTACCAGTTTCTGAAGAGTTTAATCATTTAATTGTAAACAGGCGTACTGTAAAACCGGAACATTTCAGCGATCGTCCGGTTGAACGCGAAATTATTGAGCAAGTCCTGGAAAATGCCAGATGGGCACCAACCCACGGATTAAACGAACCCTGGCACTTTGTGGTATTTTCGGGAGCTTCGCGCCATTTGTTGTCCGGTTTTTTGGCGGACTGGTATATCCGGCATACGAAAGCTGATAAATTTAATGAACTCAAACTTAGCTTGTTAAAAGAAAGGCCGTTGATGTCAGATTATATTATTGCGATTTGTATGGTAAGACCGGAAGATACTAAAATTCCCGAAATTGAGGATATTGAAGCGGTTGCATGTGCTGTTCAAAACATGCATCTCACGGCAACGGTTTATGGGTTGGTGGCCTATTGGAGTACTCCGGGGGCTACTTATTCAAAGGAGGTCAACAGTTTTTTGGGACTCGGTGAAAGAGACCGTTGCCTTGGATTTTTTTACCTTGGTTATCCTCAAAACAAACCACCTCAAGGTAAAAGGACCCCAATTGAACATAAATTGCAATGGTTGGAGTAAATTTATTGTCAAAAAAATCGCAATTTTGAAAAATTCTTTTCGTTTATGGTTTGATTATTCTCATAAAAAACATACTTTTACACGGTTTTTCATGGCTTTAGGTTTTTAGGGTTAAACAATAAGGGTCAGGCATAGCATTTTAACCAAATGCTATGCCACCCTAATTTACCTCCTCCCCCTTATTGTAGCTTCGCCTTTTCTTCTCCAGTTTCCTTTTTCCGTCACATTGGTGTTTTTGTAATAAGAATACGCTATTTATTCAGCGTAAACAGATTCATATTTACATTTCCGGGCTATTGATTATATTTCGGTTTTTTTGAAAATCGTTAATTCGCGCCTATTAATTAACCAATGCCCATAACAGTATATAAATCATCGGCAGGCTCGGGCAAGACTTATACTCTTGTGAGCGAGTATCTGCGGTTGCTCATTCACCAACCTTCCGAGTTCAGAAATATTCTGGCAATCACCTTTACCAATAAGGCTACTGCCGAAATGAAAAGCCGGATAGTTTCAGCCTTGGCAAAAGTTAGCAGGGGAGAATTTGCCGATTTGGAAGAGAAATTGTTGCAGGAGGTGTATGGCGGGCAAATAAAAACAGAGGAGGACATACAATTTTACCGCAGTGTTTTAAGAGAAAACGCCCGTAAAGCACTCACCAATATCCTGCACAGTTATTCCGAGTTTAATGTCAGCACGATTGACAGTTTTTTTCAGCAAATCTTGCGAAATTTTTCCAAAGAGCTGAAACTGCCTATGCGCTACGAAATTGAAATGGATACAGCCTATGCTTTGGATGAATTAGTAACTCAACTGATGCAGGATGTCGGCCACGACAAAGAGCTTACCAAATGGCTGGAGGAATTTGCCTTTTCACAGGTTGATGAAGACAAAGGCTGGGATATTGCCCAAAGCATTACTCACCTTGGAATGGAAATTTTCAGGGAAGAGGTATGGGCAAATCTGAATTTGACAGACTCGGACAATGAAGGAATGACCGTAGATACAGATGCTGAAAACGGGGAAAAAACGGAACAGGAGAGCAGGGAATTGAGGAATGTTCATTATGCTTTTCTTAAAAACCTGATCGGAGAGTTGTGGAAAATAAAGCAACATTTTGAGCAGAAAATGGACGCTTTTGGCAAAGAAGCTCAAGAACTTGCGGCCGGATATAACCTTTCGGAAAAGGATTTTAAGACCGGTACTTTTGCCTTTTTTAAAAAAATCAGGTTGCGGGAATTTGAAACCGGTGTTACACTTCAAAAAATTATCGAAGGGAATACTTCTGAATGGACTGTTAAAACGTCTGCAAACAAACAGAAGGTAGAGCAGTTGGTAAACCAGGGCGGGTTGCAAACCTTACTGCTCGAAACGGTGGACTACATGAATACGCATTTTAGAACGTATCGTTCTGCTATTGAGGTGCTCAAAAACATTTATGTCTATGGCATATTGCACGACCTTAAAGCCAAACTCCGTACCTACCGTTCAGAGAAAAACCTCATGCTTGTTTCAGATACCAACAATGTGTTGAGGGCAATTATATCACATGAAGATGATGCGCCGTTTATTTATGAAAAAGTCGGAACAGTATATAAACATTTACTGATTGATGAGTTTCAGGACACCTCAAACTTTCAATGGGATAACCTGCTCCCATTGGTTAAAAACTCACTGGGTAATAATGATACTGTTTTGATAGTAGGGGATGTGAAACAAAGTATTTACCGTTGGAGAGGGGGCGACTCGAAACAACTTTTATATGGACTAAAAACTGCCCTTGGCTTGTTTTTTACAGAAAAGACAGAAAAAGAACTGGCCTATAATTACCGGAGTGCTCAAAACATAGTAACCTTTAACAATGCTTTTTTTGAAACAGCCGTTCAATTGTTGACCGGGGCTGAGTCTCAAGTTTCAGATCAAAACCTGTTGAAAAACGCCTACGCTTCTGTAAGTCAGGGCATTAAAAGAACCTCAGCCGGATATGTGAAAGCAGAATTCTGTTCCGCCAATAGTGGAAATGACGATGAGGGTTCGTGGAAACAAATTTCTCTAAAAAAGTTATTAAACACCATCAACGAACTTGAATCCCGTCAATGTCCATGGAGGAATATGGCGGTATTGGTTCGTTCCAATGCAGAAGGTTCTGAAATTGCCCGGTTTTTAAGTGCAAATGATAAGCGGGTGGTTTCGTCCGAATCTTTGTTGTTAAAAGGTTCGGTAAAAGTGCAGCTCTTGATTTCTGTGCTTCATTATCTGGCAAATCCCAACAACGACATTGCCAAAACAGAAATACTGGTCAACTATCTCGCAATACATCATCCTGATATCTCACTAACAGACGAGGTTTTTTCAGACCACCTAAAGGATGGTAAGGAGTCGCTGTTCGACCGCATCTTGCAGCCAACGGGCTTTAAGCAAAAAACGGAAGAATTGGTTAAAAAACCATTATACGAAACTGTTGAGCTTTTGCTTAAGGTGTTGAACTTAGACCTTTTGCCGGATGCTTATATTCAGCGGTTTCAGGATTTAATTTTAGAATTCAGCCGCACTAAAAGTGCAGATATTTTTCACTTTTTAGAATGGTGGCAGGAAAATAAAGAGCGGGACAAAACCTCTATCATCGTTCCTGAAGGAGAAAACGCCATCACGATAATGACCATCCACAAAGCCAAGGGACTTGAATTTCCGGTGGTATTTGTTCCTTATGCCGATTGGAACATGAAACCCAAAGATGTTTTTTTGTGGACAAAATTAGACATGCCCCCTTTCGACAGTTTAGGCACCATCCCGATGCAATGGACATCGGCTTTGGAAAAGACCCACTTCGCTGAATATTATGCCACCGAGTTGATAAATTCCTATTTAGACAACTTAAATCTGTTGTATGTTGCCCTGACACGTCCGACGGAAGAGTTGTATCTGTTTTCTAAAACTGCCAAAAATATGGACAACAAAGTGGATGGTATATACAAACTGTTGTACAATACATTTGCCAATTTTGCCCTAAGCAATGATTTTAACCCCGATACACTAATATTTGAATTTGGGCAGCCAACAGATTGGACTAAAATATCTGCTAACAAGCAGGAAGAAATTGTCCCGTTAACACGCTATCTGACCAATGAGTACCACAGCAAAATAACTCTCCGTTCTGATTCGAAACGATTTTTTACCTTGTTTGACAATACAAAGTCGAAGGCCATCAAGTTGGGGCAAAAAATTCACAGGCTTTTGGAAAAACTCAACTCACCCAACGATATAGACAAGGAGTTCCGCAAACTACAGGTTCAGGGGCTGCTTTCTGCAGAAGATGAAGTACCTGTTAAAGAACGGCTGAAAAAGATTTTCGCCATACCACAGGTAAAGGATTGGTTTGATGCTCAGTGGGAGGTGTTTTCAGAGCGATCTTTACTTTGCGATGAACTGCGCCGGATTCCGGATCGGGTGATTGTCAAAAACAAGGAAGCCATAGTGATAGATTATAAAACAGGAACCCCCCATCAAAAACACCATCAGCAGTTGAAGGGCTATGTGCAGTGGTTACAGGATATGGGTTATACGGTAACCGGTCAGTATCTGTTGTATATTTTTGAAAATGAGGCAGAGGTGGTACCTGTTTTGTAACACAACTGCCGGCTTTGACAAGCGGTTCTTATACTAATTGACTTGATAAAATGGGTTAATGGATATAGAGGCAATGACCGTATCACCAATTTTTTGTTCAAGATGATTGAACTAATACAGACATACTTTGAGTCTTACCCCCCAACCCTTCAAGTACTGCAAAATGGAATAAAATCGGTTAAAAACGGCCTTTTCATTGCTATTTTGCACCCCTGCAATGACCCGTAGCACCCCTGCATTATGTTATTGCATCCTTGCATTGGGTTAATGTACCTCTGCATTGGGTTAATGTATCCCTGCATTGGGTCAATGTACCTCTGCATTGGGTTAATGTACCCCTGCATTGGGTTAATGTACCTCTGCATTGGGTCAATGTGCCTCTGCATTGGGTCAATGTATCCCTGCATTGCGTCAATGTACCCCTGCAATGGGTCAATGTACCCCTGCATTGGGTCAATGCACCCCTGCAATAACTTAAAGTACCCCTGCAAAAAGTTATTGTCCACCGTATTTTTTGCCCCAAACTGCGTTTTATTGCACTATTTACTTGAAGTATATGGGCAGTTTTTGGTCAATGGTTGCTGCCTTTTTGATAGAAGGGGGGTAATATTTGAAGAAAGGGCAGACGGTTTTTAAATTTTCCTCCTAAAAAAAGGGGTAGGCGGGTTATTCTTAGTGCAGTAAGCCGGGTTTAAAATCATTTCCAACCACGATGAAAATCAAATGTTTTCAGATTTCGTTGCTAAAGTATGGTTCACATTAAATGGTCTTAATACCACAATCTGCCCTTTACCGAGTGTATATACTGAAGGGTTTTTTCGGATATAGGCCTTCTTGGTGTGCGCCGTATTTTAGAAAAAAGGTTGCGGAAAGCAGTTAGCAAGGTGAGAAACCGGAAGCCGGATTTCCATAAAAAATATCCGCTCCAAAAAACCAGATGGGTCAAAACATACACCCAAGGCAGATATTTATAGGCAACAACGGTTTTGTTTTCTAAATTCCACCGGGTAAGGGTTACTTCGCCTTCTCTCCCTTCCGGACTTTTTTTATGCCAAACCGTGATGCTGTCGGTATATAAAATGCGGAAACCGGCATCGAGTGCTTTATATGCCAGGTCGTATTCTTCCATCCCGTAAAAAAACTCGGTCGTATAATTTCCTACGGTGTCGAAAACTTCGCGCTTAATCAAATGCCCGCTTCCTATATAGTAGTTGGTTAAAAACTCGGATTGTTGAGCAAGCTTTTTGTTTTTAGTAGCGATATAATAATCTTGGGTAGCAGTACGAAACTCGCGGAAAGCGATAATTTTAACATGGTGAGAGGTTTCGTATTGCTCGAGCAGTCTGAGTGCTATCGGGATGATGTTTGTCTTGGTAAATCCGGCATCATCGTCCATAAAAATCAGCAAATTGCCTTTGGCCATTGAGATGCCCAGATTTCGCCCTTTTGCTACTCCTAAGTTTTCGGAATGATGATGGTAAATGACCATTTCCCTTTCCGCAACAGAAAGAGAATCTAAAAAATTGCAAAGAGGTTGATAGGTATCTGTAGAACCATTATTGATTACTACGATTTCCTTTTGATAGCCGGATACGTCTTCCAATTCCAGCACATTTTTAATGGCGGCGATGGTATCGGCTGGGCGATTGTAGCTGATGATAATAAAAGAAATATAGGCAACTTCCGGTTTCATACAATAGAAAATCAAACAACCTTTAGTAAACGGGAGGTAACCAATAAGGTTCGTTGATGGTAGAAAAGGCTGTTTGACGAAATGAGGATTATTTTGGCATCAGTTCAGCCCCTATATAAAAGCTGCCCACTGCCACCCCATATCGGCGGCGAAGTTGCCGGTCGTCCGTTTCCGGCCGCAATTTCCAGTAATATTTACCCGGTTTCAACTGCTTTGGCAAAACAACCTGAAAACTGACGGCACCTGCAGGGATGATAGCATGAGCAAGCGGTATCTCGTTTTCGCGGTTGTCCATTATAGTTACAATCACCGGAACATCTGGCGAGGGGTTAAAGGCAAAATAAAGGATGTCGCCTTTGCAGTTTAGACCGTTTTCGGGAAGTAAAACGCTGTTTTGCAGCGATTCGGGAGGTAGAGAAACCCCGCTACGGTTAAGCATTTCTGCTTCTATATAGGCCAATGGACGAAACATGTCGAGCAGTTCTTCCAAAGTATATTCAGGCGCATTTTCCTGTACAGGCTTTTGTTCATGCTCAATGTCTGCAAATAAGTCATCTCCTAATGTAGCAACAATTTGTCGCGCTTTTTCGATAGGATGAGGTGCAAGGGCGAGCAGGGTTAGCTTTTCGGCAAAAGCACGTTGGAGCAGGGGCAGGTTGTTGCCCAAACGCTGTTCAAATTCTTTTACAAGCAAAGGCTCCAATTCGCCCCTTGCGTATTTTTCTATAAGAATTATATCTTGTTCGGAAATCATGATAATTTCGTTTTAGAGTGGTAGTTTAAAATTTTGTCTGTCAGTTCGGGATAGTTTGATATAAGTTCTTTAAGTTCTTTACTTTTCATCAGTTCTTGCATAAAAGGCTCTTTACATTCCACTTTTTGTTTGCGGATAGCACCTGCAGAAACTTTTTTTATTTCAGCGATTTCATCGTAAGTAAGTTCTTTCCGGTAATAAAGATTAAAAAAGTCGCGGCATTTAGGAATTAACCGGTTGACTAATTGCCAAATAAGATTGGCAGCGTTTTTCAAGGCCAAGGTTTCTTCCAGCTTGCTTTCATCTGCAAATCTTTCAACGTTAAATCCTTTAGAAATCGTATTTGAATTTCCGGTCAACTCGTCATTCTCTTCTGTTTGTGTTTCAACACTAAATTCGATAGTTTCTTTTTTTTGTTTAATTTCTCCTTCTCTTTGCAAATCCATCCACACATTGCGGTAAGCCCTTGAGATGTAAGCACCGAAGCCGGTATTTTGGTCTTTCAGTTCAAAACCGGCTTTTTGGCAGCGTTGCCAGAATTTGGTGATGGCCCGCCATGCAACATTTTCCGCATCTTCTTTCGCCCCCCCTCTGGTCATCACAAAGGCTTTAACATTAGGAATAATGATTTTATACACCGACACAATGATGTCTTGATTGTTGGTTCTAAAACCATTCACTATTTCTTCGTCTGTCAGAATCGGTTTTTCGGCAACTTTATCCATCTTTTTCACTTTTAAGTTGGGCAAATTGTTACCCATCTTTTAAAATAGTCCCTTATCTTTAAAAAATGAAACACGATGTAAGCAAACACACGATGTTTTTAACCACAGGGAGAAGTTCAGCAACAAAGTTAAAGTTTTTATTTGCTACATAAAGAAATTTGCCCAAAATGCTTCCTGTTGAACCACACAACCGCCTGTTATATTTTCAACGGTCTTCAGGCATCATCTTATGTCATTCTTGATTATGTTTTTCAGATTTAGTCGGTTTGTGCTATCTTTACACCCATTTCTCAACATCCAAAACAAAAATGTTACCATGATTAAACGTTCAGCAACCGCCAACTGGAAAGGCACCGGAAAAGAAGGCACAGGCACCGTCAGTACTTCAAGCACTGTTTTATCTAATGCTCAATATTCATTCAACACCCGGTTTGCCGATGGAGTAGGCACAAACCCCGAAGAATTGGTCGCCGCCGCACATGCCGGTTGTTTTTCGATGAAACTGAGTTTTGTTTTAACCGGCGCAGGGTTTATTCCAGACGATATTACCACCGTCTGTACGATTCATTTCGAAAACGGAGCAATTACCGAAAGTCATCTGGATGTTAAGGTTAAGGTAGCCGGACTCGAAGCCGAACAATTTGAAGAACTTGCCACCGAAGCCAAACTGAACTGCCCCATCTCAAAACTGTTGAACACCACAATCAGCATGAATGCTGCTTTGGTTTAAATCTTGCGGATGAAATGCCACTAAAATGGGCATTTTTTGATTAAGAACTGCTACCGGGATTGTTTACACGATGCTATATTAAATGCAATAATTGCAGCTTTAAATAGGGTGGTGATAAAAGGATTTTGCAAAACCATTAAATTGGAGGAACAGGGGATGTTGTAAGTGAACTAAAACAAAAACAGATAATCGGGCATTTAAAAAAAGTTCAGATGATAAAGCCAATGTTTTTTGTTGTTAGTTTGATGTTGCTGTTTTCCTTTGGCGAAGCAGTAGCGCAGGAAAAAAAATTTAATCGCAGTTCGTTTCTTCGTGTTGAAGCACAAGAGGTAAAGGAAGATGCCAATTTTGGTTTGGTATTCAGAGGTGCCGGCATCAGTTACGGCATGAGATGGGAAAATAAAACAGACAAAAAGCTGCTCTTTATAGAGTACGACCTGGTCGTTAAATTTATGTTTTCAAGAGGCATACCCGGAATTGGCTTTTACCTTAAGCCCATCGAGGTTTCGCAAATGTTTGGGGTGTCTTTAAAAGGAAAACGGCTGTATTTTGGACCTTTTTTTAAAGCCGAATACAATTATTTTCTATACCCCGATTTACAGGCCGGTTTCGACTATTGGCTGTCTCATTTTAGTATAGGGCCAAACTTGTCCTATTCTTTTGGCTGTAAAAACTCGCTCATTACTCTCAACGCCGGTACTACCATATTAGGATTGACCTCTCGGCAACCGTTTATCCGCAACCCATATTATTACGATTTGGGGTTTAAGCACGCCCTCAAACATTTACATCAGGACATCCGTTTCGGTTCTTTTAACCGCTTCAATTCTACAAGAATAGAATTGTTATGGCAACCAAATCCTGAAAAAGAGTTTGGATTGGGTTATGCGTTAAATTTTACCGGATATTATCGTGCGCCGGTATTTGCACAGTTTTGCCATAGCCTGAAACTCGCCTTTTAAAGATTAGAATATGAGAAAGATAGGATTACTTGCAATTATATTGGCTTCGATGGTTTCCTGTTTAAAGGAAAGTCAACTTAAAAAGCCATTCATCACTTTACAGCCCTTCCAGATTTATGACGGGTGGGAATTGTCTAATCCGCAATCGGAATCGATAGATTCAGCAGGGTTGACAGAAATTTATAAATCATTTCACGAAGATGATGAACTATGGCAGGTGAGAAGTTTGCTGGTATTCAGAAATGCAAAACTTGTTGCCGAGAGTTATACTAAAGATGAGACTGATTTAACCAGACCAAGAGCAATTTGGAGTGCCACCAAACAGGTAGTAGGAATTTTAACCGGAATTGCGCTCGAACAGCAGTTGATACAATCTTTAACCGACTCTATCTACCATTACCTTCCTGAAACAGCACAGCATCCCGACAAAATTGGAATAACTGTTGAACATTTGCTCACCATGCGGTCCGGAATTAAATACAGCAATGACGGACTTAGCGGTCAGACGGATGATATTTTAAGGCAATTACCCGACAATATTACAGCATTTATTCTGAGTTTGCCAATGTCAGCTACTCCCGGTGAGCTTGTTGCCTATAAAGACGGCGACCCTCAGTTAGTTGCTTCAATCATTCAATCTCAATGCGGGAAAACTACCTACCAATGGGCAAAAGAAGTGCTGTTCGATCCGCTTGAAATTCAACATCTTGATTGGGTAAGTTACAAAGACGGTACTACGTTGGGCGGGTTTGGAATTATGACAACCCCCCGAGAAATGGCTAAGTTCGGACAATGTGTGATGGACGGTGGCCAATGGAAAGGCGTACAACTTGTAAGTAACGATTGGATTGATGAGATGACCTCCGTAAAAATTCAGGATATTTACGGATACCAGTTCGGTTATTTATGGTGGAAAGACGAAAGCAGGGGACTAATTTTTATGAGCGGACACGGAGGACAATATGTTTTTCTGATGCCGGCAAAAAACCTGATGATCGTTATGACAGCAGAGGTCAACACGCAGGGAGATTTCCAGTTTAACAGGGATAAAGCGTTAAAATGGGTGGATGAAATTATTGAAATTGCTTTTTAAAAATTTGAAAGGTCTTATTTAGAAACTTGGTATAGAATTTAAGATACCAGAAAAGAAGGGCGGGTCAAAAGCATAAACAAATTTCACAGTACCAAACAATATAGGCTTCAAGTTTGGAACAATGGTTTTCAAATCTCAAAAAAACCTTGCCTTATAACTGCTGCAGCAGCCATCGTTTATCTGCAATTGCCGGAGTTTTGGTAATTTCGGTAAGCAGGTCTTTTCGTTTTTTTGTTTCATTAGGCGGTATTTGAATGAGTTTTCGCAAAAAATAGAGCAAGTTGCGATAGGTTTGTTGTCGTGGTTTGCTGATTTCTTTGGTACGGTTGAGCCATTGTTTAAAGCTGTCAATCAATGACAATAGCGCTTCAAACTCCTTCAGCTCATAGTAGGTTTTGAGCAGCAATGTGCGGGCATCAAGGCTGTAAAACACCTCGTCATAGCTCACCTGCTGAAGCAGACGGATGGTTTGAGGATATAAACCTTTAAAAAAGTAATAATTCGCACGGTTGTAGGTATAGGCGTTTATCTGATGTTGCGGGGGTAAAAAAGTTTGATATTCTTCAATAAATTGAAGAGTCCAGTCGTAATTGCCTTGCCTTAGCCCTACAGTAACAATGTTTTTGTAGTTCCAGGGCGAAAGAACGCTGTTTTCAAAAATGAGTTGAGTGCTTAATCCAAGCTGATATAAGGTAAAAATTTCCGAAAGATATCCGGTTTGACCTGCGTTAATTTTTTCGGCGCAGTAGTTGAGCAGAAAATAATAGATTTCCCGGGATTCCACATCGGGGAGTGTGCTGTTATGATTGCCGAATAGTTGGTTCAGCCGGTCGAAATATTGGCGTTCGGAAGGTTGTGTTATTGCCATGACAATATAATAGTAAAGGGCTATAACAGGAATTTGAAGATAGTTGCTGTTCTGAAATATGGCGATGATTTCCTGTATCAGGTCAATATTGTGCGGAGAATCTATGACTTTTTTCAGGGTAGCCATTTGAGCAGCCATGCGCAGTTTGTTGGCTATATAATAGGTATCCAAAGCTTCGGAGGCATTAGACAGGTAGCGTTGTTTGTGAATTTCATTGCGGTTTTCGGTAAACAGGTCTTGATTTTGCCAAAACATAAAAGCATTGTGAAAATATGAAGCGTGTCGGTAGGTATCATTGTTAAGCAGGGTTTCCAATTGGACGGAAACATTTTTGTAGTGTTTTGCAAGATGTTTGGTGCGATAGAGTTCCATGAGTTGCAGATGAAAATGGTATGGGTCGGCAATGCTGTAATAAGCAGCAAGCGCTTGTTCGGCATGTTGGAGCGTTTCGGCGGCAAGGTGTCTCAGTTTCAGATCGTTAAAGGGAATTTCCGGAAAAAGGTGGTGAAATATTTCTTCGCGCTTCAATTTGCCGGGCTGTTCCAGATGTTGGAGGATGTAGTTGAGCAAAGCCGGCATAGCCGGATGTTTTTCAGAGTAATAGGGTTGATAAAAATAGGCCATAACGGTTTTCTGTTCTTTTGAGGACAGGTGTTTTAAGAAAGTGTATAGCTTGCTTTTTTGCATAATGTCGTATTTTTGAAGGGTAAAGCTACATTTTAAAAACAACAGGAAATTTATTTTTCGGACAAATGCGGTTAGTTTGTACCGATATTTATTTTAATACTTACTTGTTTTACTAACATTAAGATAATTTGGGCGGTTAAATTTCAGAATTGTTTTTCAGACAAACAGTAAATTTTGTATTTTTTTGAAACCGAAAGTTGAAGGACTTTTGTATCGTGAAAATCAATTTTGCCACATCCAGCTAAACACGTTTTATTATGCGCTACTTTTTATTTTGCTTATTCTCTTTAATGCTAACTTTTCAGTCTCAGGCACAGACCTTATATGCCGAAGACGATTACTATACGACTATCTCGGGGAACGCCCTCACGATGTCTGTGTTGGACAATGACTTTTCGATAACAGGCTCATTTGGCGAAATCGTCATCTCTGCCCCTCCTGTTTCGGGAGCAGAATTAATGTTAGTACCCGGCGGTTTGATTGTGTATATTCCACCAGCCGGTTTTGTTGGGGATGACGTTTTTACCTATACTCTTACCGACTTTTTTGGCGGTACTGCCTCCGCCAATGTATATGTTTCGGTAATTGAGGGCTGTCCCGATTTATTTGCCGTGCTGACCGCCACTTCACCCATCGTTTGTTATGGCTCTTGTAATGCAGTGATGACCATAGCAGTTTGGGGAGGTACAGAGCCGTACTCGGTGGTTTGGGAAACGGGAGAAACCGGAATGACCATCAGCAATGTTTGTTCGGGTCTTCATTCGGCTTATGTAACAGATGGATCGGGTTGCACCACCATTGCCACCTTATTTATAAACGAAGCGCCTCAAATTTCGGTTACCACTTCGGCAAACCCTGCTATTATTGACCTCGGCGATAGTTCTCAACTCAATGCGGTTGTTTCGGGCGGAACTCCTCCTTATGCGTTCCAATGGTGGCCGGCAACAGGCTTGAGTAACCCTTCAATATCCAATCCCATAGCAACACCAACTACAGTTACAACTTATATGGTCTATGTTACCGATGCCAACGGCTGTACTGCTAATCAATATGTTGTTGTAGGAGTTGACGGCGGTGGCGGCGGTATTTTGGCCGTTGATGATTATTACGAATCTCCTGCCCCCGGACCTTTTACCATGAATGTACTGAGCAACGATGTATATTCCGGTTCAGTAGCTATTTCTATTTCCGGAGCACCTTCTTACGGAACGGCTACTGTGAGTGGTGAATACATCATTTATGTTCCCAATCCTTTGTTTGCAGGATATGACACCCTTTCTTATACCATCTGCAATTTCTTTGGAGAATGTAGTACAGCAACAGTAGTTATTTATGTAAATCCCGGCGGAGGTTCTTGCGATGATTTTGTCGTGAACATCAATGTCTTTTCATATTCCCTTTGTAGCGGTGAATGTACCGGAACAGCCATTCCGGTTGTAACCGGAGGAACTCCGCCTTATACCTATATGTGGTCGGATGGTTCAACCGCTCCTTCATTAAACAATGCCTGCGCAGGACTTTATATCCTGACGGTTGCCGATAGCAACGGTTGTTCCTATACTGCTACCGTTCTGTTTACCGAATCTCCATCAATGGTAGCCACAGCAGTAGCCTCGCCTTCTGCCATCAATGCAGGTGAAACCTCACAACTTAACGCTGCCGTAACCGGAGGCACACCACCATATTCATTCCAATGGACACCGCAGGCCACATTGAGCAATGCGGGAATTTCAAACCCAGTTGCAGCACCTTCAGCTACCACCACCTACTTAGTTGTTGTAACAGATGCCAACGGCTGTACTGCGCAATATCCTGTGGTAGTCATAGTCGGAGGAGGTGGCGGATGCGTCCTGACGACGATGAACGCAATTTCTCCAACTTGCTGGGGCGGTTGTGACGGAAGTATGTTTGTATCTGTCACGGGCGGAACACCTCCATATTCTTACCAATTGTCAGGCCCGGATGGGTTTTTCAGCATATCCAACCCCGTTACAAACCTTTGTGCCGGAGAGTACCTGCTTGTTGTTATGGATGCCGCAGGTTGCGCATTGACAAGCAACTTTGTTCTGACCGACAGTGCTACGCCAATTGCTGTTGCAACCACTACCGACAATCCGGTTTTGGCTCCAGGCGAAACTGCAACAATCAATGCGATTGCGAATGGAGGTGCTCCTCCATACTTTTATCAATGGAATACCGGACAGACCGGAAACACAATTGAAGCCCTTTTTGCCGGAATTTACTGCGTTACAGTGGTAGATACCAACGGCTGTACTTCAGAGAGTTGTATAACCATCACCGACGAGTCTTTTTTCCCACTCGTTCTCAATAACGACACCATTTATGTAGAGGTAGGTCAGATTGCATTGATAGACCCATTAGCCAACGATGACGGAATCGGTCCTTTACAATTGGTTTCTGCTGTATCAGAAGCACCCTTTACCATTGATTACGACAATGACCAAATCAGCCTGACCGCTCCCGGCGAACCGGTAACGCTTTATATCAGTTATGTTGTTGTAGATGCTATGGGGGTTACGGCAACAGGAACAATAGTGGTGGTGGTTGTACCTGCGGGCACTTGCAACAGCTACTGCGTTTGGCCGGGAGATACCGATAACGATGGAGTAGCCAATAATTTTGATGTGCTCAATATAGGATTAGGATATGGTTTTAACGGAGTTGCGCGTGCCGATCAATCTATAGGATGGTATGCCCACAGCGCTTCAGACTGGGACAATAGCTTTTCCGATGGAACAAACTTTAAATATGCCGATTCTGACGGAAACGGTTCCATCAATGCGGCCGATACCACGGCCATCAGCCTGAACTATGGGATGACGCATGGAAAAAACGAAGGCGAGTCTGAACTCGGTGCCCCGATGTATTTCATGCTCGAAAATCAAACGGGTTCGGAAATTGGCGATATCATAACTCTCAATATTCATTTGGGAGATGCCTCCAATCCGGTAACAGACTTTTACGGCATAGCATACAGCATCAGCTACGATGCCACTTTGCTTCAGCTTACTCAACTAAACCTTCCGCCTGCCTCCTGGGCAGGAACTGCCGGCAACACACTGTTTTTCAGGAAAAATGTGGGTAATACCCAAACCGATGCAGCGTTGACCCGCACTGACCAAACCAATGTTTCGGGACAGGGATTGATTGCACAGGCTACTTTTGTGATTATTGAAAATATTGACGGAAAAAACGAAGAAGAAACAAGCTTTGACCTCAGTTTCGACTTGCAGAACATTCGTTGTATCAGCAACACAGGACTCGAAATTCCCGTTGATGGCCAAAACTTTAACCTAAGCAATACCTCCACCTTACCGGAAGAGGCCGCAAACGACATCCTGATTTATCCCAATCCGGCCAAGGGCAGCCTGCATATTCAGGGTTCTCAGGCATCGCAAATTCAGGTGATGAATATCTTGGGTCAAACGGTTTATCAAAACAACCGGCCCGAATCTGAAACATTGACCATAGACACCCGGCAATGGCAAACAGGATTGTATTTAGTTTCGGTTTCAGACTCAAAAGGCAAAAAACAAGTGTTTAAGGTGATGGTGGAAGCAAATTAGAGGGATATAATCAAACATAAGAAATCAGATCAGTAGGTTTGAGCTGTACGCATTTCAAAAATTAAAACCATACAGTTGAGAAAACCTGCCCAATAATGTTCGATGAAATAAGAATGGAAAAAGCCATTTTCAAGGGTAAAAAAAAACTTAATCAACGGCAAGTCTGTTTCAGTTATTTGCATCATATTGAGTTTGATACATTGAAAATGCTTTTTCCTTTTTTTACGATTTGACCATGAACAACCATCACAATCAGTCTTCAGGCAACAATTCCTCAGATCTGACTCCCATCAGCAAACTGGGGGAATTCGGGTTGATTGACCACCTGACCAAAAACTTTGGACTTCGGCAGCCTTCAAGCATCAAAGGGGTAGGCGATGATGCTGCAATCATTGACAATCGGGGCAAACTGACTGTTGTAACCACTGATATGCTTGTGGAGGGCATCCACTTCGATTTTATGTACACTCCCCTGATTTATTTAGGCTATAAATCGGTGGTTGTCAATTTGTCGGATATCTATGCCATGAACGCCATACCCAAACAAATCACGGTTTCTGTTGCTATTTCAAGTCGGTTTACCGTTGAGGCTATGGAAGAACTGTATGCCGGCATTGAACGTGCCTGCAACTTTTATGGCGTTGACCTGATTGGCGGCGATACTACAAGTTCCAACAAGGGCATGATAATTTCGGTTACGGCCATTGGTGAAGCTGTTGAAGAGGATTTGGTTTACCGCAACACAGCCCGCGAGGGCGATTTCATCTGCATTACCGGTGATTTGGGAGCAGCTTATTTCGGACTTCAAATTCTGGAGCGCGAAAAAAGATTATATCTCGAAGACCCGACCATTCAGCCCGATACGGAATCGCATAGCTATTTGATTGGCAGACAGCTAAAACCCGAAGCACGCGGAGATATCATTGAAATACTGCGCAACCTGAAAGTAAAGCCTACTTCAATGATTGACATCTCAGACGGGCTATCCTCTGAAATGCTGCATATCTGTAAACAATCCAAGGTAGGTTGCCGGTTGTTTGAAGAAAACATACCCATTCATCCCGACAGCCTCGAAGCAGCACAAATGTTTAACCTTTCCCCCATTACCGCAGCCCTCAACGGAGGGGAGGATTATGAGTTGTTGTTTACCGTCAGTCCTGCCGATATCCATCTGTTGGAAGACCTTGTCGGCATCTCCATCATCGGACGAATCACCAATCCTGCCGAGGAGGCCAAACTATATACGGGCGGCGGGCAATCTTACCGGCTTGTCGCACAAGGTTGGCAGCATTTGTAACAATTCCTCCGCACTATTCGTATAATTTTGTATATTAACAAGTTCTTTTGCCCTTGATGCCCGCTTTATTTTGTTAATTTTTGCGGTCATCATATTTTCTTTGTGGATAAAGGCGTTAAAAGACTTTCGGGAGCTTGTAAATATGCAAGGTTAGCATTAATGAACATTTGCAATAGCAGTTGAACACGGTTTTTGATAGTATCTAAACCTTGAATAAACCTATCAGACGGCTTGCTTCCCCCGTTTTCGGGGATTTGGGGTGATTCTGATGATTTTTTGCAATAAAAAAACTACTTACAATGCGCACAACTCTGAGAATTCCAATGTTGATTTTCTTGGTTATGACTACAAGCCTGATTCAGGCACAGTCAGTTTTTGACAGTTATATGTCTGACCCCGATGAACCGGCTGCAAACAATTACTTCATCTATGTAGGCAGATTTGCAAACAGCGAACTTTGGTCATTTAACCGGCTGAACAATTTGGATAAAATGAACAGCAAAATGATTGCCGATAGTTCGGATGTGATAAACGGCCCTTACAGAACGCAAACAGAAGCCGAAAATGCATGGATTTCGATGAAAATTTCCGGATTTACCAAAGCCAGAGTATATCAGGGAGCGTTTGAAATAACACCTATGCAGGCTCAGGCTGAAGCCGAAATTGCCGCAACAGAAACGGAAGAGCCGGTATATGTGGAGCCTGTACAGGAAAATCTGCCCATGACCATCACTACCACCACCACGACCAACAGCACATCATCAAAAGAGCATGTTCCCCCCCCTGTATTTCCGGAGTCATCGGCACAAAAAAACAAAACGGATATCGTATATACGCCGCCGCCATCTTCTCAACAGGAATATGAGTATCAAAATCTCGAACTGGATCAACTCATTGCCAATGCCGACAGTGAAGAAAACTTACCCATAGAGCGGGGAATTGACGAATATACTCCGGAAATGATTGCCAATGCCGACAGCGAAGAAAACTTACCCATAGAGCGGGGAGTTGACGAAAAAACCCCGGATGTTATTGCACCGATAAATGTGCCTGAGACAATCTGCGAAGTAAAACAGCTCTATTTTGTACAGTTAAGCGCTATGCCCGATATCAACGGAGAGCCGCATCAGCATCTGGCAAGCCGGTATAATGTTTATGTTTTCGAAGACGAAAAAGACCATCTGTTTAAAATCCTTGTCGGGCCCTTTGAGAAAAAAGAAGAGGCGAATCAGACAGTCAGAGAATTGAAAAAAACGCCAAAGTATGCCAAAGTATTTGTCAGGGAGATGTGTTATGATATTGGCCAACTGAACAATCCAGTAACACAAAATGATAAACAGTTTATGCAGTTGACAGTACTGTATAACCAACAGTAAGGCAACAGACAAGGTATATTGCCATTAAGTATTTAGTAGTACCTTTGCAGCGGTAAAAATCGGATAGCTTGAATGAAAGCTCCGGTTTTTACCGTTTTTCATTGAACAAACGCCAAACCCAACTTTTACCAAATGTCTGCTACTGCCACCCTTCCGGTATATATTCACTACAACCGCCGCGATTATTCTGACAAACTGCTGCTGGAACTTTACGAAGCCATCAAACTGCCCCGTCTGATTGAAGAAAAAATGCTCAATCAACTGCGGATGAACAAAATCAGCAAATGGTTTTCGGGCATAGGGCAGGAGGCAATTGCAGTGGGTGTTACAATGGCATTGGAACCGGATGAATACATCCTTCCGATGCACCGCAATTTGGGAGTATTTACCGCCCGCAACATGAGCCTGCAACAACTGTTTGAACAATGGCAGGGTAAATACAACGGTTTTTCGAAAGGGCGGGAACGGTCTTTTCACTTTGGCAGCAACCCTCATCATATTGTCGGCATGATTTCGCACCTCGGCCCGCAGTTGGCTGTTGGCAGCGGAATTGCCCTTGCTCATTCACTCAGTAAAGAACCCAAAATAGCGGTGGCCTTTAGCGGAGAAGGCGGCACCAGTGAAGGCGATTTTCACGAAGCGCTGAATGTTGCCGCTGTTTGGCAGCTTCCGGTCATTTTTATGATAGAAAACAACGGCTATGGATTGTCAACCCCTACCAACGAACAATACCGTTGCAAACATCTGGTAGATCGCGCAATAGGCTATGGCATGGAAGGCGTTCAGATTGACGGCAACAACCTGCTCGAAGTTTATCACACGGTTCATTCACTTGCCAAATCCATGCACAAAAGCCCGCGACCGGTGTTGATTGAAGCCATGACCTTCCGCATGAGAGGACACGAAGAGGCCTCCGGCACAAAATACGTGCCTCAGGAGTTGATGGACGAATGGGCGGTAAAAGACCCGGTTACGAATTATGAAAACTATCTCCTGAACGATGGGGTATTAACCCCTGATGCAAAAAAACAAATAGAAGCAACCCTGACCAAACGAATCTATGCCGACCTGAAAGCCGCCTATTCGCAACCGGAAGTTACTCCCGATACGGAACATGAATTGCAGGATGTTTACAAACCGCATATTCCCGTTGTTTTGACCCCTAAAACGGAATCGCAAAGCAGCAAGCGGTTTATTGAAGCCATATCAGATGGGTTGCGTCAGGCAATGGACATTTATCCAAACTTAGTGCTGATGGGGCAGGATATTGCCGAATATGGAGGAGCATTTAAAATCACGGAAGGTTTTATCGGGAGGTATGGAAAAGAGCGGGTGCGCAATACGCCGATTTGCGAGTCTGCAATTTTAGGTATTGCTTTAGGTTTGTCGGTCAAAGGTTACAAAAGTATGGTCGAAATGCAGTTTGCCGATTTTGTTACCTGCGGGTTTAATCAAATCATTAATAACCTGGGCAAGAGCCATTACCGATGGGGGCAGAACGCCGATGTTGTTGTCCGGATGCCGACCGGTGCCGGGGTTGGTGCAGGACCCTTCCATTCGCAAAGTAATGAGGCCTGGTTTTTTCACACGCCCGGGCTGAAAATAGTTTACCCCTCCAACCCTTATGATGCAAAGGGGCTGTTGCTTGCCGCTTTTGACGACCCCAATCCGGTGATGTATTTCGAACATAAAGCTCTCTACCGAAGTATCAACACTTTGATACCTGACGAACCCTATACCGTACCTATCGGCAAAGCCGCTTTGGTAAACGAAGGCACCGATCTCAGTATCATTACCTACGGCATGGGGGTTCATTGGGCACTCAAAGCCCTTAAAGACCTTCCTGATATCAGCGCCGAGGTGCTGGACCTACGCACCCTCCTGCCTTTGGATACGGAGGCTATTTTCCAAACTGTTCGCAAAACAGGTAAAGCCCTTGTGCTGCATGAAGATTGCCTGACCGGAGGGATAGGTGCTGAGGTGGCTGCCCTTATCAGCGAACATTGTTTCCAAGATTTAGATGCTCCGGTAGTGCGTTGCGGGTCTTTAGATTCACCCGTACCTTTTGCAATTCCCTTAGAGCAGAATTTTCTGCCCGAAAAAAGATTTCAACAAGCATTGATAAAGTTAGCAGAATATTAACCGGCAGAGAGGCTTTCAAATTTTCAAATTCTAAATCCTCCTCGTTGGGCTTTATGAAATAGTCGGCAATTTTGTAACTATCCGCTATCGGCTTATACAGCATTTGACCCGCTTGTTGATTTAACCGGTATCATCAATTTAGAAGTAAAAAACGGCAACAAGTAAATACAATACCCTTTTTACCTTTTTAAAACGGGAATATGGTAATAAGGTCGCGAATGCGAAACGAACACGATACTTTACAACTATTTAAGAAGGTAAATTATGACAATAGTTCGCTGAATTTTATACGAACTGTTGAATTTGAAAAGTAACTGAAAAATGTCAAGAACCTTTCCGTTTAATGTGCGGGTATATGGATTGTTAGTCAACGAAAATCGGGAAGTGCTGATTTGCGACGAAGATATTGACCTTTGGCATATCACCAAATTTCCGGGAGGAGGGCTTGAGTTTGGAGAAGGACTTAGTGATGCTCTTGTTCGCGAATTTAAAGAAGAAACCAACGCAGACATCGAAATTGAACGGCATTTTTACACCACCGACTTTTTTGTACCCTCGGCCATTGACGACCTCACTCAGGTCATTAGTGTTTTTTATCTGGTTCGGCCAACGGGACATTTTGTACTGCCCCCTAAAACCATTCAAAACGATGGTAGGGTCATAATACAGTTCAGATGGGTGTCAATCGAAACGCTGACTCCCGATGAAGTAACCTATCCCATCGAAAAAAAAGTGGTGGAGCTGTTAAAGGACAACTTTATTTAGTCACAGCCTTATTTGCCCTAAAGCCAAAGCAGGGGGATTACTACCTCATCACCGCCACCTTCTCCCTCGCCAAAACAACGCCTCCTACAGATGAGATATTGATATGGTTTTCACATTCATTTCCGTAGGTTTCACATACGGCTATTCATATTTAACCCCTTCAGGGTTTTTTGCAATTGACAATTAACCATTGACAATTAACAATGGATATTCATGTTTAGCCCCATCAGGGTTTTCTTGCTTTTCACTTTTCACTTTTAGTTTTTCACTTTTCACTTCCCCACCGCCACCTTCCCCCGCGCCAAAACAACGCCTCCTACAGATGAGATATTGATATGGTTTTCACATTCATTACCGTAGGTTTCACATACGGCTATTCATATTTAACCCCTTCAGGGTTTTTTGCAATTGACAATTAACCATTGACAATTAACAATGGCTATTCATGTTTAGCCCCATCAGGGTTTTCTTGCTTTTCACTTTTCTCTTCCCCCGCGCCAAAAAACCTCCCAATCTTATTGCAAAAAAACGAAAATCGGGTCAAAAAAAAGGGTTGACATTAAGTCATTGCAGGGGTGCATCAACCTATTGCAGGGGCACAATAAGTCAATGCAGGGGTGCATTAACTCATTGCAGGGGTGAATTAACTCATTGCAGGGGTGCATTAACTCATTGCAGGGGTGCATTAACTCATTGCAGGGGTGCAATAAAGCTTTGCAGGTTGACATTGGCTTAATGCAGGGGCGAATTAAAGCAATGCAGGGGTGAATTAAAGTTTTTTAGAGGTGAATTAAAGTTTTGCAGGTTGACATTGACTTAATGCAGGGGCGATTTAAAGCAATGCAGGGGCGCATTAAGTCTTTGCAGAGGTGAATTAAAGTTTTGCAGGTTGACATTGACTTATTGCAGGGGAGCAAAAAAGCTATGATTACCTTCAGGGCGGCTGAAAAACGGGATGATTTTCCCACGTAGAACTATAAAGTGCCGGTTTGCCTAATCATGAAGGATTGTCGGATAGCGGGGCGGTTAGAAAAGGGGGGTATGTTTTTACACCAATGTTCAGGGTGTTGATATGGAGTGCTCGGGCATCCCGCAAACAAGATTGATACTTTGGAAGGTAAAAAACAGAATCTTTGTCGCAGCTACTCCAATATCTTTTCCAACGCCATTCCCCTTGAGCCTTTGAGGAGAATATGGGTTTGCTCAAAATGTTGAGTCTGAAACCATTCTTTGGCTTCTTGGGCGGTGTTAAAATGCAAAAAGTTGCTCTTGCCAATGACTTTGCCAAATTGGGGGCCTATCAGAACGACTTGTTTAAAAGACAGTGTTTGCAGTAAATTGACCATGCGAAGATGTTCCGCCTCGCTAAACTCCCCCATTTCCAACATATCGCCTACTATGGCCACTTTGTGTTGTGCCGGCATGTCTTCAAAATTCATCAGGGCATGAGTCATGCTTGTCGGGTTGGCATTGTAAGCATCTAAAATGAGGGTGTTGCTGCCTTTTTGCATAATTTGCGAACGGTTGTTTTGCGGGATATAAGAGGCGATGGCGTTGACTATATCGAGCGGTTCTACTTTAAAATGCAACCCTACAGCAATAGCAGCCAAAACATTATCGGTATTGTAGGTTCCGGTCAGGTGGGTGTTGATGTCTAAATAGGGGGTGTCCATCTCTTGGCTCAACGATTTGGGCAAATGCCAACGTATTTGCAAAAACGGACGACAACCCAGCGACTCGGCATACACTTTTGCGCGTTTGGCACTGCCGTAAGTGGTTACTTTTTGCAGGTAATAAGCCAAGTCTGCCACATTGGAGTCGTTCAGGTTGACAAAGGCCCGTCCTTCTGCGCCTTCCAAATATTCAAACAGTTCACCTTTGCCTTTTATGACCCCTTCTACTCCGCCAAATCCTTCTAAGTGCGCTTTGCCTATATTGGTAATCAACCCGAAATTGGGAAGGGCAAAACTGCAAAGCTGATTGATGTCGCCTTGCCGGTTTGCTCCCATTTCGATCACGGCAATTTGTGTTTGAGGAGTTATGGAGAGCAGGGTTAACGGCACGCCGATATGATTGTTGAGATTTCCTTTAGTGGCCAAAGTTCGGTAGGCGGTGCTCAACACGGCGGAGACCAATTCTTTGGTGGTGGTTTTTCCGTTACTGCCGGTAATGGCGATAACCGGAATCCGGAGTTGCTTGCGGTGGTGCAAGGCCAAGTCTTGCAGGGCAGTCAGGGCATCGGGCACTAACAGATATTGACCGTTTTGTTTGTCGAATTCGGGACGGTCAATGACCACATATCGCGCACCCGATTGCAAAGCGTTATCGGCAAAGGCATTGCCATCCGTATTTCCGCCTTTCAGCGCAAAAAACAGGTTGCCCGGTTCAACAGTACGGCTATCTATGGAAATACCACTACATTTTAAAAAGGCGGTATATAGTTGTTCGGTTGTCGTCATCGGGTTGGGGTCTTTGGTAAATATTGTAGGAAGGGTAATTTGCGGGAGGTCTTGTTGAACTACAAATAAACTGCAAAGGTAACAAACTTGTTTTTGCCATCATTTTATAGAGGGGCATCTTGCAGGTTTCCCATACCGGTTGGTGTTGGTTAAAGCCTACCTTCCGCACCCCTTTGTATAAAATTTGGGAATTATACCTATTTAGGCTGTTATGCCAACTATGATTTAATTTTGTACCACGCATGAATAGCTAAAGTCTTTAAATTCCCCTCCTCGGAGGGGTTGGGGTGGGATATTTTTGACTATGTAGTGGTATAAAACGATTGTCATACCCGCTTTGAAAATATATTTTGACAAAAGTTTAAATGTTTTCAGTCGATTGATAGCCGCTTGTCCATCTTTTTTCGTTTACATTTTATTGCTGTATGAGGTATTTAACAATCAAAAATGATGGATAAGCAATTAAAAATTGTTGTTTGCCCATTCGATTTTGTACTAAAACAACAAAAAATAACCCTGCAATCTAAAAAAATGATTAAAAAGTACAATCATCATACCCGTGTATTTTAATTAATGATTAAATTGGCAGATGATGGAACCGGCACATCGAGCTATCTATTTATTTCCACCAATTATATAAACAACAAAATTATGAAAGCAATCTTTACCACGAAAAGTAAATCAATTTCAATTAACAGCCTGATTGTTGTGTTGTGTTTAATGATACATTCCTTTGGAATAAACGCAACAGTGCGTTATGTAAAACCAATTGCATCGGGCACTGCCGATGGGAGTAGTTGGGACAATGCCCATTCTGACATTCAAACCATGATCAACGCTTCCTCAGCAGGTGACAGCGTTTGGGTGGCAGCAGGGGAATATAAGCCAAATTCATATCCGGCTAATTGTGTCGGATGTAATGACTCACGCCATTATTCTTTTTGGATTAAAGGCGGCATTAGGTTGTTTGGCAATTTTGTAGGCACTGAAACAGACATCACTCAGCGTGATTTTAGTGGCAACACCACTATTTTGAACGGAGACTTGAATGGGGATGATATAGTTAGTAGTAGTTTTCCAAATTTAGAAATTTCCGGTAATGACGAAAATGTTTACCATGTCATATTGGTTTCTGATATAAATACAGTTGCTTTTAAGGTGATAATAGATGGATTTACCATTAAAAATGGAAATTCAAATATTCCGTCTGCTTATACTGTAAATGGAAACATGGTTACAATGAATGAAGGAGGAGGTATTTATGTTCAAAATCAACAGAATCTTACAACCAACTGTGTTATTATCAATAATTCAGCATTATTTGGTGGTGGAGTCAATAGTTATGCTTATTTTACTACTATAAGTAACAATATTATCGTAAACAACATCTCGGTAATGCACGGAGGAGGAATTCATTTTAACAATATTACTGGGCAAATTTTAAATAATAGCATAATTGGAAACTTAGCTTTAAATAGAGGTGGTGCTGTTTATAGTATAGGTGTCAATACTGAAATAGGTTATAATGAAATAGTTGGAAATAATTCCGGAAATGATGGTGGTGGTCTTTGTATAAGAGGAGGTACAAGTTTAGTTTATTTGAATGTGATAACCGATAATTATGCCGCAAATAATGGTGGTGCTATTTTTCACGAACTTAACTCAATCACTATAAGAAAGAATATAATTGCTTATAATGCAGTTGGTATCAGTGGAGGAGGTTTATATTTATCTTTTGATTCAAAAACAGTCGAAAACAATGTTATTTACAATAATAGTGCTGAAATGAATGGCGGAGGATTGTATATTGATGCTACTTCCAACTTTGTTACCAATAATACCATAATTGAGAATATAGCAAACAATAAGGGTGGAGGAATATATGTTAATGCAGGATCAAACAATATAAGAAACAATATATTTAGTGATAATTGGCTAAATACAGAACAAAATGTGATAAGCACAGACCTGTTTTTAAACGGAGGAACAAACACTTTCCAAAACAATATCCTTCAATTAGATAGTACACTTTATACTGGCACAAACTATAATCTTGGTGCAACCGCTCAGGGAAATTTATTTGCACAAGACCCTATGTTTTTAAACAATACCACTCCCGAAGGTGAAGACCTAATATATTTTACCGGAGATGATGGCCTGCGATTGCAAACAAACAGCCCGGCCATAAACGCCGGAACATTAATCAATGCTCCCACAACGGACATTTTAGGAACATTTCGCGACACTCAACCGGACATAGGAGCGTATGAACACGGAGTATTTGTAGGCATCCAACCCAACCAGAATGGAAAGCCAACTATCTCCTTAGACGCTTTTCCAAACCCCGCAACCGAGTCCATCACCTTCACCTTCACCACCCCAACAACTGACATCACCTCCCTAATCCTCTACGCAATAGACGGCAAAAACAAAGTTTCTTTATATAAAGGAACAACCCAAGCCAACGAAACCAACACTGTAATCGTTTATACCAATAACTATACCCCCGGCATCTATTGCGCAGCCCTACGATGCGGTACCGGAATGGTCGAACATCGAACTATAATCATTAAATAGAAAATTATGAAAGCAATCCTATCTATTTCATGCAAATCCTCATCAATCAACACCCTAATCATGCTGTTTTGCCTAATAATTTACTCGCTGGGAGCAAGCGCAACGGTGCGGTATGTAAAACCAATTAATTCGGGCGCAGCCGACGGCAGCAGTTGGGCAAATGCTAATTCAGACATTCAAGCCATGATCAACGCTTCCGCCCCCGGCGACAGCGTTTGGGTGGCGGCGGGCGTGTACAAGCCCAATTCCTGCCCGCCCAATTGCCTTGAATGTGACAATCCTCGATTTTATACCTTTTATATAAAAGACGGAGTTAGCTTGTTTGGCAATTTTATCGGCAACGAAACAGACATCAATCAACGCGACTTTAATGGTAATACCACTTTGTTAAAAGGAGATTTTAATGACGATGATGTCTTGATTGATAGCACTTTTTACAAGATAATTAACGGTAATGACGAAAATGCTTACCATGTAATATTGGTTTCCGATACAAGTGCCGGCAATTTACCGGTAACAATTGATGGGTTTAACATCAGTGGTGGAAATGCAAATGAATATTTTAGTTATCTTGTAAGCGGTATGACTATTTCAACTTTAGAAGGAGGCGGCATTTATATCAATAATGAATGGATCAACATAACAAATTGCTTTTTTTATTATAATTCTGCATTTTTTGGAGGAGGAATATTAAGCAATTCTCAAAATACAGTTGTTAATAACAATATCTTTGCTAACAATATAGCATTATCGAGTGGAGGAGGCCTTGCCACCTACAATAATTATAGCACTATATCAAACAACAGTTTTATTGGAAACTTTGCGAGTCGGCGTGGCGGAGGTGTTCATAGTTTCTTATCTGAATTCAATCTACTAAACAACGTATTTAATGGAAATACAACCGCAATGCAAGGGGGTGGTATATTTTTTTGGGGTGGAACAAATTCCGTTTCTTATAATACTGTAACAAACAACTATGCAGCATTCTCCGGTGGTGGCAGTTTCGACCAAAGTAGCACAAATACATACAGCAACAATATCATAGCGAACAATACAGCCGGGCAAAATGGTGGTGCTTTATTTATAAATTTGAGTTCAAACACGGTCGTAAACAACGTTATTTATAAAAACAGTACAAGCTCTTTTGGAGGTGGAATATATAGCACCAATAGTTTGAACACTATAACAAACAATACGATTAGTCAAAATACTGCGAACAGCGGAGGAGGTGCAATATGTGTTGATTCAGGGACAAACGACATAATCAACAATATAATTTGGCAAAATGAACAAGATATGGAAGCAAATGTATCAGGTGCAGACTTATTTATAAACATCAGTACAAACACTTTTAAAAACAATATCCTTCAGTTAGACAGTTCGCTCTACATAGGCACAAACTTTAGTCTTGGTGCTAACGCTTCGGGCAATCTGTTTGCTCAAAATCCCGAATTTTTAAGCGACAGTAATCTGACAGGTGAAGACATACTTTATTATACCCAAGACGACGGCTTGCGATTAAAAACAAACAGCCCCGCCCTAAACGCCGGAACAACAGAAAACGCCCCCGAAACCGACATTTTAGGCACAACCCGCGACTCCCAACCCGACATAGGAGCGTATGAACACGGAGTATTTGTAGGCATCCATCCCAACCCCAACCATAAGCCGACCGCCTCGCTCAACGCCTACCCAAATCCCGCAACCGATGCCATTACCTTCACTTTTACCACCCCAACAACCGACAACACTTCCCTAATCCTCTACGCAATAGACGGCAAAAACAAAGTTTCTTTATATAAAGGAACAACTCAAGCCAACGAAACCAACACTGTAATCGTTTATACCAATAACTATACTCCCGGCATCTATTGTGCAGCCCTACGATGCAGCACCGGGCTGGTCGAACATCGGACTATTATCATTAAATAGAAAATTATGAAAACAATGCTTTTACTCTATGCAAATCTCAGTTCATCAACAGTCTGATAAAGGCAAAGGAAAGGCAAAATACCTAAACTGCTTGCCCAAGACTATAAATTATACGAAAATGACATTTTAAACAGCCCAAAAGGTATTTAAGCAGATATATTGGTAACTACAGATAGATTTTACCATATCCGGTGTAATGTTATTTATTGTTTCAGTAAAGAAGTTGCTGATTAGTTCAAGGCTTGTGAAGTGTTTGTTGGTGAACTTTCTTTTGATGTGGTGCCATATTTTTTCAGCTGGATTGAGTTCGGGACTGTAAGGAGGCAGAAAGACAAGAAAAATATTTTCGGGTATTTTGAGCTTTTTTGCCTTGTGGAAAGCCCCGTTGTCTAAAACAATGATTTTGTATTCAGCAGGAGTTTGAAGGGAAAATTCATGGAGAAACACCTGAAAGGTATTTGCACTGCAACAAGGCATTTCCAACTGAAACTGATCCCCGGTTACGGGAGAAAATGCTCCGAAAAGATAAGTGTATTGAAACACCTGCTGAAAATTGCAAACCGGCTGTATGCCTTTGGCGGTCAATCCCCTCCCGTGCCTGGTATGCAGACCAAAGCGGCTCTCGTCCTGAAAGTATAAATTTATGCTGTCATAGCATGGCGGAACAGACAACGCTATTTCCGCTATTTTTTGAACTAAAGTTTTTTAAAAAAACTACAGCCTCCGCATCCTTTTTCACATGACTTTTGCGTGCTGCCTTCACTTTGCTGCCAAATTTCCTGCCCGCATATTTTAGTAGCGTGTTATACTTAACTTCCTTTTTAAATTCCTGCTCTACCCATTGCTGCAACTCTATATACCCCGCCAAACCATTATTGGGATCCTTTAACTTCTCTTCTATTCTATCTTGTTCTTCTTGCGTAAACACCGAGTGTCTGCCTGTTTTTCCTTTTCTGCCATTGTGAAGCAAGGCTTCTATTCCCCCTGTTCTATAATTTTTTACGCCATGTGTTAATACTTTGACCCCATACCCCTACTCGTTCCATTAACTGCTGCTTCGTAATACCTTTTTCTCCGACCTTCTTCATCTCTATCAACATCAACAGTCGTAAACGAATCATCGCAGGTGACTGACGAAGTAGTTTCCTTATTTCCTCAAAACTCTCTTTTACAGGTATATATAGTGCCTTTGACATAACTATGACTCGGTTTTAAAATGACAAAGATAAAATTAATAACACAATTACTAAATCAAGGCTAAATTGTTTTTCATTTCTGTATAAGTCATCCAAAAATCTACCGGAAGCATTGGGGTTTTGTGTGAATTTCAGGTGGCAATGTTTACCTTTAATCGGTCATTGTTCACCGTGTAAAAACATTCAGTTATGTCGCTCTTGTTCGATGTATTAGGTGCCGCCGGAAAAATCGGGCTGACCGGATTAAGCAAACGAAGCCTGCCCAAAACGCAAGGTAAAATCGAGTTGAAGGGTTTGCAGTCAGAAGTAGAAATTATCCGCGATGCCTGGGGCATCCCGCATATCTATGCTCAAAATCTGCCCGATTTGGCGTTTGCGCAAGGGTTTACCCATGCCCAAGACCGTTTCTGGCAAATGGAGCTAAGTCGCCGTGCCGCCACAGGAACGCTGAGCGAGTTGTTTGGTAAAATAGCCCTGCCGACCGATATAGCAAGCCGGACTTTTGGGTTTAACCGGTTGGGAAAGAATGACCGGGATGCATTGCCGGAAAATATAACAGACCTTCTTCGTGCTTATGTGGATGGGGTAAACGCTTATCTGACCAACCACAAAAATCGAATATCGGTAGAATTTAGCTTGCTGCGGCACGAACCCGGGTTATGGACACTGGAGGACACCTTTGCCTTCAGCCGCCTGATGAGCTGGCAACTCTCCCATGCCTGGCAGGGCGAACTTATCCGCGCAAAACTGACAGACCTGGCAGGCAAAGAACTTGCCGCAGAATTAGATATCCAGTATCCACACGGAAACCCCGATATATTACAAACGGCAGCCTCGGTCAACCTGTTGGGAAATGCAGTGCTGAACGGAACCGACAACCCCCTGTTGCAGCAAAACAACGGCAGCAATTCCTGGGCTATTTCGGGCGGACGCACACAATCAGGGCTGCCTTTATTGGCAAACGACCCGCATCTTCACCTCGGAACTCCCGCTATCTGGTACGAAAACCACCTGCACTGCCCCGAACTGCACGCCACCGGCGTAACAATTGCAGGACTTCCCCTCGTTCTGATTGGGCATAACGAGCATATTGCCTGGGGCATTACCCTCGCCTACACCGATTGCGAAGATTTATACATCGAAAAATTTACTGACCCTCAAACAGGACGGTATCAATACAAAGACTCCACCGAACAGGCGCAGATCATTGAAGAGTCAATCAAGGTGAAAGGACAAAAAGAACCGTTTGTCGAAAAAGTATTCATCACCCGTCATGGGCCGGTGATTTCGGAAGTAATAGATTACCCGCAACACCGGATTGCCCTTCAATCTATGGCATTATTGCCAAAGCAGCCCTTGTTCCGGGCATGGTGGCAACTCAACCGGGCTAAAAATTACAATGATTTTATTGAAGCCCTTAGTTTTATGAGTGCGCCTCAATTGAACATCGTTTTTGCCGATACCAAAGGCAATATCGGCTATTGCACGACCGGAAAAGTACCCGTCAGGCAGCAGGGGGACGGCAAACTACCTGCTCCCGGATGGACAGGAACCCACGAATGGACTGATACCGTTCCGTTTATGCACATGCCCCATGCCCTGAACCCCGATAAGGGATTTATTATCACGGCAAACAACCGCATCGTTTCCGGTGATTATCCCTATTTTCTGGGCGATGTGTGGATGAACGGTTATCGTGCCAACCGGCTCGAAGCCCTGATTTCCCAAAAGAACCCGATCGGATTGCTGGACTGCATGGCCATGCAAACCGATGTCTATTGCATTCCGGGCAAGGCGGTGGCCGAAATATTTAAAGCGCATCTTGCAGTTGCCGAAAACCTGCCGGTTCGCTACCGCCGGATTTGGTACCTGCTTGCCGATTGGGACGGCTATCTGACGGCCCATACTGTTGGCGGCACGATCTATGAGCTGGTGCGCAAGTTTGCCGTTCAAATTCTTCTCAAAGAATCGTTAGGTCAAAATTTTTTAGACACCTTTACCGGTAAAGGATTTGACCCGGTGCTGAAAAACTTCAGCGAATACATGGGGCACGATATCAGTGCTCTGATACGGATTTTGAACAGTCCCGACAGTTTATGGCTGAAAAATGCCGGCGGAAAACCGGCCTTGTTGCAACGAAGCCTGACCATGGCTGCCAACTGGCTGACCGATCGCATCGGCAAGCATCCCGAACAGTGGGAGTGGGGTAAACTCCATAAATTTGTTGCACCTCATGCCCTTGGAATCAAAAAACCCCTGGATAAAATATTCAACCCAAAACCCGTACCAATGGGAGGAGACGGCGATACCCCCCTGCAGGCAGGAACTCCCGACAACGAAATTCCCAACTCGCACCTCGTGAGTGCCTCCTACAGGCAGGTAATTGACCTGAGCGACTTCGGACGTTCTTTGGCAGTTATTCCAACCGGACAATCGGGACATCTGAGCAGCCCCCACTACAAAGACCAGACCGACTTATGGCTAAAGGGGCAGTTGCGCCCCATGCTATGGGATAGGGAGCAGGTGTTGGCTTACAGCCGCGAGCAATTGATGCTGCGACCGGATTAAGGTTTGGTAAATATTGGAATTTTTACGGGTAGTGTTAGCATTTCAGACTGCCGGAAGCACGGGATATGGCGGAACGAAAAAAGGCAGGTACCCACGAAGATACCTGCCTTTTAACACTTTGAAATTTCATCTGTTGTTTTGTCGGGGTGACTGGATTCGAACCAGCGACCCTCTGCTCCCAAAGCAGATACGCTAACCGGACTGCGCTACACCCCGAAAACCTTAAAAGAAAGCCCGAAAATGCAGATGAATACCTTCGGGGCTTTCTTTGCGGTGAGGGCGGGATTCGAACCCGCGGTACCCTTTCGAGTACGACAGTTTAGCAAACTGTTGGTTTCAGCCACTCACCCACCTCACCAAGGCTTTTTAAAAACGGCTGCAAATATAGCAACCTTTACTTCATATTAACCCCCTTAGCCGCAACTTTTTGTATTTTTTCGTTAAATTTAAATGGACAGCCCTCCTAAAACATGATTTTTTACAAAAAAACTCCCCTAAAATAAATTATTCCTAACTTTATACGCTTTTTTTCTACGCATAAATCATTTTAATAAAGAATAATCACTACACGAAAATAGAGTATGAAAAAAATTTTACTACTCAGTTTGTTTACAATTACTAACTTCCTCAATACAACTGCGCAGCAACTACCGCTCTACTTTGAACCGGAGCAGGATTGCATCAGTGCAACACCTATTTGCGGGAACTCTTACTATCAGGATGATTATTATCTTGGTTTTGGAGAAAACTTTGAAGCACTGCCATTACAAAACTGTATTGAGCCGGGCGAGATCAACTCTGTTTGGTATGTATTCAGCATAGCTTCAAGCGGAACACTGGGATTTACCATCAATTCAAGTGTGGACTTTGATTTTGCTATTTGGGACATCAGTGTCGGAGGATGCGGAGAGATAGGACAAGCCCAGCCTATCCGGTGCAACTATTCGGGGTCAAATTCTCCAACAGGCATGACGGCTGCTACTACTGTGGCCGGAAATCTGAGCTACGGGGATTCTCAGCCTCCCATTATGCCGGGTATTAACGCGGTTGCCGGACAAACTTTTGCACTTTGGGTCAACAACCTCTGGCTCAATCCGTTTACGTTCAGCGGGTATAATATCAACTTTAGCGGCAGTGCTACTTTGGTGGGAAGTGCATCGCCACCTCCCACAATTACGGTGGAAGCCTGCAATATCGGACAACCTATTGTGGTCTATACCTCAGCCCCTATTGATTGCAACACCATTGACAACGGCGCTTTTACGATGAGCGGTGCCGTAATTACCGACATCACCGGTCTTGATTGCGGTGATTTTAGCACGCGTATAGAGATAGAATACACGCTGATCGGTGCGCCGGCAGCCTCTTATACCCTAACCCCGACCGGGTTGACCGATTTATGCGGTAATGTGGTTACAGCTCCGACAAACTTCACCTTTCCAACACCTATACAACTTACCGCCTCTGCAAATGCTATTTGTGGAGGAATTGGCGCAAGCGTTACCATTACTTCCAATATTCCGGGAGACTGGAGTACCGGAAGTTCGGGTAGTTCCATCACCGTTTCTCCCAATGCAACTACCATATATTCGATTGAGGTAATCAACGGTAATTGTTCGAGAACAGAGTCTATTGAAATCACAGTTCATCCGACAGCTTACGCTCAAATTACCCCGCAAAACCCGGCAGTATGTACGGGAGGTTCAGCTTCTCTCAGTGTTTTAGCGCCGGCCGGCTCTTCCATCACCTGGTCAGGAGGGCCGTTTAGCGGCAGCGCAAATGCACAGACTATTCAGGCGACCCCTTCGACCAATACCACTTACAATGTGAGCATCACTACCCCCGAAGGCTGCACCGCCACCAACAGTACTATGGTCTATTCCGGTGCTCCGGCACCTGACCCGGCCTGTGTCAACCTCTATGTAACACCCGGCGGCAGTCCGAGCGGAGACGGAACAAGGGTTGATCCGGTCAACCTGCCCACAGCCATCTCGTTGGCACAGTGCAACAATGCAGTGATCAAATTGTCGGTTGGGGTTTACAACTTTAACCAAACCATTCAACTGTTTGATTATATCACCATAGAAGGCGGCTTCCTGCCCGGTTCTGATTGGGAAAAAGTCAGTACAGACGGTACGCCTGCCACGACTACCATCATCAACCGCACAGCAAGCGGGGCATATCCTTATGACGGAATAGCAGGTGCGCCTGCACTCATCGCTGTTCAAGGTAACAGCATCAGCAATTTCAGATTACAAGACCTTACTTTTACAACCGCTAATGCCCCTGCTTCAACTGTGGAGGGGGTATCTACTTATGGTATATATCTGAACAACTGCTCCAACTACAATGTAGTCAGATGCCGTGCCTTGCCGGGCAATGCTTCGGCAGGGGCTAATGGTGTTGCCGGAACAGCCGGTGCTGCCGGAAGCCCGGGCGGAAACGGAGCAGTAGGGTGCAGCGCAGCACCGCTCGGTTCTCCCAGCGTGAATTGTTCCGGTAATGTGTCGAGCGCGCCCGGTACCGGCGGTGGTGCTGTCAATGCATCTGGTGCAGGCGGGGCAGGGTCAAATGCCGGCGGTCAGGGCGGAAAAGGAGGCTGGCGCTCGTTTAACATGGGCAACGGTCTGAACAACGGACAAAGCGGCGCAGCAGGTGCCGGCCCGGGCGGCAACGGTGGAAACGGCGGTACAGGAAATGGCCCCGGGGGAATCAATATTTACAACTGTGTCTGCGATGCAACAGCTATCACGAACGGTACCAATGGTCAACCCGGTTCGGCAGGATCTGCCGGAACTCCGGGTTCGGCAAGTGGCATTACACCTACTTATTCGGTATTGTTTATTCCGGGTGGGTTGGGCAGCAATGGCACTAATGGAACAAACGGCACCGGCGGCGGCGGCGGTGGGGGCGGCGGTGGTCAGGACTCGGTAGAAGGGTTTTGTCTTCCCAATCCTCCTTTTGGAAACGTATGTATCAGTGCTGACCTCGGCAGCGATGCCGGTGCAGGCGGCGGTGGCGGCGGTGGCGGAGGATATTTGGGCACAGGCGGAACCGGAGCATATAGCGGTGGCGGCTCTTTCGGAATTTTCCTTTGGGCCAACGGGGCCAATGGCAATTTTGTGGATGCTAATGCGGCTGCAGGTGCTGTAGGACCGGGTGGCAACGGCGGTGCCGGTGGCGCAGGCGGAGCCGGTGGTGCTGCCGGAAATGGCGGACAGGTTTTTGCATGCAACCTCGATTGTATAACTTGTTTGCTTCCTAATCCTCTTCCTTTTGGACCGAGTTGTCTGATCAGTATCTCTCCGGGTTTTCCCGATTTTGACCTAAGCCCGCTATCAGTTGGCAATAACAACTGGGAGCGCGATTTTGGAAGCGGGGGTAATGGCGGTGCCGGTGGAGCAGGCGGTGCAGGTGGTGCCGGTGGAAACGGACATCCTGGACAAGCCCAGGCTGTATATATTAATGGAACTCCTTTAACAACCAATATTACCAACTTCAACCTAACTGCACAACCGGTTATTCAGTATAGCGGTGAAAGCTGTGTGGATACCGATATCACCTTCTCCGGCCCTTCTTCACAATCCTGGAACTTAGGTATTAATGCCAATCCCGCAACCCTTAGCGGAGCTTCGGTTACTACTCAATATGATGATATCGGCAGAAATACCATCACCTACGGCAGCCAAACTTATACCGGTTTTGTCAATATCGTTTTGGACTATGTGCCCGAAGCCGATTTCTATACAATGGCCGCCCTCATCCCACCCACTATTGATGAATACCAAGCCTGTGCAGGCGATGCCATAGATTTTCAGGCATTACAACTCGGCATTGATTACGAGTGGGAGTTTATCACCATCAGCGGTGGACCGGCACCAAGTCCTTCAGTTTACCCAAGCAACCCACTTTCACCCTGGGAAACGCTGAACGACATCGTTTTTGCCAATGCAGGCGTGTATAATATCCGTCACCGCGTAAAATCGGACTGTTGCGGATGGTCTGAGTGGGAGTTGATTATCTTAAACGTCGAACCGGTACCGGATTTTACCATACTTCCCAATCCGGCCTATCTCTGTGGATCAGGCACGGTTACATTGAACGTGGTGATTAACAACCCCGCAAGTGTAGATCCAACAACTATTTTATGGACTCCTGCTACGGGATTAAGCGACCCGACAAGCCTAAGTCCAACGGTGAGCGCACTCATCAGCACCACTACCTATACAGTCTTGGCCTATAACCCGGCGGGAAATTGTTATGAAGAAGAAACCATTACGGTCAATGTACAAAACGACCTTGCCTTAGCCGCAACGGTCAATCCCGCCAACTGCGGACCCAATGGCAGCATTGTTATCAACAGTGTTCTCAACGGCATTGGCCCATACACCTACACCTGGCAGCCACCGCTTAGCGGCTCCGGAACAAGTGTAAGCAATTTGGCTGAAGGAATGTATGGCGTTTCGGTTACAGACAACACGACTGGATGCACCGTTTTACAGGAATTTGCCATCAATCCTTCTGCGACAAGTTTGCAGGTTTCGGTCAAAGACATTGTGCCCAATTGTAATGGCGGTGGAAGCAACAACGCCTCGGCGGAGATTAACTGGCTGAATGGCATAGGAGCGTTTACCTTTACCTGGTCAGGTCCTACATCGGGCACAGTACCTGTTGCTGCAGGTGAAATGGGTTATATTCTGACCGCTTTACCGACAGGTTCATACAGCGTTACGGTTACCGATGCCGGAAACGCCAACTGCGCGGATATAGTTACCTTTATTGTTCCCGATGCCATTCCTATGTTCCTTAACCTGCTGACGAGTACCGGTGAAACCGGATGCGGCACAGGAGATGGCACGGCAAGCGTTGTTGCTACCGGAGGAACACCTCCATCCGACCCTTTTATCCCGCAATATACATATTCATGGAGCCAGGATCCTGCGCTCAATTCGCCCGATGCTGCCAATCTTGGGGCAGGCACTTATACGGTGTCTGTTACCGATGATGCGGGTTGTGTGGTGTCGCTCGATGTGGTCATTGATGAACCGGTGCTTGTTTTTACGCTCAATCCCCCTCCCAGTCTTTGTGCGGGAAGCAGCCTCGATTTAAGTACCCTTAACGGAACAGGTGCCGGCACATTTGCATGGTTTGACGCTGCTCCGCCTGCAGGTAATCCCATTACTACGGTATCGCCTACAGTCAACACTACCTATTGGGTGGTTTATTCAGAAAGTGGATGCTCCGAAGTATCCAGTATCACGGTTACCATTAGCGGAGCGCCTACCTTTAGTGTGAATACCCCACCCGAATTATGTGCCGGCGAATCGTTAGACCTCAATAGTCTCAATGGTTTTGGCGGCGGAACTTTTGAATGGTTTGACAATCAACCTGCTTCGGGAAATCCGGTAAACACGATTACCCCTGTTGGAACTACGACTTATTGGGTGCTTTATTCTGAAGGAACCTGTAACGACTCTACCACTATTACGGTGGTTGTAAATCCAACACCGGTATTTACTGTTACCCCGGATGCTACCATTTGTCTGGGCGACAGTTTTAATTTGCCCGACCTGAACGGCCCCGAACCCGGTACTTTTGATTGGTTTGATGCCGAACCGGCTTCCGGTAATTCTGTAACCTCTGTTTCTCCGGCAACCACTACAACTTATTGGGTGCTTTATACTGAAAACGGTTGTACCGATTCAACACAAGCTGAGATTATCATCGCTCCCGTTCCCGATTTAAGCCCAATGACCAACCCACCCGTCTATTGCTTGGATGTGGGGGGTACGATAGACCTTACTTCTTTTAATCCCACCGAAATAAACGGCCTGACCGGAACTTATCAATGGTATAGCGATGCCGGGTTAAGCAACCCTGTCCCCGACCCCACATCTGTGGCTAACGGAGGCACTTATTACGTAGTCTTTACCTCTGCCGATGATTGTACCGATACCGAAAGCATTACCATTGATACCAGTCAGTTGCCTGCTCCGCCGGATAGTCCTGCCGATGCCATCGCTTGTTTCGGGATGCCGATGCCAGATATTTCGGTTGCAGACCCGGGTGCAGGGTTTATCATTACCTGGTATGATGCGCCTTCGGGAGGCAGTGTTTTAGGAACAGGAAACATACTGACGGCACCCTCTCCCGGTACTTTTTACGCCACGATGACCGACATTACCAACGGTTGCGAAAGTACGGCAATCCCGGTATTAGTAACTGCCGGCAATCTGCTTATACTTGGTGAACTTGGCACAACTTGTGCCGCCGATTTGCAAACTTTTGAAATTATTGTGTTTCCTGCCGGAGGCAGTGGTATGGGATATTCGGTTGATGCAGCCCCTTATACCGCTACCTTGAATGTTGATAACAGCTATACCATTAGCGGTATTCCGAATGGCACCTCAATTCCTGCAACCCTAACCGACAGCAACGGTTGCAGCACAACCTTCGACCTAAGTCCTGCTTTATGCGCCTGTCCGGTAATTGCTCCTCCAACCGGTGCTGTCAATGCCGTAGCTTGCCCGGGTGAACCCCTGCCTCAGGTTTCGGTTGCCGATCCGGGAGCCGGATATGCCATCTATTGGTATGATGCCCCAAGTGGGGGTAACTTGTTGGGTGCAGGAAACCCCTTTACCCCATTTTCATTGGGCACTTTATACGCCTCAGTTGTTCAGGTGGTGAACGATTGTGAAAGCAACACCATCCCTGTAACAGTTACAGAAAATCCAGCTTTGCTGTTTAGCGAAACCGGGTCAGACTGCTCGGCAGATTTAACTTCATTCAGCCTAAACCTGTCGGTTAGCGGGGGAAGCGGTTCGGGATATACGATCAATGCTGTGCCTTATACCGTAACCAATAATGGTGGAGGTAGTTTTACGGTTTCGGGGATTCCCAACAATACAACAGCTACGATAACGATTACCGATTCTAATGGTTGTTCGACAACGGGCAATTTGTCTTCGATTGATTGCAGTTGTCCGGTAATTCCGTCACCAACTAATCCGGTTGGGGCAACAATTTGCTTTGCAGGAGTTCCAACGGGTATTTCAGTAACCGATCCGGGAGCAGGATTTACCGTCAACTGGTATGCTACTGCGGCAGGAGGCGCGCCAATTGGAACCGGCGCATCTTTCGTTCCACCGGCTTCGGGCACCTATTATGCCGAGGTGGTAGAAAACGCTACCGGTTGCGCGAGTTTGCGGACTCCAGTTACCCTGACCGAAGCCTCACAGTTGCAGTTTAACATGGACGGAATGAGTTGCTCGGCAGACCTCAATTTTTACAATGTGGATATTACTGTTTCGGGAGGTACGCCTCCTTATACCGTTGATGGAGACATTTACATCGTTTCCGACAATGGAGGCGGCTCTTTCACGTTGATGGATGTGCCGGTAACCACAATGTCGGCGGTCAATATCAGTGATGCGCTTGGATGCAGTATGCCGACCATAGATTTTATCCCGCCTTCCTGTCCATGTCCGGCTGTTATACCTCCGGCAAACCCAGCCGATGCCTTTATTTGTAACGGAGACCCGTTAGCGGATTTATCTGTTGCAGACCCGGGTGCCGGGTTTACCATAGTTTGGTTTGATGCAGCAACCGGTGGAACTCTTGTGGGAACGGGCAATATGTTTACCCCTCCATCAGCAGGAACCTGGTATGCTGCCGTTCAGGACAATGTAAACGGATGTGTCAGTACTACTACTGCGGCTACGCTGACAATTGGTTCTGCCGTTATAGCTGCTTGCGGTCAATAGCACTTGTTCCGCCGATTTGAACAGTTTTACCGCTCAAATCAGTGTGAGCGGCGGAACTGCTCCCTATACCATTGATGCAGGAGGATTAGGTGTTACGGATAACGGCGATGGCACTTACGACATTGCGGGTATTGCCGATAATACAGCAACTTCAGTACAAATTACCGATGCTCAAAACTGCGCTATTCAGCTCAATATCCCCGCACTTGATTGTGTTTGCCCTGTCATAGCACCTCCGGCCAATCCGGCCGGCAATTTCTATTGCTTTGGCGAAACCCCGTCTGCCCTTTTGGTGGATGATCCGGGAGCGGGTTTTGAAGTAAATTGGTACAACTCGCCGATTGGCGGTGCATCTTTAGGAAACGGCATTACCTACACTCCGGCAGCTTCCGGCACTTATTATGCCGAAGTTACCGAATTGGTCAACGGTTGTGTGAGTACCCGCATTCCGGTGGTGTTGACAGAAACCCCGCAAATTTTAGTTATACAGGGAATACATACCTGTTCGACCGACCTGCTTACCTACGATGTGGACATCACAGTCAGCGGAGGTACAGCACCCTATACCGTCAATGCCGGAGCAGCAACAATTACCGACAATGGCGGAGGAAGTTATACTGTTGCAGGAATAGCAAGCAACACCGCAGCAACGGTGAATATTACCGATGCCAACGGTTGTATTGTTTCAACCGGTCTTAATCCGGTGAACTGTAGTTGCCCGCCCATAGCGCCACCTGCTAACCCCATAAATGCTTTCGTATGTTTCGGACAATCATTGGTTTCTTTAAGTGTGGATGATCCGGGCGCAGGGTTAACCGTCAATTGGTACGATGCTCCTGTTGGAGGCACAATGGTGGGAACGGGTACAAGTTATACCCCTTCAACACCGGGAACCTACTATGCTGAAATAGAAGATATTTCCGGATGCAACAGTACGCGTGTTCCTGTTGCGCTTACTCAGGGCGCAGATCTCAATATTGTGCAGATTGACGGCTATTGCTCGGCAGACCTGAATACCTATAATGTCAATCTGCTTATCAGCAATACTTCAGGGTTGGTTACCGCAACCGCTACCGACGACGGTGGGGTGAGTTATGTGGTGAGTGATATGGGCGGTGGTGCTTATTTAGTACAAGATTTGCCGTCAAATGGCACCGGCATCATCACCGTAACGGTAACAGATGCCACCAATTGTGTGGAAACGCTGGTCATTGGCCCCGTTCCTTGCAACTGTCCGGTCATTACCCCGCCTGCTAATCCCGCCGATGCCTTTGTTTGCTTTGGCGATGCACCGGTAGCATTGTGTGTGGACAATCCGGGTGCCGGCTTTACAATAGAATGGTACGATGCTGCAAGCGGAGGCGCGCTGTTGGGTACGGGCAGTTGCTTTACCCCTACGGTAGCAGGAACGTTCTATGCCCTTGCGGTTGAAGATGTTAATGCCTGTATAAGTACAACAGTCGCCGTAACCCTGTCACAAGGAACTGCTATCAACATAAGTCAGACCCCCGGCACTTGTGCGCCCGATTTATTAACCTTTGAAGTACCGGTTACCGTCACCGGCGGCACAGCTCCCTATACCGTAGCAGCAGGAGCAGCAACAGTAACCGATAACGGGGGTGGAAGCTATACCATATCGGGTATTCCAAATACCACCTCCATTACGGTCAGCATCACCGATGCAGACGGTTGTTCGCAAACACTTGCCTTGGCTTCTTTAAACTGCTCTTGCGCCACTACCCCCGAACCTGCCAACCCTGCGGATGCGTTTATTTGTGCCGGCGATGCTCCGGTGGCTTTATCGGTCAGCAACCCCGGTGCAGGATACGTGATCAACTGGTATGATTCTCCTGTAGGAGGAGTACTGTTGGGTACGGGAACAACTTATACGCCCCTTACTCCGGGCACTTACTATGCCGAAACCGAAGAAGTGGCAACCGGTTGCTTCAGTGCGCGGGTTCCGGTAACGCTTTCACAGGGAACTTCCATCAGCATCACCGATGCCGGCGCTGCCTGCTCTGCCGATTTGTTGACTTATGATGTAACTGTTTCGGTTACTGGCGGCACTGAGCCTTATACATTTGATGCCGGTGGTTATACAGTAACCCCGATACTCGATGCGTGGATAATTGAAGATATTACAAGCGGCACTTCAGTTGTGCTGAACGTTACAGATGCCGATGGTTGTCCGGCCTCGCTCGATTTGGGCGTAACTACCTGTAACTGTGCAGTAGTCGCTCCTCCTGCAAATCCGGTCAATAGTGCTTATTGTCAGGGAGCAACTCCTACATCCCTCAGTGTGGATTCCCCGGGTGCCGGCTTTGTCGTTCAATGGTACGATGTGCCTGCCGGCGGTACTCCTGTTGCTACAGGCAACAGTTTTACCCCACCTGCTGCAGGCACCTATTATGCTGAAATACTGGAAACTGCCACCGATTGTGTGAGCAACAGAATCGCCGTAACACTAACCATGACTTCCTTACCTCCTGCGCCCGTAGCTGCATCGCCCAATCCATATTGTGAGGGTGCTGTCATCAATGCTCTCGGCGCAACCGGAACAGGAGGCACGCTAACCTGGTATTCCGATGCTGCTTTAACTACTCAGGTGGGAACCGGCGCAACCTTGAACCCTGTTGCACCCACTGCCGGCAACTCGGTCAGTTATTGGGTTGCTGAAACACTCAACGGGTGTCAGGGTCCGGCAACAGAGGTAACTGTTTCGGTCATCGTTTGTAACTGTATTACCCCCGATCCGCCTGTATTGGATATAACCGGTCAAACAGTATGTGAAGGCGATCCTATCGCCGCTTTTAACGCTACTGCTGCCGCAGGTTTGGAAATCAGGTGGTACTTCGGAGGCGCATTGGTAGGAACAGGCGTTTCGTTTACCCCCACCCAAGCAGGCACTTATACCTTGACCGCTTTTGACACAGCAGAAGGATGTGAAAGCGCTCCGGTAACGGCAGCCCTCATCATCCTCTCCACACCTGTTGCCAACTTTAGTTTACCGGACAATACCTGTCTGGGCGATGCAGTCAGTATTGCCTTTACCGGCACTGCCTCGGCAACGGCTGTTTATTTGTGGGATTTTGGCGCAGATGCCACCCCTGCAACGGCAACAGGCTCTGCCCCTCAATCAGTGAGTTGGAATACTGCAGGAATAAAAACGGTAACACTAACCATTGACGATAATGGATGTATTCATACCCTTTCGCTTCCCATTGCCGTTTCCGATGTGACGGCAAGCATCAGCCCGGATAATAGTTTTATTGATCAGGGGCAGAGCGTAGTGCTGGAAGTATCGGCAACTTCGGCTTTGGGAACCGTACTTTCCTATGAGTGGATTCCAGATACCGGTTGCCCGGATTGTGCTTCAGTTACCGTTACCCCAACCGGCAGTGTCAATACATATACCGTGATTGTCAGCGATGAATACGGTTGTACGGAAACGGTGCTGGCAACGGTAAATGTTATTGCTCGAAACGAGGTAGTTATTCCCAATGCCTTTTCGCCGAATGGCGATGGTATGAACGATATCTTCCGTCTGACCGGTTTTAACGTCAGCGAAGTGAAACTGCATGTATATAACCGTTGGGGCAACGAGGTCTATTTTAATGTATCGTCCAGTCTGACCGATGGGTGGAACGGGGAGTATAAGGGTAAACAACAGGAAATAGGGGTGTATGTATATTATGCAACCGTTACCTTTACCGATGGTACTACCGAAACCTTAAAAGGCAATGTTACACTCATTAAATAAATGATAGAATATCCTCGGGTATTAGTAAACGTTAAGAATAACCCGATTGTTTTTATACTGAAATAAGGTGTTTTGGTTATAGATCAAAGTTATTGCCATGCAATTCAACTGGTTTAATCTTGCGTTGCTGATAGTTGGATTACCGTTAGCAATCAGTTCGATGTTGACAATAGGGCAGCCTCCTCAAACAAAGGGCAATCAAGAAGTTGCCACCGAGTTGGGACGGCATCTTTTTTACGATTCCCGGCTTTCAGCAACAGGGGAGAAGTCCTGCGCTACCTGCCATGACCAGCGATTTGCCTTTACCGATGGTCATCGCCGCAGCCCGGGTTTGTTTGGAGATATGGTTAAGCACAATAGCCTGCCTTTGTTCAATCTGGATTATTACCGCTCGTTTACCTGGGACAATCCGGCTTTGGAAACCCTTGAACAACAGTTGTTGCTTCCGATGTTTGGCGACAGCCCGCCCGAAATGGGGTTAAAAGGACATGAAGAGGAGGTGTTGAACCGGTTAAAAAGGGATACCCTCTATCCGGCAATGTTCCAACAGGCTTACGGTGAAAACGCAATAACTATGGACAATGCCATTAAGGCTTTGGCTCAGTTTTGTAACAGCATCGAATCGTTTAACACACCCTTTAACAACGGCACTATGAGCGAAAGTGCCGAAAGAGGTTGGTTGTTATTTACGTCCGACCGGTTGAAATGTTTTAACTGCCATGCAGGCCCCAACTTTAATCAAACTCCCGAGAAGGAAGGAGCAGAAGGAAATTTTGCAAATGTGGGATTATACAATGCAGGATCAACCGGAGCATACCCCATACACGATCAGGGATTGATTGCATTTACCAAACAAAGTGCAGATATGGGTAAATTCCGCACCCCGTCCTTGCGCAACCTGGCATTTACTGCCCCATATTTTCATGATGGAAGTGCCCGCACTTTAGAGGAGGTGATAGAAATTTACGATCGCGGCGGACGTAACTGGGATGGCGCTTTGGATACAGGAGATGGGAAAGATAATCCGTACAAAAACGAAGATATTGCTCCGCTCAATCTTACAAAACAAGAAAAGGAAGATTTGATTGATTTTTTGATGAGCCTGAACGATACGTCCTTGATGACCAATCCTAAGTTTTCAGACCCATTTACCCATTAATCTTTTTTATTTTCACCATTTTCTGACTAACATGATTGTAAAACAAATTAACAGGGCCAGCCTTAGCCAATTCTGGTTCTTTGCGCTTCTTTTTACAATATTGATACCGGCTTGCTCTGTCGGGAAACAACCATCGGCAAAACTGCCAACTGAGACCAACAAGCAACAGGATATCTCCTACCTCAAAACCGGTACATCATCCGGTCAGCAAAAAGATAGTATCATTTTAAACAGAAAAGCCGCGATTGAACAGGCACTTCAACAGAAAATTCCGGTGTTACTTTTATCAGAAGGTATTAGTGAAAAGCAATTGTTTGCACAACACCTTGCCATTCGCTCGGAAACCTTTATACAACACACGCGAAGTCAGGACAACCTACCCTACCTGAATGAAATATTCGGCATTTACCCCGCCCGACAGAGCGATCTGCCGGATGGTATGCGAAACATTGGCAATCTGTTCAGAATTGAGATGTATAATTACGGGTTGAACCTGGCGACTGTGGCTATTGCAGATATCAATAGTTCTCAAATGATTTGGGTCAATCATTATCCGAATATGCAACCCGATATACCGCCACATTTGGTTGCTCTTGCTTTACACATAGCCACGGAATCGGCTCAGGTGCAGCAGGCATTGGGTTTTAAACCTACGCCGGATTCAGCGTTGATGTCCAATACCAAGACAGCCCTGAACAGAAGCCGGTGTGAGCGCAGTTTACATTTGTGCATAGCCCCTACTTTTGTAAAAGGCGACAAAGCACTATGGGCAATTGTTGATTTAACCGACCTGAAACTGGTTGGTTCGCGGTGGACCAATGTGGGTGATAGTCAGGCGGTAACAGAGCGGCGATATCAAAATGCAAATATGATGGAATGTTATTGCCTGAAGGATTCCCTGTTGGTTCAAAACAATTGGAGAATGAATTTTACCCTGACGAGTTCGGATGGTTTGCGGGTCAGCAATGTAATGTACAAAAACAAGCTGATCCTGCAAAGCGCTAAACTGGTAGATTTTCATGTCAGTTATTCCAATGCAGATGGCTTCGGCTATTCGGATGCAATTGGTTGTCCGATGTTTAGTCAGGCCGCAGTTGTCGCCATCACACCTCCGGAGGTTAAAAACATTGAAGAGGACGGGGTAAATACCGGTTTTGCTCTTGAGCAGAATTTCTTTAGCGAAGGTTGGCCGGCTCCCTGCAATTACAACTACCTGCAACGTTATGAGTTTTACAACGATGGGCGGTTTAGAGTATCGGTAGGAAGTCTTGGCAGAGGTTGTGGAAACGACGGCACTTACCGCCCGGTAACCCGAATCGCATTTGCCCCTGATTTTAATAAATTCTATGAATGGAAAAATAACAACTGGCATCCATGGACAACAGAACAATGGCAGTTGCAGCATTTACAAACAAACTATACTTCGGAAGGCTATCAATATAAGCTTGCCGCTTCCAACAAAAATGGATTTTATATTGAAGCAAACACAGGGCAGTTTAACGACAATGGCAGAGGAGATGAGGCGTTCACCTATATCACCAAACACCATCCCGACAAGGACGAAGGAGACAGCGACCTCATTACGATAGGACCTTGTTGTAATGCAGACTTTAGACAAGGCCCTGAAAAATTTATTGAACCGGAACCTGAATCCATCGAAAACAGCACTTTGGTTTTGTGGTATGTTCCACAACTTAAAAACGATGACACGCCCGGAAAAGAATACTGTTGGGCACAGTCTTACGTTGAAAATGGCATCATTAAGGTGAAAACATTTCCCTGTATGTCCGGACCTATGTTCGTGCCTTTTAAACCTTAAACTCCTGCCATGAAAAAGAATTTCATCCTTTTTGTTGCACTTTATTTTGCACTTTCAGGGATTTCAGCTCAGAATACTGAAACGAAGAAAATTCCTGTAGCCCCCCCCGATTGTAGAAACAACCCGATATTTCTACATCAAATTCCAAACATCAACCCCGCAAAAGCAGCGATAAGCACAACTGAAAAAAAGCTTCGCGGCTTGACGGTTATAGAACTTCAGTCGGCAAAAGACCCCGGTGCTAACAGAACAAATACCTATCAACACCCAACCTGGGATGATGCCGGTTATCTTGGTGCTTTTGTCCTTGATTATGCAGGAAATATCTTTGCAATACCGGCTCCTATGGTATCCGTACTTTATAACCCGCAGTCCGATCAGAATACTATTTTTAAAGTAGATTCGAAAACTGCGGAATTAAAGGCATTTTTTCAAATTCCACACAACGCACCGGACGACCGGTATAATCCTGCCAACCCTTATGGTTTGCTTGGCATTTTTTATGATTGCGACAACCATACGCTCTATGCTTCTTCCGTGTTCGGTTCTGATGCACAAAACGAAATCGGCAAACTTGTACATATTGATATTGCCACACAAACCATTACTGCACAATACGATAACGTAGATCCTTTCGGTTTGGCAGTTGCCCGCTCTACCGGTGAAAAACGCCTGTATTTTGGCAAAGCCCGAAGCGGGGATGTATTTTCTCTGGCTTTGGATAGTTTGGGTAATTTTACAGGACAACCGAGGTTTGAATTCTCCATTGAAGGAATGGGGCAAAGAGGGGATGACCGAGTCAGGCGAATAAAACCTCTTCCAAACGGCGATTTGCAAATTACCGGATTAGAGTTTTACTATAATTTGATAGCACCCACCGAAAAGCCGGAAACAACCTATTATTTCTCTTATGATTTAAAACTTAACAAGTGGTTCCTGATTGGTTTTGAATAATTCTAAAGGAAAATATTTTCATCCCTCAAATTCCCTTGCCGGTTAGCAGCACCCTGTCCGGTGCATAGGCCTACTAAGTTCGATGTTTTGTTCAATATAATTGGGCTATAAAAAACCTGCAATCAATATAAAGAGCGCATCATTCAAGTTCTAAAAAATGGAATGGATTTGGGTGAAAACAACCTGTTCAAAAGCTTTAAGTCTCTCCACAAAGCTCCAAAGCCTCCCTACATTCACTTAGAATCCCCCTGCAACGCTTAAAATCGCCTGTACAATAACTCATTGTACCCCTGCAAAGCATTAAAGCCCCTCTGCATTGCCCTAATATCCCCTTGCAGCACGTTAAATCGCCTGTGCAATAACTCATTGCACCCCTGCAAAGCATCAAAGTCCCTCTGCAATAGCCTGATGTCCCTCTGCAACACGTTAAATCGCCCCTGCAATAACTCATTGCACCCCTGCATGAACGTATTGTCAACCTTAATTTTAGCCGAAAATCTTGTTAAAATGCAATGATTGGCAAAAAAAATGGAGTAACCCTGACATCTTCGCAACCCTCCAATACATGCCATGCAAAGTTAGCCCTATAACAACAGCATCTGCAACTGTCTAAAAAGCACTCTTTAATAAAAGGCTTTTTCCCTGGTCTTAGGGCGAATCTCCCGGTTCTACAAAGCATAAGTTTTATTGGTAACCGATTTTTTATCTGACCACAAGCAGAATCAATTTGGATTGGTAATTCTACTCTTTTAGGTTGAATTAAGATACAGAAGTTGCATATTTTTTCATGCAATAGAATTTTAAAATTATTCAAGCTGTACACATTCAGGGGTTTGATTCATTGAAACAAGATACTGGAATATAGAAAGAGAAAACCTCCCGGCAATAAAACTTCAAAAAACGGTGAATGGAGCTAAGCAAGAACAAAGTGAGAAAAGTACTTAGTCAAGTATTCGGCACAGAATTTGTTTTAGAGCCTTGTGTAAAATGTTTGTTTTGGGCAAAATAGCGCAAAAACAACCACATATTACAGTTTCAGCTTGTGCAAGCTGGTTGTATTGGGGCCTCAAATTCAATTCTGTATTGGCGTTTAAAAAATCAATTCCATGAATATCTTTTACAAGGGCTTTTTAAATTATGGTTTATTATTAACGGCTATTCTGACATCTGAAATGTTATTCGGCCAAGCTCCATGTCCTCCAACCGTGGTTACAGTACCATACATAGGTGGTAAAGTTTTCTTAGATTATGGTCAGGATGGCGCATTTAATACGGGGATAGATCAACCGATATCAGGAGTAACAATATCAGTTTATTCTGCTTCAAATACCTTGGTAGGAACAGCCACTTCAACTGCGGATGGCAACTATATATTTGAAAGTGCATCCATGACAAACGGATCTCGCTACAGGTTAGAATTTACCAATGGCCCAACAGAATATGAACAAACTTTTGCAGGTACAGACAGCAAAACCTCGGTTCAGTTTGCCACAGCAAGCGGTTGTAACATCAACTTTGGATTAATGGATCCGGTTTTATATTGCCAAACCGACCCGCGGTTTGCAACCAACCGATTTGTAGAGGGTAATAATTCAGGAACCGATAATGTGATAGTATCGGTTGCATATAATGCTGCAGCTTCTGCCAATGAAAGCAACGACCCTTCTTTATCCTCTCCCGAGGCGGTCGCCAATGTTCTGGGTACTACGCTTGGGTTAGCCTATCAACGGAGTTCAAAAAACTTGTTTGTTACCGCTTATATGCGACGGTTTACCGGATTTGGCCCCGGTGGCCCCGGTGCTATTTACCGCGTGCCAAATCCACATGATGGATTGTTATCGGGATCCTTGTTTGTCAATTTAAATACCCTGTTCGGTTCTTCTGTTGCAGGAACCGACCCTCATAACTTCACTACCCAAACTTCAGGAGGAGATGTCATTGATGCAAATGCTTTTAATCAGGTCGGACGTGTGTCTTTTGGAGATTTAGATATATCAGATGACGAACTCAGTTTATGGGCAGTTAATCTTAACGACCGATCTCTGTATCGTATTCCTTTGGGTTCAGACCCTACGAATCCGGTAGCCCCTACTTTATCTTCACAGGTAACTGTTATACCACTTGCTTCGGTAGGTAGCCCGCTACCAAATCTGCCCTCAGGTATAACCAATGCTGAAATTCGACCATTTGGGTTGAAGTTTAGAAAAGGTAAAGTGTATATAGGGCTGGTTACCAATGGACAGGATGGCGGACCTATACGGGGGTTGGTTTATTCTTATGATATTGTTGCCACAACCTTTACTAAGGAATTGGATTTTTCGTTAGTATATAACAGGGGATGTGGCTTTGGACTAAATTCGACTTGTTACGGCCCTGCCACCTGGCAGCCGTGGTTGAATAGTAATGTATGGCCGACTCCTACGGTAAGTTCGTCTCAGGAATCAGGGTACCCACAACCTATGTTAACGGATATTGAGTTCGATGCCGCAGGAAATATGATCTTAGCACTTCGGGACAGATGGGGCGATCAGGGCGGAAGGAGTGCACCACAACCGAACAGCCCTTTTACGCTTCGCACGAGTGATGCTTTTGGAGACCTGCTTATGGCAACCAAAAATACAGGCGCAGGTTGGACTTTAAACATTGCAAATTTTACGGACCCCAGTACGGCAAGCGGTACTTCCGAACCCTGGTTTGGAAATGATAATTACGGGCCGGAAGATGGTTATTATCATGAAGAAACAGGAATGGGTGGTTTGGCAGTTTTAATGCGTCAGAATACAATGGTGGTTCCTGTTATGGATTCAAGAACAGCGGCATTTACGAATGGTGTGGATTGGTATAATTTAGCCGGAAGCGGATTGCCGCGTTATAAATCAATTACCTTATTATCCGGTGCAGCAAATCCATTTGGGAAAGCGCATGGATTGGGGGAAGTAGAGCTTTTATGCGATTTGGCACCTTTAGAAATTGGTAATTTTGTTTGGCTGGATAGCAACCTAAATGGCATTCAGGACCCGGCTGAAACGGCAATTGCCAATGTTTCTTTAGAACTTTATACAGATCCGAACGGAGACGGAAATCCTGCCGATGGGACTTTGGTTGGTACGACAACAACAAATTCGACCGGTAATTATTATTTTAATTCAAGCAATGTCAACCTGAACGGAGCTACCGGGTTGCTTCCTAATACAAACTATACCGTTCAGGTAGGTTCTTCAGATTGGTTTAGTGGGGCAGGGATTGCAGATTTGTTGGGTTATCAATTGACTTTGAGTAATATTGGAGGAGCCGGACAACCAAATGTTCGGGACAATGATGCTGCGTTAATTGCAGCTCGACCGAGAGTTCCTGCTACACTGGGAACTAATGGAAAAACTGATCATACATTTGATATTGGTTTCCGTCCTGTCTGTAATCTTTCGGCAGTTGGTAGCGGTACAAATGTAAGTTGTAATGGGGGGAGCAATGGCACTGCTACTGTTACGGTTAGTGGAAATTTAATACCGGTTACATATTTATGGAGTACCGGTGCTACTACTCAAAGTATAACAGGGCTTGCAGTGGGTACATATAGCGTTACAGTTACAGAAACTGTTGAATGTACAGCCGTAGCCAGTTATGTCGTAACACAACCTCCGGTGTTGAGCCTTAGCAGGACAATAACCAATGTATTGTGTTTTGGCAACTCGACAGGCGCGATCAATTTAACGGTAACCGGCGGCACAAGCCCCTACACCTATAACTGGGGCGGAGGTGTAACGACCGAAGACCGGACGGGTTTGGCTGCGGGCACTTATACGGTAACAGTAACCGATGCAAACGGTTGTACCGGGACATCGAGTGCAACGGTAACCCAGCCGGCAGCAGCATTATCCTTATCCAGGACAATAACCAATGTCTTATGTTTTGGAAATTCGACGGGTGCGATCAACTTAACGGTAACCGGTGGCACAAGCCCCTATACCTATAACTGGGGCGGAGGCATAACCACCGAAGACCGGACGGGTTTAGCTGCAGGCACTTATACGGTAACAGTAACTGATACAAACGGTTGTACCGGGACATCGAGCGCAACCGTAACCCAGCCTGCAGCAGCATTATCTTTATCAACGAGCGTGACGAATGTCTTGTGTTTTGGAAATTCGACGGGTGCGATCAACTTAACGGTAACCGGTGGCACAAGCCCCTACACCTATAACTGGGGTGGAGGTGTAACGACTGAAGACCGGACCGGCTTGGCTGCGGGCACGTATAACGTAACGGTAACCGATGCAAACAACTGTACCGCAGTGACGAGCGCAACCGTAACCCAGCCGGCAGCAGCCTTATCCTTATCCAGGACAATAACCAATGTATTGTGTTTTGGAAATTCGACGGGTGCGATCAACTTAACGGTAACCGGTGGCACAAGCCCCTACACCTATAACTGGGGTGGAGGCATAACGACCGAAGACCGGACGGGTTTAGCTGCAGGCACATATACGGTAACAGTAACTGATACAAACGGTTGTACCGGGACATCGAGCGCAACGGTAACCCAACCGGCAGCAGCATTATCCTTATCAACAAGTGTGACGAATGTATTGTGTTTTGGCAATTCTACCGGTGCGATTAACTTAACAGTAAGCGGCGGCACAAGCCCCTACACTTATAGCTGGGCGGGAGGCGTAACGACCGAAGACCGGACGGGTTTAGCTGCGGGCACTTATACCGTAACAGTCACCGATGCAAACAACTGTACAGCAGTGACGAGCGCAACGGTAACCCAGCCTGCAGCAGGGTTATCCTTATCAACAAGTGTGACGAATGTCTTGTGTTTTGGAAATTCTACCGGTGCAATTAACTTAACGGTAAGCGGCGGTACAAGCCCCTATACCTATAGCTGGGCTGGAGGCGTAACGACCGAAGACCGGACCGGCTTGGCTGCGGGCACCTATAATGTAACGGTCACCGATGCAAACAACTGTACCGCAGTGACGAGCGCAACGGTAACTCAGCCGGCAGCAGCATTATCCTTATCAACGATTGTAACTGATGTATTGTGTTTTGGTAATTCTACCGGTGCAATCAATTTAACGGTAACCGGTGGCACAAGCCCCTATACCTATAGCTGGGGTGGAGGCGTAACGACCGAAGACCGGACCGGCTTGGCTGCGGGCACCTATAATGTAACGGTCACCGATGCAAACAACTGTACCGCAGTGACGAGCGCAACGGTAACTCAGCCTGCAGCAGCATTATCCTTATCAACGATTGTAACTGATGTATTGTGTTTTGGAAATTCTACCGGTGCAATTAACTTAACGGTAACCGGCGGCACAAGCCCCTACACTTATAGCTGGGCGGGAGGCGTAACGACCGAAGACCGGACGGGTTTAGCTGCGGGCACTTATACCGTAACAGTCACCGATGCAAACAACTGTACCGCAGTGACGAGCGCAACGGTAACCCAGCCTGCAGCAGGATTATCTTTATCAACAAGCGTGACGAATGTATTGTGTTTTGGTAATTCTACCGGTGCAATCAACTTAACAGTAAGCGGTGGCACAAGCCCCTACACCTATAGCTGGGCTGGAGGAGCAACCACCGAAGACCGGACCGGCTTGGCTGTGGGTACTTATACCGTAACAGTCACCGATGCAAACAACTGTACAGCAGTGACGAGCGCAACGGTAACTCAGCCGGCAGCAGGATTATCCTTATCAACGATTGTAACTGATGTATTGTGTTTTGGCAATTCTACCGGTGCGATTAACTTAACGGTGAGCGGTGGCACAAGCCCCTACACCTATAACTGGGCGGGAGGCGTAACTACCGAAGACCGGACCGGCTTGGCTGCGGGCACTTATACCGTAACAGTCACCGATGCAAACAACTGTACAGCAGTGACGAGCGCAACGGTAACTCAGCCGGCAGCAGGATTATCTTTATCAACGATTGTAACTGATGTATTGTGTTTTGGTAATTCTACCGGTGCAATCAACTTAACGGTAAGCGGCGGTACAAGCCCCTATACCTATAGCTGGGCGGGAGGTGCAACCACCGAAGACCGGACCGGCTTGGCTGCAGGCACTTATACCGTAACAGTCACCGATGCAAATAATTGTACAGCAGTGACGAGCGCAACGGTAACCCAACCGGCAGCAGCCTTATCTTTATCAACAAGCGTGACAGATGTATTGTGTTTTGGTAACTCGACAGGCGCAATCAATTTAACAGTAACCGGCGGCACAAGCCCCTACACCTATAACTGGGGTGGAGGCGTAACGACCGAAGACCTGACCGGCTTGGCAGCGGGTACTTATACCGTAACAGTCACCGATGCAAACAACTGTACCGCAGTGACGAGTGCAACGGTAAATCAACCCCCGGTGTTGGCAGTAAGCACGACAATGACCCCGGTACTATGCAACGGCGGACCGACGGGTGGAGTGAACCTGACGGTAAGTGGAGGAACGACCCCCTATAGTTATCTTTGGTCTAATGGAGCGACCACGGAAGATATAAGCGGAGTAGTAGCAGGAACTTACACAGTAACGGTAACCGATGCAAACAACTGTACGGCGGTAACAAGCGAGACTGTCACCCAGCCGTTAGAATTATTGGTAACTTGCAGTAAAGTGGATGTGAGTATAACAAATGGCAGTGATGGAGCAGCAAACGCAAGTGTTAGTGGAGGAACGACACCTTATACATATTTGTGGAGTAATGGAGCAACGACATCAGAGATTACTGGTATTACAGTTGGAACTTATACCGTTACAGTTACAGATGCGAATAATTGTACCACTTCATGTACTACAACCCTGACAGAGCCTCCGTGCGGCATCGTGCTGAACATCAGTGCGGAAGATGCCTTGTGCAACGGAGATGCGAACGGCAGTATTGATTTGACGATAACAGGCACCCAGGGAGCGGTGAGTATCTTGTGGAATGACGGCGCAACGACCGAAGACCGGACAGGCTTAACGGCAGGCACGTACAGTGTAACCGTCACGGATGAAGGAGAATGTACCGCCACAATCAGTGTAACGGTGGACGAACCGGAAGTGTTGAGCATGACGGGAACAGTGACGAATGTAACGATCACGAACGGCAACGACGGCACGATCAACGTAAGTGTCACAGGCGGCACGACCCCGTACAGTTATCTCTGGAGCGATGGAGCAACCACGCAAGACCGGACAGGCTTACCGGCGGGCACGTACTCAGTAACGGTAACGGACGCAAACGACTGTGCAGACGAAGCGAGCTTCACCCTGACAGAGCCTCCGTGCGGCATCGTGCTGAACATCAGTGCGGAAGATGCCTTGTGCAACGGAGATGCGAACGGCAGTATTGATTTGACGATAACAGGCACTCAGGGCAGTGTATCCATCTTATGGAACGACGGGGCGACATCCGAAGACCGGACAGGTTTAACAGCAGGCACTTACAGTGTAACCGTCACCGACGAAGGAGAATGTACCGCCACGATCAGTGTAACGGTGGACGAACCGGAAGTGTTGAGCATGACAGGAACGGTGACGAATGTAACGATCACGAACGGCAGCGACGGCACGATCAACGTAAGTGTCACCGGTGGCACGACCCCGTACAGTTATATCTGGAGCGATGGAGCAACCACGCAAGACCGGACAGGCTTACCGGCGGGCACGTACTCAGTAACGGTAACGGACGCAAACGACTGTGCAGACGAAGCGAGCTTCACCCTGACAGAGCCTCCGTGTGGCATCGTGCTGAACATCAGTGCGGAAGATGCCTTGTGCAACGGAGATGCAAACGGCAGCATTGATTTGACGATAACAGGCACCCAGGGAGTGGTGAGTATCCTGTGGAACGATGGTGCGACGACCGAAGACCGGACAGGCTTGGTGGCAGGCACGTACTCAGTAACCGTCACGGATGAAGGAGAATGTACCGCCACAATCAGTGTAACGGTGGACGAACCGGAAGTGTTGAGCATGACGGGAACGGTGACGAATGTAACGATCACGAACGGCAACGACGGCACTATCAACGTAAGTGTCACAGGGGGCACCACCCCGTACAGTTATCTCTGGAGCGATGGAGCAACCACGCAAGACCGGACAGGGTTAACTGCGGGAACTTATAGTGTTACTGTAACGGATGCGAACGACTGTGCCGACGAAGCGAGCTTCACCCTGACAGAGCCTCCGTGCGGCATCGTGCTGAACATCAGTGCGGAAGATGCTTTGTGCAACGGAGATGCGAACGGCAGCATTGATTTGACGATAACGGGCACACAGGGCAGTGTATCCATTTTATGGAATGACGGCGCGACAACCGAAGACCGGACAGGTTTAACGGCAGGCACATACAGTGTAACCGTCACGGATGAAGGAGAATGTACCGCCACGATCAGTGTAACGGTGGACGAACCGGAAGTATTGAGCATGACGGGAACAGTGACGAATGTAACGATCACCAACGGCAATGACGGCACGATCAACGTAAGTGTCACCGGCGGCACAACCCCGTACAGTTATCTCTGGAGCGATGGAGCAACCACGCAAGACCGGACAGGCTTGGTGGCAGGCACGTACTCAGTAACGGTAACGGATGCCAACGACTGTGCCGACGAAGCGAGCTTCACCCTGACAGAGCCTCCGTGTGGCATCGTGCTGAACATCAGTGCGGAAGATGCGCTGTGCAACGGAGATGCGAACGGCAGCATTGATTTGACGATAACAGGCACCCAGGGAGCGGTAAGCATCTTATGGAACGACGGCGCAACGACCGAAGACCGGACAGGCTTGGTGGCAGGCACATACTCAGTAACCGTCACGGATGAAGGAGAATGTACCGCCACAATCAGTGTATCGGTGGACGAACCGGAAGTGTTGAGCATGACAGGAACGGTGACGAATGTAACGATCACCAACGGCAGCGACGGCACGATCAACGTAAGTGTCACAGGCGGCACGACCCCGTACAGTTATTTCTGGAGCGATGGAGCAACCACGCAAGACCGGACCGGACTGACTGCGGGCACCTATTCAGTAACGGTAACGGATGCGAACGACTGTGCAGACGAAGCGAGCTTCACCCTGACAGAGCCTCCCTGCGGCATCGTGCTGAATATCAGTGCGGAAGATGCACTGTGCAACGGAGATGCGAACGGCAGCATTGATTTGACGATAACGGGCACGCAGGGAGCGGTGAGTATCCTGTGGAACGACGGGGCGACAACCGAAGACCGGACAGGTTTAACGGCAGGCACGTACAGTGTAACTGTCACCGATGAAGGAGAATGTACCGCTACAATCAGTGTAACGGTGGACGAACCGGAAGTGTTGAGCATGACGGGAACCGTGACGAATGTAACGATCACGAACGGCAGCGACGGCACGATCAACGTAACGGTAACCGGCGGCACGACCCCGTACAGTTATCTCTGGAGCGATGGAGCAACCACACAAGACCGGACAGGCTTACCGGCGGGCACGTACTCAGTAACGGTAACGGATGCGAACGACTGTGCAGACGAAGCGAGCTTCACCCTGACAGAGCCTCCGTGTGGCATCGTGCTGAACATCAGTGCGGAAGATGCGCTGTGCAACGGAGATGCGAACGGCAGTATTGATTTGACGATAACAGGCACCCAGGGAGCGGTGAGTATCCTGTGGAATGACGGGGCAACGACCGAAGACCGGACAGGTTTAACGGCAGGCACGTACAGTGTAACCGTCACGGATGAAGGAGAATGTACTGCCACGATCAGTGTAACGGTGGATGAACCGGAAGTGTTGAGCATGACAGGAACGGTGACGAATGTAACGATCACGAACGGCAATGACGGCACGATCAACGTAAGTGTAACCGGAGGCACGACCCCGTACAGTTATCTCTGGAGCGATGGCGCAACCACGCAAGACCGGACAGGACTGACGGCGGGCACCTACTCAGTAACGGTAACGGATGCAAACGACTGTGCAGACGAAGCGAGCTTCACCCTGACAGAGCCCCCCTGCGGCATTGTGCTGAACATCAGTGCGGAAGATGCACTGTGCAACGGAGATGCGAACGGCAGCATTGATTTGACGATAACAGGCACGCAGGGAGCGGTGAGTATCCTGTGGAATGACGGGGCGACAACCGAAGACCGGACAGGTTTAACGGCAGGCACGTACAGTGTAACCGTCACGGATGAAGGAGAATGTACCGCCACAATCAGTGTAACGGTGGACGAACCGGAAGTATTGAGCATGACGGGAACGGTGACGAATGTAACGATCACGAACGGCAGCGACGGCACGATCAACGTAAGTGTAACCGGTGGCACCACCCCGTACAGTTATCTTTGGAGCGATGGAGCAACCACGCAAGACCGGACAGGACTGACGGCGGGCACGTACTCAGTAACGGTAACGGATGCGAACGACTGTGCAGACGAAGCGAGCTTCACCCTGACGGAGCCTCCGTGCGGCATTGTGCTGAACATCAGTGCGGAAGATGCGCTGTGCAACGGAGATGCAAACGGCAGCATTGATTTGACGATAACAGGCACCCAGGGCAGTGTATCCATTTTATGGAATGACGGCGCAACGACCGAAGACAGAACCGGGTTATCAGCAGGCACATACAGTGTAACCGTCACGGATGAAGGAGAATGTACCGCCACGATCAGTGTAACAGTGGACGAACCGGAAGTGTTGAACATGACGGGAACAGTGACGAATGTAACAATCACGAACGGCAGCGACGGCACGATCAACGTAAGTGTCACAGGTGGCACGACCCCGTACAGTTATCTCTGGAGCGATGGAGCAACCACGCAAGACCGGACAGGCTTACCGGCGGGCACGTACTCAGTAACGGTAACGGACGCAAACGACTGTGCAGACGAAGCGAGCTTCACCCTGACAGAGCCCCCCTGCGGCATCGTGCTGAACATCAGTGCGGAAGATGCGCTGTGCAACGGAGATGCAAACGGCAGCATTGATTTGACGATAACAGGCACTCAGGGAGCGGTGAGTATCCTGTGGAATGACGGCGCGACAACCGAAGACCGGACAGGTTTAACGGCAGGCACGTATAGTGTAACCGTCACGGATGAAGGAGAATGTACCGCTACAATCAGTGTAACGGTGGACGAACCGGAAGTGTTGAGCATGACAGGAACAGTGACGAATGTAACGATCACCAACGGTAACGACGGCACGATCAACGTAAGTGTCACCGGTGGCACCACCCCGTACAGTTATATCTGGAGCGATGGCGCAACTACACAAGACCGGACAGGACTGACTGCGGGCACCTACTCAGTAACGGTAACGGATGCGAACGACTGTGCAGACGAAGCAAGCTTCACCCTGACAGAGCCCCCCTGCGGCATCGTGCTGAACATCAGTGCGGAAGATGCACTGTGCAACGGAGATGCAAACGGCAGCATTGATTTGACAATAACAGGCACGCAGGGAGCGGTGAGTATCTTGTGGAATGACGGCGCGACAACCGAAGACCGGACAGGTTTAACGGCAGGCACGTATAGTGTAACCGTCACGGATGAAATATAATGTACCGCTACAATCAGAGTAACCGTGGACGAACCGGAAGTGTTGAGCATGACAGGAACAGTGACGAATGTAACGATCACCAACGGTAACGACGGCACGATCAACGTAAGTGTCACCGGTGGCACCACCCCGTACAGTTATATCTGGAGCGATGGAGCAACCACGCAAGACCGGACAGGACTGACTGCGGGCACCTACTCAGTAACGGTAACGGACGCAAACGACTGTGCAGACGAAGCGAGCTTCACCCTGACAGAGCCTCCGTGCGGCATCGTGCTGAACATCAGTGCGGAAGATGCCTTGTGCAACGGAGATGCGAACGGCAGTATTGATTTGACGATAACAGGCACCCAGGGAGCGGTGAGTATCTTGTGGAATGACGGCGCAACGACCGAAGACCGGACAGGCTTAACGGCAGGCACGTACAGTGTAACCGTCACGGATGAAGGAGAATGTACCGCCACAATCAGTGTAACGGTGGACGAACCTGAAGTGTTGAGCATGACAGGAACGGTGACGAATGTAACGATCACCAACGGCAACGACGGCACGATCAACGTAAGTGTAACCGGTGGCACGACCCCGTACAGTTATCTCTGGAGCGATGGCGCAACCACGCAAGACCGGACAGGCTTGGTGGCAGGCACGTACTCAGTAACCGTCACGGATGCGAACGACTGTGCAGACGAAGCGAGCTTCACCCTGACAGAGCCTCCCTGCGGCATTGTGCTGAACATCAGTGCGGAAGATGCGCTGTGCAACGGAGATGCGAACGGCAGTATTGATTTGACGATAACAGGCACCCAGGGAGCGGTGAGTATCCTGTGGAACGACGGAGCGACGACCGAAGATCGGACAGGTTGGGTGACAGGCTCGTACAGTGTATCCGTCACGGATGAAGGAGAATGTACCGCCACAATCAGCGTAACGGTGGACGAACCGGAAGTATTGAATATGACAGGAACAGTGACGAATGTAACGATCACCAACGGAAACGACGGCACGATCAACGTAAGTGTAACCGGTGGCACGACCCCGTACAGTTATATCTGGAGCGATGGAGCAACCACGCAAGACCGGACAGGCTTACCGGCGGGAACTTATAGTGTTACTGTAACAGATGCAAACGACTGTGCAGACGAAGCGAGCTTCACCCTGACAGAGCCTCCCTGCGGCATTGTGCTGAACATCAGTGCGGAAGATGCCTTGTGCAACGGAGATGCGAACGGCAGCATTGATTTGACAATAACAGGCACCCAGGGCAGTGTATCCATTTTATGGAATGACGGCGCGACAACCGAAGACCGGACAGGCTTGGTGGCAGGCACGTACAGTGTAACTGTCACCGATGAAGGAGAATGTACCGCCACAATCAGTGTAACGGTGGACGAACCTGAAGTGTTGAGCATGACAGGAACGGTGACGAATGTAACGATCACCAACGGCAACGACGGCACGATAGACGTAAGTGTCACCGGCGGCACGACCCCGTACAGTTATCTCTGGAGCGATGGAGCAACCACGCAAGACCGGACAGGACTGACTGCGGGCACCTATTCAGTAACGGTAACGGATGCAAACGACTGTGCAGACGAAGCGAGCTTCACCCTGACAGAGCCTCCCTGCGGCATTGTGCTGAACATCAGTGCGGAAGATGCACTGTGCAACGGAGATGCGAACGGCAGCATTAATTTGACAATAACAGGCACCCAGGGAGCAGTGAGTATCCTGTGGAATGACGGTGCGACGTCCGAAGACAGAACCGGGTTATCAGCAGGCACATACAGTGTAACTGTCCTGGATGAAGGAGAATGTACCGCCACGATCAGCGTAACGGTGGACGAACCGGAAGTGTTGAGCATGACAGGAACGGTGACGAATGTAACGATCACGAACGGCAACGACGGCACGATCAACGTAAGTGTCACCGGTGGCACCACCCCGTACAGTTATCTCTGGAGCGATGGAGCAACCACACAAGACCGGACAGGCTTACCGGCGGGCACGTACTCAGTAACGGTAACGGATGCCAACGACTGTGCAGACGAAGCGAGCTTCACCCTGACAGAGCCTCCGTGCGGCATCGTGCTGAACATCAGTGCGGAAGATGCACTGTGCAACGGAGATGCAAACGGCAGCATTGATTTGACGATAACGGGCACCCAGGGCAGTGTATCCATTTTATGGAATGACGGCGCAACGACCGAAGACAGAACCGGGTTATCAGCAGGCACATACAGTGTAACCGTCACGGATGAAGGAGAATGTACCGCCACGATCAGTGTAACAGTGGACGAACCGGAAGTGTTGAGCATGACAGGAACGGTGACGAATGTAACGATCACCAACGGCAGCGACGGCACGATCAACGTAAGTGTCACAGGCGGCACGACCCCGTACAGTTATCTCTGGAGCGATGGAGCAACCACGCAAGACCGGACCGGACTGACTGCGGGCACCTATTCAGTAACGGTAACGGATGCGAACGACTGTGCAGACGAAGCGAGCTTCACCCTGACAGAGCCTCCCTGCGGCATCGTGCTGAATATCAGTGCGGAAGATGCACTGTGCAACGGAGATGCGAACGGCAGTATTGATTTGACGATAACAGGCACCCAGGGAGCGGTGAGTATCCTGTGGAACGACGGAGCGACAACCGAAGACCGGACAGGTTTAACGGCAGGCATGTACAGTGTAACTGTCACGGATGAAGGAGAATGTACCGCCACGATCAGTGTAACGGTGGACGAACCGGAAGTGTTGAACATGACAGGAACGGTGACGAATGTAACGATCACGAACGGCAACGACGGCACGATCAACGTAAGTGTCACCGGAGGCACGACCCCGTACAGTTATTTATGGAGCGATGGCGCAACCACGCAAGACCGGACAGGCTTACCGGCGGGCACTTACTCAGTAACCGTCACGGACGCGAACGACTGTGCAGATGAAGCGAGCTTCACCCTGACAGAGCCTCCGTGCGGCATCGTGCTGAACATCAGTGCGGAAGATGCGCTGTGCAACGGAGATGCAAACGGCAGCATTGATTTGACAATAACAGGCACCCAGGGAGCAGTGAGTATCCTGTGGAATGACGGCGCGACAACCGAAGACCGGACAGGTTTAACGGCAGGCACGTACAGTGTAACCGTCACGGATGAAGGAGAATGTACCGCCACAATCAGTGTAACGGTGGATGAACCGGAAGTGTTGAGCATGACGGGAACGGTGACGAATGTAACGATCACCAACGGCAGCGACGGCACGATCAACGTAAGTGTCACCGGTGGCACGACCCCGTACAGTTATCTCTGGAGCGATGGCGCAACCACGCAAGACCGGACAGGATTGACGGCGGGCACGTACTCAGTAACGGTAACGGATGCTAACGACTGTGCAGACGAAGCGAGCTTCACCCTGACAGAACCTCCGTGCGGCATTGTGCTGAACATCAGTGCGGAAGATGCGCTGTGCAACGGAGATGCGAACGGCAGTATTGATTTGACGATAACAGGCACCCAGGGAGCGGTGAGCATTTTGTGGAATGACGGCGCAACAACCGAAGACCGGACAGGCTTGGTGGCAGGCACGTACAGTGTAACTGTCACCGATGAAGGAGAATGTACCGCCACGATCAGTGTAACGGTAGACGAACCTGAAGTGTTGAGCATGACAGGAACGGTGACGAATGTAACGATCACCAACGGCAACGACGGCACGATCAACGTAAGTGTCACCGGTGGCACGACCCCGTACAGTTATCTCTGGAGCGATGGCGCAACCACGCAAGACCGGACAGGACTGACTGCGGGCACCTATTCAGTAACGGTAACGGATGCAAACGACTGTGCAGACGAAGCGAGCTTCACCCTGACAGAACCTCCGTGCGGCATTGTGCTGAACATCAGTGCGGAAGATGCACTGTGCAATGGAGATGTGAACGGCAGTATTGATTTGACGATAACAGGCACTCAGGGCAGTGTATCCATTTTATGGAATGACGGCGCGACAACCGAAGACCGGACAGGCTTGGTGGCAGGCACGTACAGTGTAACTGTCACCGATGAAGGAGAATGTACCGCCACAATCAGTGTAACGGTGGACGAACCTGAAGTGTTGAGCATGACAGGAACGGTGACGAATGTAACGATCACCAACGGCAACGACGGCACGATCAACGTAAGTGTAACCGGTGGCACGACCCCGTACAGTTATCTCTGGAGCGATGGCGCAACCACGCAAGACCGGACAGGCTTGGTGGCAGGCACGTACTCAGTAACCGTCACGGATGCGAACGACTGTGCAGACGAAGCGAGCTTCACCCTGACAGAGCCTCCCTGCGGCATTGTGCTGAACATCAGTGCGGAAGATGCGCTGTGCAACGGAGATGCGAACGGCAGTATTGATTTGACGATAACAGGCACCCAGGGAGCGGTGAGTATCCTGTGGAACGACGGAGCGACGACCGAAGACCGGACAGGCTTGGTGGCAGGCACGTACAGTGTAACCGTCACGGATGAAGGAGAATGTACCGCCACAATCAGCGTAACGGTGGACGAACCGGAAGTATTGAATATGACAGGAACAGTGACGAATGTAACGATCACCAACGGAAACGACGGCACGATCAACGTAAGTGTAACCGGTGGCACGACCCCGTACAGTTATATCTGGAGCGATGGAGCAACCACGCAAGACCGGACAGGCTTACCGGCGGGAACTTATAGTGTTACTGTAACAGATGCAAACGACTGTGCAGACGAAGCGAGCTTCACCCTGACAGAGCCTCCCTGCGGCATTGTGCTGAACATCAGTGCGGAAGATGCCTTGTGCAACGGAGATGCGAACGGCGCATTGATTTGACAATAACAGGCACCTAGGCAGTGTATCCATTTTATGGAATGACGGCGCGACAACCGAAGACCGGACAGGCTTGGTGGCAGGCACGTACAGTGTAACTGTCACCGATGAAGGAGAATGTACCGCCACAATCAGTGTAACGGTGGACGAACCTGAAGTGTTGAGCATGACAGGAACGGTGACGAATGTAACGATCACCAACGGCAACGACGGCACGATAGACGTAAGTGTCACCGGCGGCACGACCCCGTACAGTTATCTCTGGAGCGATGGAGCAACCACGCAAGACCGGACAGGACTGACTGCGGGCACCTATTCAGTAACGGTAACGGATGCAAACGACTGTGCAGACGAAGCGAGCTTCACCCTGACAGAGCCTCCCTGCGGCATTGTGCTGAACATCAGTGCGGAAGATGCACTGTGCAACGGAGATGCGAACGGCAGCATTAATTTGACAATAACAGGCACCCAGGGAGCAGTGAGTATCCTGTGGAATGACGGTGCGACGTCCGAAGACAGAACCGGGTTATCAGCAGGCACATACAGTGTAACTGTCACGGATGAAGGAGAATGTACCGCCACGATCAGCGTAACGGTGGACGAACCGGAAGTGTTGAGCATGACAGGAACGGTGACGAATGTAACGATCACGAACGGCAACGACGGCACGATCAACGTAAGTGTCACCGGTGGCACCACCCCGTACAGTTATCTCTGGAGCGATGGAGCAACCACACAAGACCGGACAGGCTTACCGGCGGGCACGTACTCAGTAACGGTAACGGATGCCAACGACTGTGCAGACGAAGCGAGCTTCACCCTGACAGAGCCTCCGTGTGGCATCGTGCTGAACATCAGTGCGGAAGATGCGCTGTGCAACGGAGATGCAAACGGCAGCATTGATTTGACGATAACGGGCACCCAGGGCAGTGTATCCATTTTATGGAATGACAGCGCGACAACCGAAGACCGGACAGGCTTGGTGGCAGGCACATACAGTGTAACCGTCACGGATGAAGGAGAATGTACCGCCACAATCAGTGTAACGGTGGACGAACCGGAAGTGTTGAACATGACAGGAACGGTGACGAATGTAACGATCACGAACGGCAGCGACGGCACGATAGACGTAAGTGTCACCGGCGGCACGACCCCGTACAGTTATCTCTGGAGCGATGGCGCAACCACGCAAGACCGGACAGGACTGACGGCGGGCACGTACTCAGTAACGGTAACGGACGCGAATGACTGTGCAGACGAAGCGAGCTTCACCCTGACAGAGCCCCCCTGCGGCATTGTGCTGAACATCAGTGCGGAAGATGCACTGTGCAACGGAGATGCGAACGGCAGTATTGATTTGACAATAACAGGCACCCAAGGAGCGGTGAGTATCCTGTGGAACGATGGCGCGACAACCGAAGACCGGACAGGTTTAACGGCAGGCACGTACAGTGTAACTGTCACGGATGAAGGAGAATGTACCGCCACGATCAGTGTAACGGTGGACGAACCGGAAGTGTTGAGCATGACAGGAACGGTGACGAATGTAACGATCACGAACGGCAGCAACGGTACCATCAACGTAACGGTAACAGGTGGTACCTTGCCCTACAGCTATATCTGGAGCGATGGGGCTGTCAGTCAGGATAGAATTGGCTTACCGGCAGGCACGTACAGCGTAACGGTAACGGACGCGAACGGTTGTACAGACGAAGCGAGCTTCACCTTGACAGAGCCTGGTTGCGAGTTACTTGATGCAGGGATAGTTGTGGTTTGTAACGATAATGGAACTACATATACACAAACTGATGATTATTTTAATGTTCTGATTCATCCAACAGGTAATGGATTAAGCAATACATACTCTGTTTCGGGAGATATAACAGCAAACAATATTTCCTACGGAGTTCCTTATCAGGTAAGCTTAAATTATTTGATCACAGGAGGAAATTTAATCATCACCATCACAGATGACATCTCTAATAGTTGTCAACTCCTTGATGTACCGGTTATTGCTCCCGGACCTTGTTCAAATTGTCCGGTTCAGATTTGTGTTCCGGTTTCTGTAACCAAAAATTAGAATAGTGTTAATGCTCCCTGCATGATTGATAGAATGCAGGGAGCATTTAACAATGTTACAGAAATGAAAATATCTCAGGATATGGATTGAATAAACAGTGCTAAAAAATTCGTGCTTAAACGAGAGTTAATGTAGTACTTAAACTACCCAACTTAAATAAACTAACTAAATGCATTAAACACAACGAATTCATTTTTTGGGTATAAAAATTATGACTGAACAAACCTCTAAACTTTTAATATATATGAAATACATTAAACTATAAAGCGAAGGTAAAAATAGTTTAGAGCCTTAGCAATAATAGGATTTACAGAATTGAATATAATCAAGAACATAAGTAAAGAGACAGCTAATCATGTAATCGGCATAGATTTTGTTTTACAGCATCGGTGAATTGTACTTGTTTGAACACTTTAACTTTTGAAATAACAATCTCTTGCGGTTTTACAGTACTCAAATTATCAAAGTTAACCTGATAGTTTAGGATTTCGAGAACGAGTTGGCAGGGTCGAATTTTCACATTAAACAGTGTATTGGCATTTAAAAAATCTAATTCCATGAATATCGTTTACAAGAGTTTATTAACCTACGGTCTGTTTTTATCGGCTTTTTTAACTACCAATCTTATATTTGGTCAAGCCCCATGTCCTCCAACAGTAGTAACTGTACCATATATAGGCGGTAAAGTTTTTTTAGATTATGGTCAGGACGGCGCATTTAATACAGGTATAGATCAACCGGTATCAGGGGTTACAATATCTGTTTACTCTGCTTCAAATACTTTGGTAGGAACTGCCACATCAACAGCAGATGGGAATTATATATTTGAAAGCGCTTCAATGACCAATGGAGCTAGATACAGACTAGAATTCACCAATGGGCCTTCAGAATATGAGCAAACTTTTGCAGGAACAGACAGCAAGACCTCTGTTCAGTTTGCTACAGCCAGTAGTTGCAATATCAACTTTGGCTTAATGGATCCTGTACTGTATTGTCAGACAGGTCCGAGGTTTGCAACAAATCGTTTTGTAGAAGGCAACAACAGTGGAACAGACAATACAATTGTGTCTATAGAGTTTAATGCAGCTGCCTCTGCAAGCGAAAGCAATGACCCATCTTTAGCTTCTGCTGAAGCCGTGGCGAATGTAACAGGTACTACTCTTGGATTAGCATATCAGCGGAGTTCAAAAAATTTATTTGCTTCTGCCTATATGAGGCGTTTTGCAGGTTTTGGTCCGGGCGGAACCGGCGCTATTTACCGTATCCCAAATCCACATGACGGGGCTTTGTCAGGCGGGTTGTTTGTCAATTTGAATACCTTATTTGGATCTTCTGTGGCGGGAACTGACCCTCATAATTTTACCACAGAAACATCGGGGGGAGATGTTATAGATGAGAATTCATTCAATCAGGTTGGGCGGGTTTCGTTTGGCGATATAGACATTTCAGATGACGAACTCAGTCTTTGGGCAGTCAATCTTAACGATCGGTCTTTATATCGCATACCTTTGGGGTCAGATCCGGCAAATCCGGTTGCTCCAACTTTGTCTTCCCAGGTTACAGTCATACCGTTAGCTTCTACGGTAAGTCCGCTGCCGAATTTGCCTTCGGGAGTGGCTAATGCAGAACTACGGCCGTTTGCTTTAAAGTATAGAAAGGGCGTTGTTTATATCGGGATGGTAACAAATGGCCAGTCCGGAGGGCCTTTGCTGGGTTTGGTTTATTCGTACAATACCACAACTTCAACTTTCACCAAGGAGTTAGAATTTTCATTGACATATAACAGGGGATGTGGATTTGGACAAAACACAACTTGTTATGGTTCTGCCAATTGGCAAGCCTGGTTAAACAGTAATGTCTGGCCTACTCCAACAGTTAGCGGTGCCGGAGAAGCTGGTTACCCGCAACCAATGTTAACAGATATTGAATTTGATGCTGCCGGAAATATGTTATTAGCACTCCGCGACAGATGGGGAGATCAGGGCGGCAGGAACGCCCCCCAGCCCAACAGCCCCTATACACTTAGAACCAGCGACGCTTTTGGGGATTTGTTAATGGCAACAAAGAATTCAGGAGCAGGGTGGAGCATCAATATGGCTAACTTTACAGATCCAAGTACTGCAAGCGGCACATCCGAACCGGTATTCGGAACGGACAATTATGGTCCTGTGAGCGGATACTACCATGAAGAAACAGGAATGGGGGGTATGGCTGTTATGATGCGCCAGAATATGTTGATAGTTCCGGTGATGGATGCGAGAACATCTGCTTTTACCAATGGTGTTGACTGGTATAATTTATCAACATCCGGACTACCCCTTAGTAAATCAATTACATTATTATCCGGGGCAGCTAACCCTTTTGGGAAAGCACATGGCTTAGGTGAAGTAGAGCTATTATGCGACCTGGCACCTCTTGAAATTGGTAATTTTGTTTGGTTCGACAGCAACCTAAACGGTATTCAGGACCCGGCTGAAACTGCAATTGCCAATGTTTCTTTAGAACTTTATACAGATCCGAACGGAGACGGGAATCCTGCGGATGGGACTTTGGTTGGTACAACAACAACAAATGCTACCGGTAATTATTATTTTAATACAAGCAATGTCAACTTGAACGGAGCTAACGGGCTGCTTCCAAATACAAATTATCTTGTCCAGATTGGAACAGCAGACTGGACAGGTGGAGCTGGAGTTGGAGATTTAGCAGGCTATCAACTGACATCAGGTAATGTCGGAGGAACGGGTCAGCCCGATGTACGGGATAATGATGCAACCTTGATTGCTTCAAGACCGAGAATTCCGCTGACAACAGGAGCAAACGGAAAAACAAACCATACATTTGATATTGGTTTTAAACCTGCCTGTAACCTTTCTGCAACCGGTAGTGGAACTAGTGTAAACTGTAATGGAGGGAATAATGGAACTGCAACTGTTACCGTAAGCGGAAACTTTATTCCGGTTACATATTTATGGAGCAATGGGGCAACATCTCAAAACATAACAGGCCTCGTGGCAGGCACTTATAGTATAACTGTTACAGAATCCGCAGATTGTACTGCAGTCGCAAGTTATGTGGTTACCCAACCTCCGGCACTAAACCTTAGCACTAGTGTAACTAATGTATTGTGTCATGGCAATGCTTCTGGTGCAATCAACCTGACGGTTTTAGGCGGAACATCTCCTTATACCTATAACTGGGGAGGCGGTGTAACAACGGAAGACCGAACCGGACTTGTTGCAGGAAACTATTCGGTAACGGTAACAGACGCAAATAGCTGCACAGCAGTAACAAGTGCGACAGTATCCCAGCCTGCTGCTGCGTTGTCATTATCCACCGGAGTTACTAATGTTTTATGTAATGGAGGTGCTTCTGGTGCAATCAACCTGACGGTTTTAGGCGGAACATCTCCTTATAACTATAACTGGGGAGGCGGTATTACGACAGAAGACCGAAGCGGGCTGATTGCCGGCACTTATACGGTTACTGTAACTGACTCGAATGGTTGTAGTGCAACAACAAGTGCTTCAATTTCTGAACCTACAGTTCTGAGTGCCGGTACATTGACAACGCCTGTTTCTTGTAATGGCGGGTCAAATGGAATGATCAATTCAACCGTTAATGGAGGTACTCCCGGATATTCGTATAACTGGGGTGGAGGTGTAACGACCGAAGACCGGACGGGCTTGTTAGCGGGCACTTATACCGTAACAGTAACAGATGCAAACGGTTGTACCATCACAACCAGTGCAACCATAACAGAACCTACTGCTCTTTTGATAAGTTGCAGTAAAACAGATGTAAGTATTACAAACGGCAGCGATGGGTCTGCAACAGTGAACGCAAACGGAGGAACAGTTACCTATAGTTATTTGTGGAGCAATGGTCAAACAACATCAGTGATTAATGGAATTTCAGCCGGAACCTACAGTGTAACTGTAACAGATGCAAATGGATGTTCAGCATTTTGTTCTACAACGCTGACAGAACCATCTTGTACCCTGGGCTTGGCAATTTCTGCCGAAGATGCCCTCTGTAATGGAGATTCTAACGGAAGCATTGATTTAACCATTTCCGGTGCTCAGGGCAGCATAGCGATTTTATGGAATGATGGAGCGACTACCGAAGACAGGACCGGATTAACTGCCGGAACCTATAGTGTTACAGTTACTGATGATGGTAATTGTACCGCTTCAATCAGCATCACAGTAAATGAGCCGGAAGAGTTGGCTATGGCAGGAACAGTTACGGATGTAACAATTACCAATGGAACTGATGGCACAATAGATATTGCAGTTATGGGCGGAACTTTGCCTTATAGCTATCTTTGGAGTGATGGCAGTACAGATGAAGACAGAAGCAATTTGCCTTCCGGTATGTATTCAGTAACGGTTACTGATGCAAATGGATGTACTTTGGATGAAAGTTTCAGCATCAATGAACCGGGTTGTGCGCTTAGTTTAAATATAACTGCAGAAGATGCCCTCTGTAACGGGGATGCCAACGGCAGCATAGATCTGACGATTACCGGTGCTCAGGGCAGTATATCAATCGTATGGAATGACGGAGCTACCAGTGAAGACAGAACCGGATTAACTGCCGGAACTTATAGCGTAACTGTAACAGATAGTGGAAACTGTACGGCGACTATCAGTGTAACCGTCAATGAACCGGATGTATTGGGAATGACAGGCAATGTTACGAATGTAACTATTACCAATGGAAGTGACGGAACAATCAGTGTTACAGTAACCGGAGGCACTCTGCCATATAGCTACCTTTGGAGTGATGGAGCAACCACCGAAGACAGGACGGGTTTAACCGCAGGCACTTACAGTGTAACGGTAACCGATGCAAATGACTGTGCAGATGAAGCGAGTTTCACGCTGGCAGAGCCTCCTTGTAGTTTAGAATTGGATATAAGCGCCGAAGATGCCCTTTGTAATGGAGATGCCAACGGCAGTATAGATCTGACGATTACCGGTGCTCAGGGCAGTGTAACCATTTTATGGAATGATGGAGCGACTTCCGAAGACCGGACAGGATTAACCGCCGGCAATTACAGCGTAACAGTTACCGACAGCGGAAACTGCTCGGCAACCATCTCCGTTACGGTCAACGAACCGGAGGTATTGGGTATGACAGGCAGTGTTACGAATGTAACCATTACCAACGGCAGCGATGGAACTATCAGTGTAACTGTATCCGGAGGCACAACCCCATACAGTTATTTATGGAATGATGGCAGCATAGATGAAGACCGCATCAATTTGCCGGCAGGCACATACAGTGTAACGGTAACAGATGCCAACGGATGTTTGTTAGAACAAAGTTTCAGCATTAATGAACCCGGATGTGCACTTGAGTTGGAAATAGATGCTGAAGATGCCCTTTGTAATGGAGATGCCAACGGCAGTATAGATCTGACGATTACCGGTGCTCAGGGCAGTGTAACCATTTTATGGAATGATGGAGCGACTTCCGAAGACCGGACAGGATTAACCACCGGCAACTATAGTGTAACAGTTACTGACAGTGGAAACTGCTCGGCAACCATCTCTGTTACGGTCAACGAACCGGAGGTTTTGGGCATGACAGGCAGTGTTACGAATGTAACAATTACCAACGGCAGTGATGGAACAATCAGTGTAACTGTATCAGGCGGCACAACTCCATACAATTATTTATGGAATGATGGCAGCACAGATGAAGACCGTATCAACTTGCCGGCAGGCACGTATAGTGTAACGGTAACAGATGCCAACGGATGTTCATTGGAGCAAAGCTTCACGATTAATGAACCCGGATGTGCACTTGAGTTGGAAATTGATGCCGAAGATGCCCTTTGTAATGGAGATGCCAACGGCAGTATAGATCTGACGATTACCGGTGCTCAGGGCAGTGTAACCATTTTATGGAATGATGGAGCGACTTCCGAAGACCGGACAGGATTAACTGCCGGCAATTATAGTGTAACAGTTACTGACAGCGGAAACTGCTCGGCAACCATCTCTGTTACGGTCAACGAACCTGAAGTTTTGGGTATGACAGGCAGTGTTACGAATGTAACAATTACCAACGGCAGCGATGGAACTATCAGCGTAACTGTATCCGGAGGAACAAGCCCATACAGCTACTTATGGAATGATGGCAGCACAGACGAAGACCGCATCAACTTGCCTGCCGGCACGTATAGTGTAACGGTAACAGATGCCAACGGATGTTCATTGGAGCAAAGCTTCACGATTAATGAACCCGGATGTGCACTTGAGTTGGAAATTGATGCGGAAGATGCCCTTTGTAATGGGGATGCCAACGGAAGCATTAATTTAATTATTATGGGAGCACAAGGTAGTTTAACTTTCTTGTGGAATGATGGAGCAACATCCGAAGACCGTACAGGATTAAGCGCCGGCACATACAGCGTTACAGTTACAGATAGTGGTAACTGTACAGCGAGCATCAGTGTAACGGTCAATGAACCGGAGGTATTGGGCATGACAGGCAGTATAACGAATGTAACAATTACTAACGGCAGCGATGGAACTGTCAATATCACCGTAACCGGAGGCACTCTACCATATAGCTACCTTTGGAGCGATGGAGCAACCACCGAAGACAGGACCGGTTTATCAGCCGGCACATACAGTGTAACGGTAACTGATGCCAACGGATGTTCGGAGGAAGCGAGTTTCACCCTGTCAGAGCCTCCTTGTAGTTTAGAATTGGACATAAGCGCCGAAGATGCCCTTTGTAACGGAGATGCCAATGGCAGCATAGATCTGACCATTACCGGTGCTCAGGGTAGTGTAACCATTTTTTGGAATGACGGAGCAACTACCGAAGACAGAACCGGATTAACTGCCGGAACCTATAGCGTAACTGTAACAGATAGTGGAAACTGTTCGGCGACTATCAGTGTATCGGTCAATGAACCGGAGGTATTGGGCATGACAGGCAGTATAACGAATGTAACAATTACTAACGGCAATGATGGCACAGTCAGTATCACCGTAACCGGAGGCACTTTGCCATATAGTTACCTTTGGAGCGATGGAGCCACCACCGAAGACAGGACGGGTTTATCAGCCGGGACATACAGTGTAACGGTTACTGATGCCAACGGATGTTTGGATGAAGCGAGTTTCACGCTGGCAGAGCCTCCTTGTAGTTTAGAATTGGATATAAGTGCCGAAGATGCGCTGTGTAACGGAGATGCCAATGGCAGCATAGATCTGACCATTACCGGTACTCAGGGTAGCGTAACCATTTTATGGAATGATGGAGCAACTACCGAAGACCGGACAGGATTAACAGCCGGCACATACAGTGTTACAGTTACGGATGACGGGGAATGTACGGCGAGCATAAGTGTTTCTGTGAATGAGCCTGAGGTGTTGGGCATGACAGGCAGTGTAACGAATGTAACGATTACCAACGGCAGCGATGGCACTGTCAGTATCACCGTAACCGGAGGCACTCTGCCATATAGCTACCTTTGGAGCGATGGAGCTACTACCGAAGACAGGACGGGTTTAACCGCAGGCACGTACAGTGTAACGGTTACTGATGCCAACGGATGTTTGGAGGAAGCGAGTTTCACCCTTTCAGAGCCTCCTTGTAGTTTAGAATTAGATATTAGCGCCGAAGATGCACTGTGCAACGGAGAGGCCAATGGCAGCATAGATCTGACCATTACCGGTGCTCAGGGTAGTGTAACCATTTTATGGAATGATGGAGCAACAACTGAAGACCGGACAGGATTAAGTGCCGGCACTTACAGTGTTACCGTAACGGATGATGGGGAATGTACGGCGAGCATCAGTGTAACAGTCAACGAGCCGGAGGTATTGGATATGACAGGCAGTGTAACGAATGTAACGATTACCAACGGCAGCGATGGCACTGTCAGTATCTCCGTAACCGGCGGCACTTTGCCATATAGTTACCTTTGGAGTGATGGAGCAACCACTGAAGACAGGACGGGTTTAACCGCAGGCACGTACAGTGTAACGGTAACCGATGCCAACGGATGTTTGGAGGAAGCGAGTTTCACCCTTTCAGAGCCTCCTTGTAGTTTAGAATTAGATATTAGCGCCGAAGATGCGCTGTGCAACGGAGAGACCAATGGCAGCATAGATCTGACCATTACCGGTGCTCAGGGTAGTGTAACCATTTTATGGAATGATGGAGCAACAACTGAAGACCGGACAGGATTAAGTGCCGGCACCTACAGTGTTACCGTAACGGACGACGGGGAATGTACAGCTAGCATCAGTGTTACTGTAAATGAGCCTGAACCTTTAACGATTAATGCCGATATTGACCATGTTAGTATATATGGAGGCACAAACGGAGCTATCACCTTAACGGTAACCGGTGGCACTTCGCCTTATAGCTATGTGTGGAACGATGGGGTTACAACCAAAGACCGTGCAAATCTTATTGCAGGCACCTATAGTGTTACGGTAACCGATGCAAATAATTGTTCCGAAGAAGCGACTTTTACAATCACAGAACCATATTGTGAAATTACGGATGCGGGATATCAGGTATTGTGTCATGATAATGGTACTCCGACAAACCTCAGTGACGACACTTTTTCAGTTACCTTTAACCCTACAGGTATTGGGATAGGTACTACTTACAATATTAGTGGGGATATTGTTGCGAACTTAGTGCCTTATGGCGCAAATTCACAACCATTTGGCTACTTCCCGATTGCAAATGGCAATCTGGTAGTAAATATCGCAAATTCAGCTTCACCGGCTTGTCAGTTGACGAACATTACAATTGAACCACCGGAGCCTTGTTCTTATGCGGCTGATTTGTCTTTATCAAAATCAGTCAATAACAGCCAGACAACTATCGGTGCAACAGTTACCTATACATTGACAGTTACCAACGAAGGAACAATTGATGCTACGGGAGTCGAAGTAACCGATGTTTTACCGGTCGGGGGTGTATCTTATGTTTCATCAACACCTGCTCAGGGAAGTTATGATGAAAATACCGGAGTTTGGTCAGTTGGAATGGTTGCAGTGGGTCAATCAGCTACTATAACCATAGATGTATTGGTCTTAGCAGCAGGAGTTTGGCTAAATACTGCTGAAATCACATTTATGAATGAAGAAGACATAGACTCTACACCGGATAACGAAGATCCCACGGAAGATGACATTGATAGGGCATGTATTACTATTCCGCTGCCCTGGTGTTTGGGAGAAACCTTTACGGCTTCGGTACCCGATGAGTATGAAAATGTTCAATGGTATAAAGATGGTGTTTTATTTGGAACAGGTAACACAATCATCTTAAATGATGTTGGCGAATATACCTATACTGCTACAAATGCTCAATGTCCTGCGGACGGTTGTTGCCCAATTATCATTGAGCATGACAGTTGTATTTTCGACCTTGCATTAATCAAACAACTGGCGACAGGTCAATCTTCAACCGTATCTCAGGGGGATGTGGTGAACTATACAATTACGGTATATAATCAGGGAGAATTAGATGCTAAAAATATAACGATAACTGATTACATTCCGGTAGGGATGACTTTAGCCGATGCCAACTGGTCAGACAACGGAGACGGTACAGCGAGCTACACAATAGCGGGTCCATTAGAAAATGGAACAAACACAACGATTAATATTTCCTTACAGGTAGGCGCGACGTTCCAAGGCACGAGCCTGACAAATGTTTCCGAAATCAGTGAGGCATTTGATGGTTATGATAATCCCACGACAGATGTTGACAGCACCCCCGACACCGATCCGGACAATGACACAGTGGGTGGCAATGATGTTACAGACAACAGTGACGATGACGAAGACGACCACGACCCTGAAACCATCGAGGTTTATCAGGAATTTGACCTGGCGTTGATCAAACAGTTGTCAGGTGGTCAGTCGTCATTGGTCAATCAGGGAGATATTGTGAACTACACGCTGACGGTGTACAACCAGGGCACCCTGACAGCGACGAATGTAACAATCACCGATTATATCCCGGTGGGAATGACCTTGTCCGATGCCAACTGGACAGACAACGGAGACGGCACGGCGAGTTACACGATAGCAGGTCCGATAGCCCAGAGCACGAGCACGACGGTAACGATCGCGTTACAGGTAGGTGCGACGTTCCAGGGCACGAGTCTGACGAATGTGTCGGAGATCAGCGAGGCGTATGACGGAGACGGCAACCCGGGAGACGATATAGACAGCACTCCGGACACGAATCCGGATAACGATACGAATGGCGGCAACGATGTTACGGATAACAGCAACGGCGATGAAGACGACCACGACCCTGAAACCATCGAGGTTTATCAGGAATTTGACCTGGCGTTAATCAAGCAGTTGTCAGGAGGTCAGCCTTCGTTGGTCAATCAGGGAGATATTGTGAACTACACGCTGACTGTCTATAACCAAGGCACCCTGACAGCGACGAATGTAACGATTACCGATTATATCCCGGTGGGAATGACCTTGGCCGATGCCAACTGGACAGACAACGGAGACGGAACAGCGAGCTACACGATTGCAGGTCCGATAGCTCAGAGCACGAGCACAACGGTAACAATCGCGTTACAGGTAGGCGCGACGTTCCAAGGCACGAGTCTGACGAATGTGTCGGAGATCAGCGAGGCGTATGACGGAGACGGCAACCCGGGAGACGATATAGACAGCACTCCGGACACGAACCCGGATAACGATACGAATGGCGGCAACGATGTTACGGACAACAGCAACGACGACGAAGACGACCACGACCCTGAAACCATTGAGGTTTATCAGGAATTTGACCTGGCGTTAATCAAGCAATTGTCACCTGGTCAACCCTCATTGGTCAATCAGGGAGATATTGTGAACTATACCCTGACGGTGTACAATCAGGGCACCCTGACAGCGACGAATGTAACGATCACCGATTATATCCCGGTGGGAATGACCTTGGCCGATGCCAACTGGACAGACAACGGAGACGGTACGGCGAGCTACACAATAGCAGGTCCGATAGCTCAAAGCACGAGCACGATGGTAACGATTTCGTTACAGGTAGGCGCGACATTCCAGGGCACGAGCCTGACGAATGTGTCGGAAATCAGCGAGGCGTATGACGGAGACGGCAACCCGGGAGACGATATAGACAGTACCCCCGACACCGATCCGGACAATGACACGAATGGTGGCAATGATGTTACGGACAACAGCAACGGCGATGAAGACGACCACGACCCTGAAACCATTGAGGTTTATCAGGAATTTGACCTGGCGTTAATCAAGCAGTTGTCAGGAGGTCAGCCTTCGTTGGTCAATCAGGGAGATATTGTGAACTACACGCTGACTGTCTATAACCAAGGCACCCTGACAGCGACGAATGTAACGATTACCGATTATATCCCGGTGGGAATGACCTTGGCCGATGCCAACTGGACAGACAACGGAGACGGAACAGCGAGCTACACGATTGCAGGTCCGATAGCTCAGAGCACGAGCACAACGGTAACAATCGCGTTACAGGTAGGCGCGACGTTCCAGGGCACGAGCCTGACGAATGTGTCGGAAATCAGCGAGGCGTATGACGGAGACGGCAACCCGGAGACGATATAGACAGTACCCCGACACCGATCCGGACAATGACACGAATGGCGGCAATGATGTTTCGGACAACAGCAACGGCGACGAAGACGATCACGATACTGAAACCATTGAGGTTTATCAGGAATTTGACCTGGCGTTGATCAAACAGTTATCACCTGGTCAATCCTCATTGGTCAATCAGGGAGATATTGTGAACTATACCCTGACGGTGTACAACCAGGGCACCCTGACAGCGACGAATGTAACGATTACCGATTATATCCCTGTGGGAATGACCTTGTCCGATGCCAACTGGACAGACAACGGAGACGGCACGGCGAGTTACACGATAGCGGGTCCGATAGCCCAAAGCACGAGCACGACGGTAACGATCGCGTTACAGGTAGGCGCGACGTTCCAGGGCACGAGCCTGACGAATATGTCGGAGATCAGCGAGGCGTATGACGGAGACGGCAACCCGGGAGACGATATAGACAGCACACCGGACACGAACCCGGATAACGATACGAATGGCGGCAACGATGTTACGGACAACAGCAACGGCGATGAAGACGATCACGACCCTGAAACCATCGAGGTCCATCAGGAATTTGACCTGGCGTTAATCAAGCAGTTGTCACCTGGTCAATCCTCATTGGTCAATCAGGGAGATATTGTGAACTACACGCTGACTGTCTATAACCAAGGCACCCTGACAGCGACGAATGTAACGATCACCGATTATATACCGGTGGGAATGACCTTGGCCGATGCCAACTGGACAGACAACGGAGACGGAACAGCGAGCTACACGATTGCAGGTCCGATAGCTCAGAGCACGAGCACAACGGTAACAATCGCGTTACAGGTAGGCGCGACGTTCCAGGGCACGAGCCTGACGAATGTGTCGGAAATCAGCGAGGCGTATGACGGAGACGGCAACCCGGGAGACGATATAGACAGTACCCCCGACACCGATCCGGACAATGACACGAATGGCGGCAATGATGTTTCGGACAACAGCAACGGCGACGAAGACGATCACGATACTGAAACCATTGAGGTTTATCAGGAATTTGACCTGGCGTTGATCAAACAGTTATCACCTGGTCAATCCTCATTGGTCAATCAGGGAGATATTGTGAACTATACCCTGACGGTGTACAACCAGGGCACCCTGACAGCGACGAATGTAACGATTACCGATTATATCCCTGTGGGAATGACCTTGTCCGATGCCAACTGGACAGACAACGGAGACGGCACGGCGAGTTACACGATAGCGGGTCCGATAGCCCAAAGCACGAGCACGACGGTAACGATCGCGTTACAGGTAGGCGCGACGTTCCAGGGCACGAGCCTGACGAATGTGTCGGAGATCAGCGAGGCGTATGACGGAGACGGCAACCCGGGAGACGATATAGACAGCACACCGGACACGAACCCGGATAACGATACGAATGGCGGCAACGATGTTACGGACAACAGCAACGGCGATGAAGACGATCACGACCCTGAAACCATCGAGGTCCATCAGGAATTTGACCTGGCGTTAATCAAGCAGTTGTCAGGCGGTCAGCCTTCGTTAGTCAATCAGGGAGATATTGTGAACTACACTCTGACTGTCTATAACCAGGGCACCCTGACAGCGACGAATGTAACAATCACCGATTATATCCCTGTGGGAATGACCTTGTCCGATGCCAACTGGACAGACAACGGAGACGGCACGGCGAGTTACACGATAGCAGGTCCGATAGCCCAGAGCACGAGCACGACGGTAACGATCGCGTTACAGGTAGGTGCGACGTTCCAGGGCACGAGCCTGACGAATGTGTCGGAGATCAGCGAGGCGTATGACGGAGACGGCAACCCGGGAGACGATATAGACAGCACTCCGGACACGAACCCGGATAACGATACGAATGGCGGCAACGATGTTACGGACAACAGCAACGGCGACGAAGACGACCACGACCCTGAAACCATCGAGGTTTATCAGGAATTTGACCTGGCGTTAATCAAGCAGTTGTCACCTGGTCAACCCTCATTGGTCAATCAGGGTGATATTGTGAACTATACCCTGACGGTGTACAACCAAGGCACCCTGACAGCGACGAATGTAACGATCACCGATTATATCCCGGTGGGAATGACCTTGTCCGATGCCAACTGGACAGACAACGGAGACGGTACGGCGAGCTACACGATAGCAGGTCCGATAGCACAGAGTACGAGCACGACGGTAACGATTTCGTTACAGGTAGGCGCGACATTCCAGGGCACGAGCCTGACGAATGTGTCGGAGATCAGCGAGGCGTATGACGGAGACGGCAACCCGGGAGACGATATAGACAGCACTCCGGACACGAACCCGGATAACGATACGAATGGTGGCAACGATGTTACGGACAACAGCAACGGCGATGAAGACGACCACGATACTGAAACCATTGAGGTCCATCAGGAATTTGACCTGGCATTGATCAAACAGTTGTCAGGTGGTCAGCCTTCTGTGGTGAATCAAGGAGATATTGTGAATTTCACAATTACCATATTTAATCAGGGTACGTTAGATGCCTTCAATGTAGCTGTTGTAGATTATATACCGGATGGTATGGATTTGGTTGACTCAAATTGGTCGCCGGGTACAGGTAATATGGCAAACTACAACACATTGCTTTCTATACCTGCCGGTGAAAGTGTTTCCATCAATATAGCCTTGCAGGTATTCGATACCTTTGAAGGAGCAAGTTTGACCAATTATGCTGAAGTTACAGGTGCCGACAATATTCCTGACTATCCGGATATTGACAGTACTCCCGATTCTGAACAAGGAAATGATATTGTCGGCGGCGATAATGTCATTGACAACAGTAATGAGGATGAAGATGACCATGACTATGCTTCAGTTGGGGTAAATCAGACCTTTGACCTTGCCCTGATTAAAACCTTAGCCGATGGACAGCCTTCGACAGTTTCACTGGGAGATGATGTTGAATTTACCATCACTGTATTTAACCAGGGAACACTTACTGCAACCAATGTTCAAATCAACGACTATTTATTAGGCTCTATGACCTTGAACGACAGCGATTGGAGTATGGTCAGCGGCACTATAGCACATTTAAATACGCCGATATCCGAAATTGCACCCGGTGATAGTTACAGCGTAAACATTACCTTAACCGTCAACAGCAACTTCCAGTTTAACGTGGCGACCAACCGTGCTGAAATTGCAAGTGCAGATAATGCACTCGGATTGCCCGATATTGACAGTACACCGGATGATGTATGGGATAATGACTTGTTTGGAGGTGATAATATAACCGATAATACCAATGGTGACGAAGACGATTCAGATCCTGCACCGGTTAACGTACTGCAAACCTTTGACCTTGCCTTAATCAAACAGTTATCACCCGGCCAAGTTACAACTACGGCTCAGGGAGAAACTGTGAACTTCTCAATTACAATATTTAATCAGGGAACCTTAGACGCATTCAACGTAGTGATTACCGATTATTTCCCCGACGGATTTGAGTTGACGGATGCCGCATGGACTTTGACAGGTGCAAACTCGGCAACTTATAATACTCCGGTTACGGTTCCAGTAGGACAAAGTGTGGTAATTAACATTGCTTTAAGAGTTTCTGATACCTTCGAGGGAAATCAACTGATCAACTTTGCAGAAATCAGCGATGCTGAAAACGGATTGAACTATCCGGATGTGGACAGTACGCCTGACACCGACCCATTAAATGACACTATTGGCGGCGATGACATTGTTGATAACACCAATAATGATCAGGATGACCACGACTATGCTACTATCGAAGTCTATCAGGAGTTTGATTTGGCACTGATTAAGCAATTGGCAGATGGACAGTCGGATGAAGTAGCCCAGGGTGAAACCGCTACCTTTACCATCACTGTTTTCAATCAAGGCACGCTTAGTGCTACGCTGGTTGCCATTACCGACTACATCCCTGAAGGAATGATTCTGGCCGATGCTAACTGGACGGACAATGGCAATGGCACAGCGAGTTATGTGCTGCCCGACCTTATTGCCCCCGGCAACTCAGCACAGGTTAACATTACTTTGATGGTTGAAGACGGTTTTGAAGGCATTACCGTAACCAATTTTGCTGAAATCAGCGGTGCAAAGGACGGACAAGGAACAGATGTAGTTGATATAGACAGTTCTCCGGATACGTATCTACAAAATGACATCGTGGGTGGAGACAACATTATTGACAATACCAATAATGATGAAGACGACCATGACTTTGCGCCTATTGGAATTATACAGGTATTTGATCTCGCTTTAATTAAACAGTTGGCAAATGGTCAGGCTTCGACGGTTGCTCTGGGTGAAACCATTACCTTTACCATCACCGTGTTTAACCAGGGAACACTAACTGCAAATAATGTAACCCTAACCGATTACATTCCTGCAGGAACCACCTTGGCCGATTCAGACTGGACAAACAACGGCAATGGAACAGCTTCTTACACCTTGCCCGGCAGTATTGCTCCCGGCGCTACTGCAACAGCAGATATTACCCTTATGGTGAACCCATCTTTTACCGGTGGCGACCTCACCAATTATGCAGAAATCAGCAATGCTGACAATGCAGTGGACTATCCTGATGAGGACAGCACGCATGATACCAATCCAAATAATGATGTCGAAGGCGGTAATGATCTTACAGACAACAGTAATGGAGACGAAGACGACCATGATGGCGAAGCTTTCACGGTTTGCAACATCGCTTTGGTAACTATTAACACGCTTTGTGATGATAACGGAACCGGAGCCAGCGCAGATGACCTGTTTACATTTACCATTTCGCCTTCTGGAATCGGATTGAGCGGCACTTACGGTATTGTAGGAGATGTGAACGCAAGCGGATTGGATTACAGCATTGAACAGCAATTCGGACCTTTTGCAATTTCAAACGGCGACCTGAATTTTGTAATTGCCGACGAAGCGACCGGTGGTTGTATCCGAACTTCTTATGTAGTGGCCCCCGAACCTTGTTCTACCTGCGCCATTAATGGAGTAAGCGTTCAAATCAACTGTACGGATAACACAACAGGAAATCCGGCTGACGACTTGTTTACATTTACGTTGAATCCGTTTGGAATTGGTTTAGGCGGTTCTTATAGCCTTACCGGAGATGTCGTTGCCCAAGGTGTTGCTTATGGCAGCGAATCCAATCCGTTCGGACCTTACGACATCAGCGGTGGCGACCTGAGTATTACCATTACGGACGATGCTGAATCAACCTGCGCACTCAACGTAGTTGTTGAAGCACCGCTACCTTGCTCTACCTGTGCTATTGTTCAGGCCAACGAGGGGGTTTACTGTGATGATAATAATACGGGAGCTTCTTCGGACGATCTGTTCTATTTTACCCTTAATCCGGTGGGTGTCGGATTAGCTTCAACTTATAATATAAGTGGGGCGACTACGGCTACAGGATTAGCCTATGGAACACCACAGGTATTCGGACCCTTCCCGATTTCGGGCGGCGACCTCACCATCACCATCACCGATGGAATAGTTGGTGGATGTACGCATACGCTCACCATTTTTGCTCCGGAACCTTGTTCTACCTGTACGCTTGAAGATGCCGACCTGATAGTTTATTGCAATGACAACGGAACAGGCACAAGCAGCGACGACTTGTTCTATATTACGTTGAACCCAACAGGAACCGGTCTTGGAGCTACTTATAATATCAGTGGCGATATTTCGGCAACAGGTATTGCTTATGGGTTGTCCAATACATTCGGTCTTTATCCGATTTCGGGCGGCATCCTTAACATCACCCTGACCGACAGTGCAGCAGCAGAAGATGGTTGTTCCCTCGATTTGGAGGTGACTCCTCCCGATCCTTGCTCTACTTGTGAACTGAGCGGCGCAAACGCTACCGTTCAATGCGACGACAACAATACCGGAACACCGTCAGACGATGTATTCTATATTACCTTGAACCCCGATGGCATAGGACTTGGCAGTACCTACAGTTTAAGCGGGGATGTTATCGCAACAGGAGTTGCTTATGATTCACCACAAGAGTTCGGGCCTTTCCCGATTTCGGGTGGCAACCTCAACATCACCCTGACCGATAATGCAGCAGCAGCAGATGGGTGCACACTTGATTTTCTGGTTACAGCCCCTGCTCCTTGTTCAACTTGTAGTATTGAATCCGCAAACATCGAAGTACAATGTGATGATAACAACACAGGTATCAGCACGGACGATATGTATTACTTTACCATGGCTCCAACAGGCTCCGGTCTGAGCAGCACCTACCATATCAGTGGCAGTTTCACCGCAGCAAACGTTCCTTACGGCAATGTTCAAATGTTTGGCCCATTTGCAATTTCGGATGGCGACCTCAGCATTACCATTACGGATAACGATGTGAACGGATGTACCTTCGAGGTAATTGTTACAGCCCCTGAACCCTGTTCAATTCCGGTGTATGACCTTGCCTTAGTGAAAACACTGGCACCCGGCCAAACCGGTTCTGTGATTAGCGGCGCACCAGTCAACTTTGCACTTACCGTTTACAATCAGGGCGATGTGCCGGTGCAAAACATACAGTTGATAGAGTATATACCGGAAGGTTTGATTCTGAACGATCCGGATTGGTCGGATAATGGTAATGGCACGGCTTCATTTACGATGTTCGAAATTCTGAACCCGGGACAAAGCGCATCCGTACAAATCTCATTTACTACCTCGGTACAAACTCCGACCATCGTAGTAAACCGTGCAGAGATTATTGCAGCAGAAGACATGCAGGGCAACCCCATAGTTGATGAAGACAGTAACTTTGATACAGATCCTGATAATGATACTGTTGGAGGCAACAACTTCATCAATAATGAAAACAACGATGAAGACGACCACGATTATGAAAACATCAATGTGATGGTACCGCCCTGTAATCTTGGTAATTTTGTATGGCATGACCTCAACCAGAACGGCGTTCAAGACCCGGGAGAACCCGGAATCCACAATGTACTGGTTTCTCTGTACACAGCAGACGGATGGTTGGCTGCAACTCAATATACCAATGTTGCAGGTTCATATCTCTTTGTAGATTTAGCTCCCGGCTCTTACTATGTAGTCTTCTCTACGCCGTCAGATGCAAGCGGAACGCTCATGATACCGACTTTGCATAATGTCGGAGATGATTACTTAGATAGTGATGCCGACCCTGTAACGGGACAAACCCAAACGGTTACCCTTGTTCCGGGTGAAACGAACCTGAGTATTGATGCCGGATATTATATGGAAGAGCCTCCCATATTGCTTGGCTCAATAGGCGACTTTGTATGGTTAGACCAGAACCAGAATGGTCAGCAAAATGCGGGCGAACCGGGTATCAGTGGCGTATGGGTTACCTTATACAATGCAAGCACCAATTCTATCGTCAGCATTACCACCACCGATATAAACGGGTACTATCTGTTTAGCGACCTGCCGGCGGGCAATTACTATGTTGTTTTTGGAACACCAACCGGACATACGCCATCGCCTGCAAACTCAGGAAACGATGCTACCGACAGCGATGCGGGGCCGGGCGGACAAACAAGTGTGATTGTACTCGCTCCGGGTGAAAACAACCTCACAGTTGATGCCGGGTTCTATATTGAAACGCCTCCCGTACTTTTAGGCTCTTTGGGCGACTATGTGTGGTTAGACCAAAATCAGAACGGCCAACAGGATTCAGGCGAGCAAGGTATAGCCGGGGTAGATGTTACCCTGTATAATGCGGCGACAAACACATTCGTCAGCACTACGGTTACCAATGCAAACGGGTTCTATTTGTTTAGCAACCTTCCGGCGGGCAACTACTATGTTGTTTTTGGAACACCAACCGGCCATACGCCATCGCCTGCAAACTCAGGAAACGACGCTACCGACAGCGATGCAGGTACGGGCGGACAAACAAATGTAATTGTACTCGCTCCGGGCGAAAATAACCTCACCATTGACGCAGGATTCTTTATTGATACCCCGCCGAACTTAGCTTCATTGGGTGATTTTGTGTGGTTGGATGCAAATGAGAACGGCCAGCAGGATGTAGGTGAGCAAGGTATTTCCGGGGTAGCCGTTACGCTGTACAATGCCGCTACAAACACTTTTGTCAGCACTACGGTTACCAATGCAAACGGGTTCTATTTGTTTAGCAACCTGCCTGCCGGCAACTATTACGTTGTTTTTGGTACACCAACAGGCCATACGGCCTCACCCACCAATGTCGGCAACGACGTAACAGATAGCGATGCGGGAATTGGCGGTCAAACTACGGTCATCACGTTAGCTCCGGGTGAAAATAACCTTACTATTGATGCAGGGTTCTATATTGATGGACCACCGGCATTGCTCGGCTCTATCGGCGACTATGTATGGTTTGACCAAAACCAGAACGGCCAACAAAACTCAGGTGAACCGGGTATCGGCGGTGTTACTGTGATGCTGTTTAATGCGGCAACTAATACAGTGATTGCCACAACAACGACCAATCCGAGTGGTTACTACCTGTTCAACAACCTGGTGGCCGGCTCTTACTATGTGGTGTTTGTAACTCCTTTAGGGTATAGCTCAGCACCGGCCAATACCGGTAATGATGCAACAGACAGCGACGCACTTACAGGAGGTCAGACCAACGTTATCAACCTGGCACCCGGTGAAAACAACCTCACGATTGATGCAGGATTTACCTTACCCGGAGCGATAAGCGGCACGTTATGGGTTGATTTGAACCAAAACAACACCATCAACCCAACCGAGCCTTTGTTGTCAGGTGTAACAGTCGTGCTGATAGACAATAACGGCAATGTAATTGCTACAACGGTTACCGATGTGAACGGCTTCTACCAGTTTACAGGCTTGGTGCCCGGTAATTACACCGTTCAGGTTCCGCAGGTAGTACCTACTCCTACCGGAAACGTGATTTTAAACACGCCTAACAATCTGACAGTTACAGTAATAGCCGGGCAGACATCAACCAACAACAATTTCGGATATATTCCGCCTGCTGTGTTGAGTGATGTGGTTTGGTTGGATATAAACGGAAACTGTATTTTAGAAACCAACGAAGAAGGACTTGCAGGCATTGAACTGATTGTTTACAACAGCTTAGGTCAGCAGGTGGCTACAGTCGTAACCGGAGTAAACGGTTCGTTTACCATCAACAACCTGCCTGCAGGCATTTATACGGTAACAGTTGTTGCCACAACCTTACCCGATGGCACTCAAATCAGCCAAGGCTCCATCACTTATGACATGGCAACAGGAGAGGTATTGTTTGCTGAAAACTTCTGTGTAACAGAAGACGATATCATTACCCCCTGCACACATCCCGACCTGTTCTTGTGTACCGAACCTATGACACCGTTAACGATATGTCCGGAGTTCTGTCTACCCGATGGATGGACCTTCAGTTCTGTTCAAACAACCTATAACTGTAGCTTAGTGATGTTGGATGACTGTATTCAATATACTCCGCTGCCGCTGTTTGCCGGTACCGATGTTATTACCATCGTTGCTTGTTACAACGGGGTATGTGAAACGCAAATCGTACATGTAACAGTCGGCGATTGCACACCGCCTCCCTGCGAATCGTTTGTGTTAGACATCTGTACTGCACCGATGACTCCTGTGGTGGTTTGTCCTGAGTTCTGTTTGAGCGGTAGTTATCAGATTACGCAAACCTCAACCATGTTCAATTGCAGTATTCAGTTCCTTTCCAACGGTTGTCTTCAATATACGGCATTGCCCGGCTTTATCGGCAGCGATATGATACAGGTAATTGCATGTAACGAAGCGCTTGAATGTGATACTGCTATTATCAACATCACCGTAACATCTAACGGAATTTGTGGAGAACCTAATCAGCCTCCCGTTGCTGTTGATGATGAGGCCGATGTGGAAAATGGCTCCAGTGTTACTATTCCTGTATTGGTCAACGACTACGACCCGGATGGAGATGCCTTCAGCATTACCACTCATACACCACCTGCAAACGGTACGGTGAGTTTGGTAGGCAATCAGTTTATCTATACACCCAATGAAGGATTTGAAGGAACAGATGTGTTCACTTACCAAATCTGTGACACGGAAGGTGCCTGCGATATGGCAACAGTAACTATTGATGTCATCATCCCCTGCACGGAAGTAACGATGATTTGTACACAACCGCTGACACCGGTAGTGATATGTCCCGAATTCTGCAATATTCCCAACGGAACTATTACGATTATTCAGGCGAATACCACTTATAATTGCAGCCTGTATAGCCTTGGCGGCGGGTGCCTGCAATATACCGCACTGCCTTTGTTTGCAGGTCAGGAAACCATCACTATCACGGGATGCAATCAGTTTGGAGTATGTGAAACCATCACCATTACTGTAAATGTAACCGAAGATTGCGATGAAGTAGGAATGGCACCCTACAGCGACAACACCAACCCGGACAATGCCGATCAGAAAGTGCTTATCGGCACCGACAACGGCGCGCTGTTGGTCAACCTCGCTCTGTTGGAAATGAAGCCCGTTCCGGCAACAGACTATCTTGATATTATGTTTAATACCGTAAAAGGCACTGTCCTCATGGAAGTAACCGACCTGAGCGGAAGGGTAATCTTTAGTCAGCAATTAAATGCAACGGAAGGCATAAACAATTACCGTTTGCCGGTATTTGACTATGCAACGGGCATTTATTTAGTCAGCCTGAAATCGGGCGAAGCTAAAGTGAGCGGCAAGTTTGTGAAGCATTAATTCCCGACGAGGGCTTTAATAAACCCAAACCTTAAAACAATAAGTCCCCGTACCCCCAAAGTGCGGGGCTTATTGTTTCCTGGCTTCATACATTTTTGCACACAAAGCGTTGAATACCATACACTTACGTTATGCAACAGGCACTACATCATTTGAGTTGATAAAAACTTAATTGCCCTGAATTTCGATCTGGCTGACAGGATAACAATACCCGTTCTGTCTGTAGATGCACTTCCAAGTATAGAGAAGATATTAGTCAATACACAACACAGGGTGATTTTTACAATCTTGCAACTAATAATCACCAGGTTCATCTATCAATCCATCAAAACATGGCAAACAGACTATTCAGCACAAGAACTTTCAGGAATCAACAGACATAGGATGTCTGGCAGATGTCCTTGTGTGCAGCAAATTCATGCTTTTGCATTTAGCTTCAATTTCACTTACATAAAAACTAACTGACAATAAATCGTATCACCGCAGGTTAGTCAAACGCAGGAGTGCTAAGGTGGAACCCGTATTGGGTACCTCGATCAACTATCATTACATGAAACGGGTCAACACCCGGGGAATGGAACAAGCAAACAAACATGTTCAAATGGCGGCCCTGACCTAAAACCTCAAAAAATATCTGAATTTTGGGCGTAAAACTCCCAATATCTTAACACAAGCCCTTCAAGCACCGATCAATTTGCCGACTAATACGGATAAACCTTGTTTTTTGTCTGTATATGCCAATTCTACTGCAACCAACCCTTCTAAAGCTATTTCTGCTCCAAGTTGCTTTATCAAAACCGGATAGAACACAAACCAGCAAAAGCCTTTAATTTGAGGGTAACGTTTTTTTAAAATCGGGTATTTAGTGGTTTTTAAGTAGTTGTTGAACAGTTACCCGTGTTGGCGGTAGTTCTTCTTTCGTCCGTCATAGTGAGTGATAAAATTCTTTGATTTTAGTCGCCATAAGTTTTCGTCTTGCGGTCAAGAAGTCGTTATAGTCGTCAATGCTCATTTGCATAATGTTTGTCGGCACAGCGTTCATTTGCAAGTTGTCCAAAAGCTCTTGCTGTGTTGAAAGTCCGCTAACTTGTTTGTTGTTGTCAAGCATTTGATTTATGATAACTTCAAAGTAGTCCTTGGGTGGTTTGTTCCCGACCTTGATGTTAATCTCTGACTGCATATAAACGTAGTTAGCAATTTGATTGTATTTGCTCCTGTCCAGCCCGTTCTTTTTCAGGTAGTCCTTTGGAAACAGATGATGAATGTCGCCACGAAGTGAAATAAGGTCGCCAACTAAAACGTCCTTTGATAAGAAGCCTCTGTCGTTGGCTTTAACTTGTGCTGCTAAAAAAACGTGGAAGTATGGACTAATTGCAACGGAAGTATCTAAACTCTGCGGAAGTGAAGCGTTCCAAAATGCGTCTGAAAGTTCGCCCTCTTCTTTTTCTTTCAGGTATTCGTCAAAAGGTTTCTGTGAAATTTGTTTGATGTCAAAGTCAAATGCACTCTCTGGTGAACCTGAATAACGACCTGTCAAGATGCTGTAAACTAACCAACGCCTAACATAACTTTCGATGGCTACTGAATTAACGCCTAACTCTTTTAATTTGAGGTAAACGATGTAAGCGAAATTGATTGCGTTTTGTGAACGGATAAGTTTGGGGGAAATAAACCCTGCCGATTTTATTATCATCAGAAACCGTTTGAAATTGGTTTCGTTGATGAAGTTTTTAACTCCTGTTTTTAGTGTCGCAAAAGATTGTTCAGCTATTGTGTCTTCGTATGATCGTGTTTCAAAGTTCCTTCCTGATAATAAACTTACCAAGTCGGAAAGTCGTCCTCTGTTGAATTGCGTTGTAAACGCAACACGAATTAAGTCGTTGTAGTCAGGGTCGTATAAATCTTCGTTTTCTGTTTTGAGCCATTGCATTTTTTGAAAGAACTCTGTCTTTGCAAATTCTTTGTCGTTGTCAACGATATGCTTGTAAAATTCAGGTGAAATGCAAAGATGACAGAAGTAATCAATGGCTTTGCGTAATTCATTCCCGTTGTACTCAGTGTTAGAAGCAATTTTGCTCATTGCAAAGTCAGCCTGACTAAGCACAACACCTTTTGAATTTATACGAATAAAAATCTCAGTAACTGTTTCAATATCCAAGTCTGCCGCTAACTCAATAATCCCGATTTGTTTTTTCGGAATGTTCATGAGGTTTGAAAAGGCATTACGAACTTGCTTTTTGTCAACGTCCGGGTTGAGTTCAAAATATTGGTCGGCAATTTCAAAAAGGTCTCCATTGATGGCTTGAGAAATGTCGGGAAGCCAAGTTTTGTCTTTTAAGATTGCTGGGTTTTGAACTTCAAATCTTTCGTCAATTGGGTTAAAGGCAATTTTGATTTTTACTCTTTCGTAGGTTTTGTTGATTACATACTGTCCAAGTATAGCTGCTGTCAATGCCGTTACACGTTGCTGTCCGTCTATGAGTATTTTTTTGCCCTCACTTAAACTTCCGTCTTTAAGTCGCACATTAGGATTTCTCCAAGCAATAACGTAACCAATTGGATAGCCTTGATACAAGCTGTCCATTAGGTCTCGAACTTTTGAACTGTCCCAAACGAAAGGTCTTTGGATTTCTGGAATTGCAATTTCTCCTGAGTTTACCCAAGCTAAAAGTGTCTCTATTAATTGTTGGTTTACTGCGTATTTCTGCATCTGTTGTCGTTAGTTTTTGTCATGTCGTTTAAGGTTTGCACTGTCGCCATAGCCTTTCCGGTAACGTCAGCCTGTGAAAAAAACTGCCAACAAAAATACAATAATATTTTAAATAGTGTCAAAAAATGAATAGTTTTACGTATGCCATACTTACAAGGAACTCCCCGTTGGTAGATGCAAATTATCTGTTTGGAGAGCAGCATTGGAACTGATAACCCTGTGAGGTTTATTGATTCTTTTGTTGAACATCTTTATTTGTCAAAATTGGGTTTTGATTTACAAACTTTAAAAAACATCCTATTCAAATACCTGAAAATTGAATGCAAAACTCCCAATATCCTAACACAAACTCTTCATGCACCGATGAATAATCCTACTTATACCGGTAAAACTTGTTTTTATCTGTATATGCTAATCCTACCGCAACCAACCCTTCTAAAGCTATTTCTGCTCCAAGTTGCTTTATCAAAACCGGATGGAACACAAACCAGCAAAAGCCTTTTATTTGAAGGCAAGGTTTTTTTAAATCGGGTATTTAGTGGTTTTTGAGTAGTTGTGCAGCAGATACCGCTGTTATGTGCCGTTCTTCTATTCTTCGTCATCGTCCGTTTCCTCATAGTTAAACTCAACTTTGCTTTGAATTACTACTTCGTCAAGGATTTTGTTTAGATAGCCTTGTTTCACAGCATCGTTAAATCCGTCGTTAAGGGTCGGAATATTTATCACGTCTTCAATGCAGTCCATAAATTTGGCGACTATGGCTTTGATTGAATAAGTTTTGCCTGCGTTGTCCCGGATTTTCTTTAAAAGGTCTTCAGTCGGTTCGGTTGATTTGATTACAAAAGTGATTGGATATTTCTGAATTTTGTCAATGTCGAGAAAGTATTTTTTGAAGTCCAAAGTTTCTGTTACTTGAAAAAATCGTCCAAGAGGTTTCATTACGAAGTCAATACCTCCGTCATTGGCGTTTGTTCTTCCTGTTTTGTAAAGTTTTAAATTCTCTTTGTTTAGTTTTTCAAGTTCATAGCCCCAAAATATATGCTGGTCGTGATAGAAATATTTGAGAATTGAATAACTAACAATTTCAAAAAGCCTTGCATCAACATTTGGTGCAAGCAAACCAATTACAAATTCCTCAATTTTCTTTGGTGTTGTTTTGCCAATCTCTTGCAATTCTTCACAGGACTTTACAAAACGTTGAAAAGCATCTTGTTTCGTCCTTGCGTATTCATCAATTATTTCAATGATAGCCTTTGCGATATTGAAGTTGGCTTTGCCAACTTTTATTTTCAAAAGGTTTTCATTTATCCAATAACGATTTGTTTCGTGGTTACGAAGTATTGGGATAAACTCTGAGCTTGGAAAATATTTTTGAAATTCCGAGTTCATTCTGTTGTTCAAAGCGTGATTTTGAAGTTTGCTACCAAAAGGCAATTCCCTTTGTCTTGCAAAAAGTTTGTTGAACAATGCACCTTCATACTTTGAGTAATCCCCTTTTTGGTCGTAACCATTGGCAATATAGTCCTCTATGATAACATAGATAGCGTAAAGGTTTGCGAAACTTGAACGAGATTTTGAACCCTTATTTGCAGAACGGGTTTTCTCGTTTATGTATTGAATTAGTTGGCTCTTATCGAAAATATCATCAACATTTTTGCCAAAGTGTTTTTCTAAAACCGATTTAATGTTTGCTGTGAATATATTTTCCATTTGGCTCTTCAAATAATTTTAAGGTGTTGGCGGTAGCCAACTTTTCTGTTTCAAATGTGCGGATTTCCTTTTCTAATTTTTCGCCTTTAAACTCTTTGGCTAACTGCAATCTCCGCAAGCCAATTTTTACATATTCTACTTGAAGTTCTATGCCAATGGAATTTCTGCCAAGTTCTTTTGCAACAAAGCAAGTAGTAAACGTTCCCGAAAATGGGTCCATAACTAAATCACCTTCGTTTGAACTTGCTTTGATAATTCTTTCAAGTAAAGCGATTGGTTTCTGTGTCGGATGATTTTCGTATTCGTCCATACGATAACGAACCCTTGCAAACTCCCAAACATTGCCAGGGACTTTCTCTGAACTGTAAACTGTCGGAACGGCTTTACGATAGTCAATAAGTTTGCGTTTTGCTCCTGTTTTTGCTTCTACTAAAATGTCGTTTGTGTTAAAAGTATAGTTGTTTTTGTCTTTTACACAAAACAAAATCGGCTCATACATTGAACCGTAGTATTTTTTTGCTTGAACGCCTGAACTGTCGTAATACCAAACAAGTCGGGAAAGTATGTCTAACTTTTTGCGAAGATAAATGTCAAAAAACGGCATAAACTGTGTCGCTGTCATTACATAAAAACTACCATTTGGTTTAAGTTTGTGAATACATAAGTCTAGCCACTCGTAGCACCATTCAAGGTATGCTTCTTCCGTTTTCCATTTTTCAATGTGTCCGTTGAAGTTTTTGCCAATGTTGTAGGGTGGGTCGGCAAAAATTAAGTCCACAGAGTTGTCGGGTAGCGTTTTCAATGCTTCCAAAGCGTCTCCATGAATAATTTTATGTTGTTCGTTACCTAATATTTCCATTTTCAAATTCAATTAAAAGTTATTTCAAATTTAGTCAAAAAACAGATTGTCAGTTTGTAATATTGTCTGTTTTTGTTCTCAGTTATTTCGTTGTTGCACCGTCTTTTAGAATGGCACATAACGTCAGCTTGTGAAAAACTCACTCCACAAAAATACACTAATATTTTAAACTGCGGCATACTTACAAGGAACACCCCGAAGGCAGATATAAATAATCTGTCTGGAGAGCAGCATCGGTGCAGATAACCCTGTTCGGTTTATTGATGTTTTTAGGAAATACTGCAAACATCCTACAACAATTATTTCTATCCAAGTTGCTTTATCAAGACCAATTAGCCCACCAATCAGCAAAAGCCTTTAATTTGAGGACAACTTTTTTTTAAAATCGGGTATTTAGTGGTTTTTGAGTAGATGTGCAACAGTTACCCGTGTTAGCGGCTGCCTTAGATTACATTTTGTAAATAAATTTCCAATTAGAAAGTTTCACCAAGTCGCCTAAACATCTCTATTGTGTTACAATATTGAACACCAAACGCATTACACGCCTCAGGTATTTTTATCTTGTTTCTTTTGTTTGGTTGACTTATTTCTTGAGTTGTTACAATGCGAGTTGCAGAGTTTGCTAAAGCATAAGCTACTAAATAAGCATCTGCTTCGTTCGCATCTAAGAATTCTGATAGTGCACTTGGTAAGTAGTGTGAGCTCATAGATGCAGCCCAAGTGGCTACTTGACTATATTGTTGTATTACAGTTGTGGTATCTTTGAAAAAGTCTTGTGGTAAATTGCTAACGCACCAGTGTTTTAGAGCGTCTTCGTGGTCAAACAATTCTATTTTTACCTTGTCAATACTTACAATTTTTTCATCTTCAGCCAATTGCTTCACCTTATTCCAAAAACTTTGAGCTACATCAAGTGGGTATGTTGCTCGATGTGCTTCTATGAAAAAATTGCTATCAACTATGAATATCGACATGCTGATTTAGAAATGTTGAGTGAAAAATTTTTGATAAGTATCACCCTTCAAACTTGTTAAACGATAAGCATCTCGATACAATAGTTTGCCTGATTTAACAGCATTGTTTACATGAGCTGCAAAAGTCAAGCTCAATCTCTTTTTTGTAGTAGCATAGAAATCTCCTCCGCCTATTTGATTGTCCTTTTTCTTTATTTCACGATTAATATATTCATCGTAAAAACTGTAAAACTCATGAAGAGTAATTTTCCCAGTATCCAATGCTCTTCTTGCAATTACAATTTCACTTACTTTAAAGTATCTAGAACAAGTCTTTATTTTTGGATATTTCTGCCAAACATCGTGGAATGTAGCTTGGGGAACTAAAAATTCTGCAGCAACTTTATCACAAAGCACTTCTATTGGATTGTCAGCAGGTTTTAACTTCTTAAAGTCAAATCCTGCACTATTGCCAGTCCAAATGTGAGCTAATTCATGAACAATTGTAAACATTTGAGCGGCTTTGCTGTCGCTATTGTTAATGAACATGAATGGGGCATATTCATCAACTAAAACAAATCCTCTACATTCATCAACTTCAATAGGGCGGTGCGTATTATTCTCAACAATCCCATTAAACATTGCTATTATACCAGCTTCTTGAATTTTATGTGTTAAGACATTTAGGGATTCTTCCCATGTGTCAAACTGGCTTGCCCAATTTTCTCTTAACCCAAGTGTTTGTCTAATATCGTAAACAATCGTTGCAATGTTTTCTGTTCCTTTGAATTTTCCAACAAAGGGAATGGGTTTAAAGTCATTATCTTTTAGATATTCCTTTAACCAATCTTGTCTTTGCAGCAAAAGCAAGATAGTATCATATACATTAACACTTACATTGGTTGCCTGTGGGTCGTTTGTTCTAAAAAAGGGTATAGGTAGTTTCTCCTCTGGGGGATTTGGTAAAAACAAATACCCAAAAGGAAGATAAACTTTTTTAGAAAAATCCTCAAGTTGTTTTACTGTCGGTTTTTTTTCACCCTTAATCCACAATTGAACATTGGGAACTTTTCCTATAAACTCGTGCAAGTCATAACCAGCACGGGCAATCGCCCATGTAAGCATGTTTGCACTTATGTCAAGTTCTGTCCTCATGTTGCTTAAAGGTAATTATTCCCTCTTTTGTTCACTAAATCAGGGCTAAAATTGTCAAAAATTGTGCCCGCCAACATCTACTTACACGCAAAAACCTGCGCATTTTTCAATTTTTTACTTTACCAAACTATCAAAGCGGCTTAGCATCCTTTGGATAATTCGATTGCTTACATGGGTATATCGTTTGGTGGTAGTAGAGCTATTATGCCCTAAAAGCTCCTGAAAAATTCGAAAATCGGGGACAGCCACTTCACTTACCCGCAAAACCGCAGCATATTCCATTTGTCAATTAAGCTTTAAATCTTAAAAATTACACTTACTGCTTGACAAATTTACCTGTTTTTTGATTACCATCCTTCATGATTATGAACATATAATAAAGTCCACTTGACAAATTTGAAACATCCAAAATTTGGCCGGGAGTATTCACTTTCCAACTGCTGATTTCTCTGCCATTCATGTCAATGATGGTAACGGACTGCCAATCGGGTTCCGTAAAAACGGACCTGCTTGCAGGGTTTGGGTAAATGCGGATTTGTAAATTTTCTGATGCAAGTTCTTCCGTCAAGGTGGCATTCGTGCTTATCGTAATGACTACTTTCCGGGTATTTTCTTTGAAAACCGCCACCTGCGGAATGACCACCAGACCGTCGTTCTGCACGGTTGCTGTGCCGCTCTGCAGGGTGTTGCCTGTGTCGAGGTCTGTTACTGTCCAAAAAACTGTTTGTCCGGTTAGGGGTTTGAACATCTGAGGCTTTCGAATGGCTAAGTCGGCGGTCAGAAAGTCTTCCGGCGAGTGGTCGTTGGAGAAAATAGAGTTGCTCTCAAGCCATGCCGTTACTTGCCAGGAGCTGAGCGATTCCAGCACATTTTCCCATCGGTGGTAGCCGCCCCAGGTACCCCAGTTGTCTCCGTCTCCATTGTTGATTCCGATGAGACCTGTACCGGGGTCGTTGTTTTTAGCATCAAGGCGGTGGTTGAAAAAAGCAGGGAAAGACTCATCGTTGTGAAACCGGGACTCTGCAAAATCCACATTGTCGAGCATAGTTTGCTGGGTGGCGGGGATTCCCATAATCCAGTGGTCATTAAAATCCGGTGCCAGGTCAATTCCGTGTGGGCGCTCGCTCCAGTGGTTTTGGGCTCCTGTACCGAGAGAGTCGCAGGTGATGTAATTTTCGACCACTGTGGGGCTCCATCGCATCGTGCCGTTGTTGTCATTTTTACCGTGCCAATGCCTGATGATCGGGATGTCGCGCAAGGGAGAGCAGTTGGTGTGCAAGTCCCAGAGGTCGTAAAAGCGGACAGCTTCGTTATTCCTGTTGGTCAGGTTAGTAGGAAAATTGTCCGCATTGGTTCCGAAAATGTAATTCGTGTTAGAATCATCCTCAGGGCCGGCGCAGCCCGTGTTGAAAATGGTTGCTGAGCCGTAATGCTCCGGGAAGCATTTCACCAAAGCCAGTGCACCGGCCGAGCCCATACTGTGGCCATGTATGTTGATGAGGTGTGTGTTCACATTAAAACGGCTTGACAGCCATTCATCCACCCAAACGTAGCGCCGCTGTGTGTAGTTGATGATGGTATCTGCCGAAAGCGTCAGGTTTGGCGTGAAAGGGTCATAGCTTTTACCCCAGCCGAAATGCCACGAGGGCTGGTCGGGGTGGGGCGGTGTGTCGCCCCTTCGGCCGTATATCTTGTCGTCATGCGCCACCAAAATGCCGTCTTGCGGGTTGATGTTGACCTCCTTTCTCGAACCTGCCAGCGACTGCCGAGCAATCCCGCCGCCGCCATGCAGCCAGACGGAAAGTGGGAAGGTGTTCGTAGTGTCGAGGTTGACGGGAGCACTCACCAGAAACAACCCCGGCATTCCGTTTTTGGCAGCATTGGCCATAATAGGAAAATCGGGACGACCCTCCCAGTGGTTCTGCCTGCCATCTGCCCACAGTATATAAGCAAAACAGGCATATCCGGTTGTGAAAGGAGAGGGGAATGTGCGCTGTAAATGACATTCCACAGGGTCGTTAAAGGGGTCGTAAGTAAACGGCACGGCAGCTTCGGTAATGTTTTGCCCCGGTGTAACGGCGTTGTCCCCCCACTTGGTAACTGCAAAATAAAGGGAGCCGGTCTGATGCGGGGTGAAAACAAACAGCCCTTCGAGAAGTGCCAATTGGTAAAGACCGCCCTGCCCATCGGGTATGCGGAAGGTGGCGGTCGTGTCCTGCAGGTTGTCTTTCAAGCCAAAGCCAAGGTATTCCAGGGCAAAAGGCCGGCCCACCAACGTGGCATCGGCGGTATTGGTAAACGAATTCGGGCTGGCGTAAATGGCATACGTTTCCTCAATCGGCAGACTGATTTCCCACACCACAAAAACCTGCCCGTCTGCATACCATGCCCGGACGTTGTTTTGGGATAAACCATTTAAACAGACAAAGAAAAGAAACAAGGTGAAGAATGATTTTGCTTTCGCTATTAATGTGTTATCCATCGTATTCAATTTTGTGATTTCAACAATTGTAGTAACATCATCAAGGTCTGATATACAAATTTAAGAAGTCAATTTTAAAAAAGCTATTTTTGGGTTTGCGGCAAAAAATATATTCCATGAATTGTGAGTTCTGCTCCTTTAATACAGCATAGATTAAGTGGGTTACTAATTATATAGCTATAAAATCCGAAATTTTTATTCAACCGGATAGGGTTAATAACAAGCTACTATAATCCGGTGAAATATCCTTTTTTACCATTAACTTCTAAAGAACCCAACTCAGTCCCCGATTTAGAGGCGAGTAACAAAAAACACATATCCTCTCTTGAAAACAGACCACCACGCCTCGAAAATTGGGCAACCATAGAACAAAAAACAACGGACACACCTCTAAAATCAGGGGGCACATCCTTTTTAACCATTTAGAATAAACAAAATTTGTTGCAAAAAATACGGTTGACAATAACTCAATGTACCCCTGCAATAACTCATTGCAGGGGTACATTAAAGTAATGCAGGGGTGCAATGAGTCTATGAGGAGGCGATTAAAAGCATTGCAGAGGTGCAACAAGTTTTTGCGGAGGTGATTTAAAGTATTGCAGAGGCGCATTGACCCATTGCCGAGGCACATTAAGCCATCGCAGGGGTACAATAAAGCAATGCAGGGGCACATTGCATTATTGCAGCGGTGAATTAACCTATTGCAGGGGTGCAATAAAGCTTTGCAGGGGTGCAACAAGGTTTTTTGGGGGCAGATTTGGGGTTATTGGAAGCATGAAAATGAGTGTAGTGGAGATGGATACAGTTTTTACGACTTTATCCCTAAAAAGCTTCGATTGGGTCGCCAATTTAAACAGAACCTAACCGGCTTACATCTGCAACAATTTGTTTTTTAGTTTGCAAATACCGTATTTTTACGTCAAACATTCCCGGTACTTCCCTATCCAAAATTTCAGCCATGAAACTGAATCAAGTTCCCCTCCTTTTGGCGGTTTCCGTTTTTATGTGGTTATTTGTCTTTTTTAAACAACCCGATATCAAGACTGAACTAACCGTTCAAACTATGCCTAAAAATACCGCTCCTATTGCTATTGCCATACATGGCGGTGCCGGAATCATTCTTAAAAAAGACATGTCCGACAGTTTGGAACAACGATACCGTCAGGCACTTTCCGAAGCGCTGCTTGCCGGTTATTCTGTTTTGGAAAAAGGCGGATCGAGCGTTGATGCCGTTCAAGCCGCCATCGTAATGATGGAAGACTCTCCTCTTTTCAATGCAGGCAAAGGGGCTGTATTGACCAATCAGGGGTATGCGGAGTTAGATGCCTCAATCATGGACGGCAACACCGGTAAGGCCGGTGCAGTAGGAGGAGTCAAAACGGTAAAAAACCCCATTCTTGCCGCAAGGATGGTGATGGACAACTCACCGCATGTAATGATGATTGGAGCCGGTGCCGATGATTTTGCCAAAACTCAGGGGTTGGAAATTGTTGATCCGGATTATTTCATCACACCCCTTCGCCAAAAAGCACTTCAAAACATAAAAGAACAGGAAACCAAATCGCCCCCTTCTGACGGAACCGGATTTAAAACTGAACTCAGCGAATCGGGCATTAAAAAATTAGGCACCGTGGGGGCTGTGGCTTTGGACAAAAACGGCAATTTAGCTGCAGGCACCTCAACAGGCGGCATGACCAATAAACGTTTCGGTAGAATCGGAGATTCTCCGGTTATTGGCGCAGGCACTTTTGCCTCCAATAAAACCTGTGCCGTTTCAGCAACCGGACACGGTGAATATTTTATCCGGAATGTAGCTGCTTATGATATATCGGCACTGATGGAATACCGGGGTTTGTCGGTAGAAGCGGCTGCCCGGCAGGTTATTTTTGAAAAATTACTGCCGCAAGGAGGTTTAGGAGGGGTAATTGCCATAGACAAACAAGGCAATATTGCCATGCAATTCAATACCGAGGGTATGTACAGAGGCTTGATGACCGGCAAAATCCACAAACCTCATGTGTTTATTTTTAAGGATGAATAGCGGGAAATAAATCTAATCTGATATAATTTCGGACAGACAGGATTGGTAAAAGCGTGGTTTGCCCGGTTCAGGCAATCGCCATATCCGCATTATCGTCTTCAAAGCCGGAACTACTGCCGGCTTCTGTCTCCTCATTCCGGCTAATCCAGAAAACATTGACATCCAGACCGGTTTGAATTTGAAGCCAGGTTTCCTGAATCAGTTCCAACAGCGCTAAAAATCTGAAAATAGCGCCTATGCGGTTTTCGCAATCGCTGAAAACCTCTTCAAAAGAAACGCGGCTTTTACCAACCATTAAAATCCGGAAATAATCTTTTTGCTGTCCGATGGTATAGGGGTGTTTAACTACTGAAAAACGAACTTTTTGATTCCGGTTTTCATATTTGTCCATTACTTGTGAAAAAACCTGCAGCAGTTTATAGAGCGAAATGGCCTCAATTTCGTTTTCTGTGCTGAATTTTTGGGCAATATATTCGTTTTCTTCTTCCAGATTTCCCCGTTCAAACCGCATGGAACGCGCCTCTTCCAAAGCCTCCATTTGTACGGAAACCTCCTTATATTGTTTGTATTCTAACAACCGTTGTACCAATTCCTGTCTCGGGTCTATTTCTTCACCGGCTTCATTCAGTTCTTTTCGCGGCAGCAACAGGCGGGCTTTTATGTGCATCAGGGTAGCAGCAACGAGCATAAACTCGCTCGCAAGGTCTATGTTCAGCCGCTCCATCAGGTGTATATAGTCCAGAAATTCATCGGCAAGCCGGGCAATCGGCACATCGTGAATATCCAACTCGTCCCTTTCAATAAAAAAAAGCAACAAGTCGAAAGGGCCTTCAAACTGCTCTAATTTTATATGATATGTTTGGGTTTGCATGGTCGGAAAGATTCAGCGGGATAACTATAATTCTGGTCACTCTGATGTTTAACACGCAATCATGCCGTAAAGATACAATATTGCGGGTTAGTTTCTGCAAATGACAGCAGATAGAAGGCAACTCAAACCTGCCGGAAGTTGAGAGTTAAAGATAATCAACTGCACCGCCTGTTTTATTGTCCAAGTTTAAAATGTAACATTTGTTTAGACAAAAGCAAGGCTGAATGAAGAGATAACAGCAAAACTTGAGAAACTATGAGCTATTCTACAAGTGTTTTTTGTTATTAAAATTCAACCTCAAATAACCCAAAGCAGGGGATAGCAAGTAGTTGCAAAAAAAGTAAGAACTTTGTGCAATCATGTCGAGAAAACCGAACATTCATATATCTGAAATAACCGAAATTGCAAAAATGCAGGAATCGGGCGAGGGGGATTTGTCTCAAACCTTCACAAAGGCCAGGTTAGCCCTATCCGAAATCGAAGGGCTGATTAACCATTATCTGCCAAACGGGTATGTTATTTATCAGACTTCTACCATGCAATTGGGAATTGCTCAAAGCCTTCTTCCTTATACGGTGTCGGTTGAAGTAACTAAAATGTCTGTTCTTCAGATTGCTGCCGAAGAAAATGAACTCTACCTTTACTTGCCCCTGCAAGTCAAAGTTGCCGTCAAGGATAAAGGTTTATTGCTGACCCTCATGCCTCTGGAAGCGGTGATGCAGGTACAGGTCAAGGCCAGAATTCAAATGCACCTCAAAGCAGATTGGCAACTATTTACCCGGACAGAAGTGGAGCAGTTTAATTGGTTGCTTAGTCCGGAACTGAGAATTTTAGGAGTTCCAGTAGGGGCGTTGACCGCCATTGAAAAAGAATTAGAGCGGTTTGTCGGTTTGTGGATTGGTAAAATTGATGAGGTCATCGCCGAGCAGTTAAACTTCAGAGAAATAGCTCTTTCAGTTTGGGAAACCCTTCAACAATCCTTCAAAATCTGGGACGAGCCTGACTTATGGCTGCGATGCCATCCTCAAAAAGCCTATTTCTCTGTCATACAGATTGCAGGCAAAGCCAAACAGCTCGAACTACTTTTGTGTGTTAATGGAAAAGTTGAAACAACAACGGATACTCCATCTCCGTCCGGCACTCTTCAAAAAGCCCCCTTGCCCAACGCCCTTCCGCTTAAAATGATGGAAAGCGGCCAACCCGAGTCTATCGTCAGAGTGGTCAATCATCTCAAGTACCAAAAAATTGCGGAGGTCATTGACAAACATCTTAGCCAATATACCTTCCGGTTTTTCAATAATCGCTTTCATCTCAGGTTTGGAAGGGTAGTATTGTATGCTGTGCCGGATAAAAATAAAGTTCTCGCCGAAGCAGCATTTAAAGGCTCTATGAGAGGCAAGGCGTTTATCAGTTTCACTCCGTGGTTTGATTTAAAAAACAAAACTTTGGTGCTCCGGAATTTTGAATTTGAACTCGACACTTCGAGTTATATTCTGCGATTGGTAAACCGGATTGCCGGCCAAAAGTTAGCCGACAAACTCTGCGATACCATTCAAGAACTGATCAACGAACAATTAACCGAATTGAACCTGTTCTTGCACCAATTTTTAAGCAGCCAGCAAATTGAAAATGTCAGATTTGAATCTGCCATTTCAGAAATTGCTATTGAAAAACTTTCTTTTTGTTCCGATGCCCTCAGAGCCACGCTTACCATCAAGGGACAATCCTCAGCACAAGTGTTGCTGGAAGACTATTATTAGCATCTGACGATATCTTTTCCGGTTAACCTTTGTTGCATCCAAAACCTTATCCGTTTGTTTTTTTATTATTATAAAAAAGGGGCTTACCTTTGCCAAATGGACGAGAAAAAACTTTACAATGACGAATTTGCCAGAGTTGCCGAAGCATTTCTGGTCTATAAAGTTCGTTCGATTTGGCACGAAATTGCTCGGATGTATAACGAAATGGCTGCCGAATACAACAGCACAATGGCCACCGGGTTTATCCTGCTCACTATCAACGAAGAAAAAGGTACTCCGGTAACTCATATAGCCCCGCGCATGGGCATGGAACCCAACAGCCTTTCCCGGTTGCTCAAAACCATGCAAGAAAAAGGGTTAGTTGTTCGGCGCAAATCAGGCAACGACAACCGCAAGGTATTCATCTGCCTCACCGACTATGGGATAGAAATGAGAAAATTAGCGCTTAAAGGTGTTTACCGCGTTAACAGCCAAATTCTAAACCGTTTTTCGCCCGAAAAAATAGCCGCTTTTTTAGAAATCATGGATTTCATACCCCTTGCAGTTGATGAAGTTTGCCAACAACTTGTGCAGGAAAAGAAAAGCGAAAACCCGTAGCTCGCAGCACAACCTCAACCATTAACCTGATTTAGGGTAATTTCGAAATAATGGTGAAAAAAGCATAACATTGCAATAAAACCGGGCCAATAACAATGGCAAGACTATATCCGGTTTTTCTATTGGTAAGTAATTGTACTTTCCTGCGACAGACTAATGTCTTTACCCCACTGTTTTAGACGACTATCAATATGAGAATACCGCTCCTGTTCAAACATCGGTCTGTCTTGTTTGGGTTTATTTTTTGGCCTGTCTGCTATTCAGGTAAAGTAACCTCAATATTCCGGCCACCAAACAATAACCTACCTATCTCCGGCCACTCAAACCCAAACCCATCATTTGTATTGAGCTTCAATTTTTCTTAAAAAGTACACATGAAAAACTGCCCCGATTAAAACAATAAAAATTCAATAGCTGTTTCTTTCAACTGTCAACTTGTTTAACTGTTTATTTTCTCATTCATTATACCACCCTTTTTCCCCGATTAAAACCAAACCTTTGGTTGTAGGTTGGGTAAAATTGCCAACAAAATAATTTATTATGCAAAAAAATCTCTTCCTTGCCGTAACCACCGGTATTTTGTTGACCTTTTCCAGCTTATTTGCCTGGGCACAGGTTAATAACGTTTACCAATATTCAATGGACCTCAATAAAGTGTCGAACGACCAACTGAGCGTAACGCTGAAAGTGCCTGAGATTAAAAACGATAAGGCTACTTTCAGATTTCCGAAAATCATACCCGGAACCTACTCCATTTCCGATTTTGGCAGATTTGTTTCTGAATTAAAAGCCTTCGACAAAAGAGGAAAAGCCCTGAAAGTAAAAAAAGTGGATACCAACGGATGGGAAATCAGCAAAGCCAATAAGTTAGCAACCATCACCTATAAAGTGGACGACACTTTTGATGCTGACCTTGGAAATACCCCCATCTATCCGATGTCGGGCACCAATATTCAGGAAGGGAAAAACTTTATCCTCAATACGCACGGATTCTTTGGATTCTTTGAAAACATGGAAAACCAACCTTTCCGGGTTGAAATTACCAAACCTGCAGGTTTTTATGGAGCAACCGGACTAATCCCGCAATCCAATACTAACACCAAAGATGTGTTTGTTACCGATAACTATGGGCTTTTGGTGGATTCTCCCATTATGTATAACCTTCCCGATACGACCTCTGTTGACATAGCCGGCACGCAGGTGTTGATTTCGGTGTACGCACCCAACAAAATGGTTACTTCCGAATATCTGGCCAACAATATCAGCCTCATGTTGGCAGCTATAAAAGATTATTTACAAGGCGATAAACTTCCGGTCAACAAATACGCATTTCTGTTCTATTTTGTTCCGATAGCGGAATCCCAGCCTATGCAAGGCGCATTGGAACATTCCTATTCTTCATTGTACTACCTGCCCGAATACCCGCAGGAAGCCTTGCTTCCATTTGTTATTGATGTAGCGGCACATGAGTTTTTCCATATCGTTACTCCTCTGAATCTGCACTCCGAAGAAATTCACTATTTCAATTTTACCCAACCTAAAATGTCTCAGCATCTTTGGTTATATGAAGGGAGCACCGAATATGCGGCAAGCCATGTTCAGGTTCAATACGGACTACTCGATGAGGCAACTTATTTCGACAAACTGCGCAATAAAATTGTCAATGCTACCCGGCATTTCAATGACACCCTTCCCTTTACCGAGCTCAGCAAAGGCAGTCTGGACAAATACAAAAACCAATATCAGAATGTGTATGAAAAAGGAGCGCTGATTAGTATGTGCTTAGATATCAAACTACTGGCCACCTCCGGAGGGAAATATACCCTTCGCCGGTTAATTGCCGACCTGAGCAGTAAATATGGAAAAGACCGCCCTTTTAAAGACGAAGATTTGTTTGCCGAAATTACAGCAATGACCAACCCAGAAATTGGACGCTTTTTTGAACGCTATGTGTTGGGAAATGAGCCTCTTCCCTATGCCGAAATATTCAGCTTGGTTGGAATAGACTATGTTGACGAAGAAACCTTCTCAGATTTTTCCATTATGGGCAATGCTACCGTTGGTTTTAACCCCGAAACATTTCGATTATATATCCGAGAACTTGACCTTACAAACGCCTTTAGCAATCAAATGGGGTATCAGGTAAACGACGAACTGGTCAATGTAAACGGTAAAGATATTGACCTGACCGATATGGAGACCTTCTTTAAAGAGGCAACCGCCGACCTCAAAGACGGAGATACAATGCGGGTTGTGGTAATCAGAAACGGAGAAGAGGTGGAATTGAGTGCGCCTGCTACCCGGATGGACAAAAAACGCTACCATCAAATCAGGAATACCCCCAACCCAACCGAAACACAGACTGCCATCCGAAAAATGTGGTTACAAGCCCCACAAACCAATGACTAAGCAAACGGTTCTCAATCTTTTCTTCATATTGTCCGCACTATGAACGCTCTGGTTTTTAAAGGCATACAACAAATTGACTATACTACGTCGGCACCCGAACCAAAAATCTTAGAAGATACCGATGTTATTGTACAGGTAAAAGTAGCCGCTGTTTGTGGTTCTGATTTGCATGTTTATCATGGCCGTGAGACCGGATTAGATATCGGCACGGTAATGGGGCATGAGTTTGTGGGGCAGGTAGTTGATACGGGTAAACAGGTACGCCGGTTGTCGGCAGGCGATTGGGTGGTCAGCCCGTTTACCACCAACTGCGGACATTGCTATTATTGCCAAATCGGGTTAACCTGCCGATGCACGCAGGGACAGTTGTACGGATGGGTTCAAAACGGAGAAGGATTGCACGGAGGGCAGGCCGCCTTCGTAAGAGTACCCCTTGCTGAATCCACTCTGCTGGCCTTCGATTCTTCCCAAATACCGCCCGAAGCTGCACTATTGGCGGGAGACGTGCGGGCAACGGGATATTATTGCGCTGTGCAGGCAAATATCCAACCCGACGGGGTATATGCCGTAATCGGTTGCGGCCCTGTGGGATTGATGGCCGTATTGGCCGCCAAAGAATTGGGGGCAAACACGGTATATGCCCTGGATACCGTTCCTGAAAGGCTGAACATCGCCCAATCGTTTAACGCCATTCCCGTTCATACAGGATTGCAACATGCAGACGAACTCATTAAGGAAGCCACAAAAGGCAGGGGTGCCGATGCAGTCATGGAAGCCGTTGGAAGCCCCGGTGCCATGCGGCTTGCCTATCAACTTCTGCGACCGGGAGGAATTATTTCGAGCGTGGGCGTTCATACCACCGAACGCTTTTCGTTTTCCCCAATAGAAGCCTACGACAAAAACGTTACCTTCAAAATAGGCCGCGCCCCTGCCCGCTATTTTATGCCCCAATTGTTGGCCGCTCAAACCCCTTCCGCCTATCGGGCAACCGACATCATCACCCACCGCTTCTCTCTGAACCAAGGTGCCGAAGCCTACCGCATTTTCGATACCAAAGCCGACGGGTGCATCAAAGCGGTTTTGACGGTGTGAATAAAATTTTTAGGACCCCGGTTTGAAACTTTCAGCATTCAGTGCTTACTGTTTCCAAACTTTAGTTCTGACTGTGCTGCCGTTGCTCACTGCTTCTGCCACATACAGTCCCGCGGGCAGCAACTGCATATCTATTTGAACGGGCATACCGCCCAAGGTCTCTGTGGTGAGAACCATCTTTCCGGCGTTGTCATACAGGTTTACCGTTGCAGAAATCATGTCGGTCGGGAGGGCAACCTGAAACAAACCGGTTGACGGATTGGGAAAGACGGTCAATTGGCGGATATCGCCGGCGTTGTTGCCGATTCCGGAAACCAATCCAACACTGAGTTCCTGTGTGTAGGTAACGACCTCGTAATAGTTTTCAACAGTCAGGCTGACAGTATAGATGCCGGGTGCGGGGAAGGTATGTTCTCCGGGGTTGCGTAGGGTAGAAGTGGTGCCGTCTCCGAAATCCCAAAGCCAGGAAGTGGCGTATTTGGAATCGTCGGTAAACAAAACAGTAGTGGTGCCGCTCAAATCTTCGGGCACTTTAAACCCTGAAACAGGGCTTAGCTCTCCGCCGCATAAGCTGCCTACACTGATAAACACACCGGAATCTAAAATCATGTCTCCAACATCAGCTACTACCAATTTTATGTGGTAGGTTTCTCCAATTTCGACATTCATGGTGGCAGTAAGGGGTGTGGTAAATCCATCATATTGTATAGTGCTTAACAAGGTATCAGCACCCATTTCATTGTAAACAAAATAATCGGAGTTTAATAAGTCGTTTACGTTGTTGATGGCTACAGGTGTCGTAGTTCCGGGTATCAGAGCAATATTGGTATTGGGATCGTAGCCGGGACCGGTAACCAAAAATGCGAAGGCATCGTTAAAGGCTGAGCCGACAAATTCGAGGTATTCTTCAGACCCAAAAACATATTCAAAAACCAATTCTTCTTCGGTGGCAACCATATCAAACTCCAACACACAAGCATCGTAACTGATGTAGTCGCTAACTATGGCGTTAATGTCGGGATCGCTGTAGGAATTGGTAGTGGTAGCGGTAATGCCGGAGCTGTTATTTGGTCCAACAGCGTTGGTTATGTTACCGGAAGTGAGTAAAATTCCGGCGTTGATCCCAAGGTTGGTTGCCGAACTTTCAAAAAATCCCATTTGCATGGCTGCCGAGTCGGCAATCCATGTAATATTGGACACACTGACGCAGGTGGTAGAGAAAAAATCGGTCACCATTTCGTCTGGAGAATAACTGCCGTCAACAAACAACTGGGCTTTTGCTTGTTGTTGAAAATTAGCAATACTCAGCGCAATACAGAGAAAAGTCAAAATAGATTTGTGTAATTGTGTTTTCATTTGTGGGGGATATTTTGGGAGTAAAAAAGAGTAATAAAAAAAGGAAAGTACAACGGTCGTTTACCGGCCGTTGCCTTCCCTTTGCATTTATATTATTGTTTCCATACTTTAGTTCTGATAGTACTGTTGTTGCTCACCGCTTCTGCTACATACAAGCCTGCGGGCAGCAATTGCAAATCTATTTGAACAGAAACGCCATTTTGAGCAACCTGACTTAAAACTAACTGGCCGGCATTGTTGTATAGGTTTACGGTTGCTTCAATAACATCTTCAGGTAGTACTACGGTCAGTAGATCAGTAGCAGGATTTGGATAGACCGTCAATTGGCGGAACTCTTTTGGAGTGTTGCCAACTCCTGAAACGATGCCAACGGTGAGTTCCTGTGTATAGGTAACAGCTTCGTAATAATTTTCTACGGTCAGGCTGACGGTATAGATACCGGGTGCAGGGAAGGTATGTTCACCCGGGTTTCGAAGGGTAGAAGTGGAGCCATCTCCGAAATCCCAAAGCCAGGAGGTGGCATATTTAGAGTCATCAGCAAATGCAACAGTCGTGCTTCCACTCAAATCTTCAGGTACTTTGAAGCCCGAAACAGGGCTTAGTTCTCCACCGCATAAACTGCCTACGCTGATAAACACGCCTGAATCCAATACCTGGTCGGCTATATCGGCTACCACCAATTTGATATGATAGGTTTCACCAATGACGACATTCATCGTTGCGGTAAGTGGCGTGGTAAATCCGTCATACTGAATGGTTGTTTCTTCTAAGACAACTCCGGTTTCGTTATTCGTAAAAAACTCCGTATTTGACAAATGGTTTACGTTGTTGATGGCAACCGGAGTAGTGGTGCCTGGAATAAGGGCGATATTGGTATTGGGGTCATAGCCGGGGCCGGTAACCAAAAAAGCAAAAGCGTCGTTGAATGTTGAACCAACGTATTCGAGGTATTCTTCCGAGCCGAAAACGTATTCAAAAACTAATTCTTCTTCGGTGGCAACCATATCAAACTCCAGTACACAAGCATCCCAACTGCCATAAATTTCTCCTAACAGGTTTTCCAAATCGGCATCGCCTTCTGTGGAAACTGCCAGAGTCTGACTCGATGTATTGTTTGGACCGACAGCATTATTAATTGTACCGCTAGTTAATAAAATACCGGCATTGATTCCCAAATTGGTGGCAGAACTTTCAAAGAATCCCATTTGTGTGGCAGCAGTGTCGGCAACCCAGGTAATGTTAGACACACTGACACAGGTAGTGGAAAAAAAGTCGGTAACCATTTCATCGGGCGAATAACTTCCGTCAACAAATAGCTGTGCTTTTGCCTGTTGTTGAAAACAGATCAAATTCAGAATTGAGACGATCAGTGAAAAAAGAAACAAGCGTAGATTTGATTTCATGTTGAGATGTTTTTCGGTTTGATGTAAACAGACAAAGCCTGTGCAATTATGCACTACAATTATAGCAAAACATCTCATCATAGCCAAAAACTATGAAATGAAATATACGATAAAGACGGGAAAATTACATTTATGACAGGGAAAATGGGGGTCAGTTTACCAAGGCAGTAAAATCTATGCCTATCAAGTAGTATAACCCACAAAGCAGAAAAGACCAAAAAGTGAAAGACACCATCATATATGCAAACACCTGTAGCCTGTTTTTGTAAAACGTGCGGGCAAGCAATACCCCAACCGGTACGGTCAGGACAAATGGGGTAAGGAAGGCAATTCCGGCGAGTCCATATTTTTGCCTTACTTTAACAATCATTCGTCTGCGCTTATTGATGACAAGTTTAGTAACCGGTTTTTTTGGAAAGAACCTGTGCCAAAGGGCTTTTACCCCATCGCCGAAAAAGGAAAAAAACAAAACTCCCATCATTCCGCCTCCTGTTGCCAGTAGAATAGATTCCCAGAATGTAAAGTCGTAGCTGAAAATAAAAAGCAAGGCCATTGCATATTTGGTGCCTGCAAAACTGAGTGCAATGATAATTGCGAGTGTTTGACTCATGTTTGGTTTAGGGGTGATTAAAAGTTTATGAGTTGAGAATTTGAAATGAATTTGGGAAAAAGAATCAACGCATTGCTATTCATAAAAATTGTATGCCAAGGGGTAAAATAAAATAGCCCCAATATCATAAACATTGGGGCTACTTATAAGTTTATTTTCAGGTGATTAATTTAACAATTAGTCGTTATTTCTGATGTCGCGCATTTTCCTTTTGTTTGCATCATAAGTTTTCAATTGCTGTGGGTCGAGCGTAGCGCGAATGGCGTTTTCACGGTTATCATAGGCCGCTTTAATTTCGCTTTTAAAAGTACGGGCTTTTGTCTTGCGGTTTTCGCGAAGGAAGTCAATATCTTTGGTAGCCTGATAGTTGGCAGCATGTACTTTTTGGATCTGATCAGGATTTAGGTTAAGCTCCTGAGTCATGTGTTGAGTTAAAATAGTAGCCCGCTCTTCGATGCTGCGTTTTTTTACTTGCGGAATATCGGCAGGTTTCACCTCTCCTGCTTTTTGTATTTTGTCTTCGCTTTTATTTTTAGATTTGTTGTCAGCACTTTTTTGAGCAAAAGCATTTACGCTTACTGTAAGCCCGACAATGAGAAGGAAAGAAATCCACTTTTTCATTTTTCGTTGATTTATTTTTTTGTTATTGATTAATTGCTATGTTTGGTTTGTTTGAGTAACGATTTAATAGACATTAAGTTTTAGTCGGAGTTTAACGGAGGTTTATTTTTTCGTAAAATGACAACGGATTAACGGGTGCAATATTACATATTTGTACCCGGATTTTCAAACTATTTCAGGCCTGTATTCTGATTTCGCTGTTGCCGTTGCTTTTTTTAATTACCTGTATCTGAGTAGTAATCCGCTCTTTCAGCAGTTCGACATGTGAAATGACTCCAATCATTTTACCTTGGGTTTGAAGATTTTCAAGCGTGCTGATGGCAATGTCTAAGGTGCCGGTGTCCAATGTGCCAAACCCTTCATCAATAAATAAGGATTCTATTTTGGCCTTTCGCCCTGCCATGTCGGAAAGTCCCAATGCCAACGACAGGCTCACTAAAAAACTTTCACCCCCCGAAAGGGTTTTGACCGAACGGGAAACATTAGCCTGATACATATCCACAATCTCCATGTCCAACTCTTTGTCGGGGCGTTTTTGTATTCTGTAACGGTCATTCAACTTTTTGAGGTGAATGTTTGCCTGTTGTACCAATTGTTGTAAGGTGATATCCTGAGCAAAACGTTTAAATTCGTTTCCACTTGCCGAGCCGATGATTTTATTCAGTCTTTCCCATCTTTGGTGTTCTTTTTCAAGCAGGAGAATTTCGGCTTGCAATTGTTCGTTTTCTGTTTTTAGCCTTTTGTCCTGCTCCAGCTTTTCGTTAATTTGACCGATGGTCTGACTTAGATTTTGCTGTTGCTGAACAGCATCGTTGAGCCGGTTTTGCAGTTCTTCGGCAGTTTGGTCGGTCAGTTGATTTGCCTGCAGTTCCTGTAAATTTGTTTGCAATGACCGGAGGGTGCCATTCAATTCGGCACTTTCCTTTAGGATTTTCTTTTCCGTGTTCTTGATGGCATTGAGTTCATCAAGGCTGTCAATGATGCTTTCATTGAGAATTTGAATGGTTGCAAAACCGGCAGGCTTGATTTGCTCTTCAAGTTCCTCAGAAAAATATTGTCCTTCTTCGCTTTTTCTGGTTAACTCATCGGACGTTTCGTTCAACTGTTTTTTTTGTAAGTCTAAGCGGGTGCCCATTACCTTATGTTGATCGGCTAAAGTTTGATAGGCATTTTTTGCATTATCAACCTCAGTTTGGAGACGAAGTCTTTCTTTGTTTGGGTCTTTTTCCAAAAAGCCGCTGCTCAGGTTTTGCCTGTCGGTGTTCAGTTTGCTAATATCTGAATTGAGACTATTTTGTTGGGTTTCAGCTTTGTCTTTTTGATTAAGTTTATCGGATTGTAGCTCTTTGGTCTTTACCAAGGCAGTTTGGGTATTGGCGATTGTGCTTTGCAGTTCGGATTTTTTGTTTGCATGAGTTTGATAAAGCTGCGCCTTTTGCTTGAGGGTATCAATGAGGCGGGGATATTGCGAAGCAGACTCCGGCAGTTCCCGAATATAGTTCGACAGTTGTTGGTTAATGAGTTCAGTTAGTTTTTCAAGTGCTGTTTGCTGATGCCGGAGTTGCCGGCCGGTTTCCTGAAGGTTTGTTTGTACATTTGAAATCTGAATCTGATTTTGTTGCAGACTCGCTTCTTTTTGAAGTGCATCTTGCCGGGCTTTGGACAATTTGTCTTTTATCTCTCGATATTGTTTGTCTAAATTATTAGCAGTTTCAGCTTGATGGCGAAGTTCCTGTTGTTGTTGCCTGATATCGGCCAATAACAGGCTAAAATCATCGGGTTGTTCAATGGCATGTTGGGTTTGGAACAAAAGATTGAGTCCGTCAAACTCATTTTTTATCTGATTTTCCAATTCACTTTTCAGATTCTTTCCTTCAGATTCTTTTTGTTCCAAATTCGATTTTAACGCACTTTTTTGTTTTTCCAGTTTAATGATTTGTGTGCTGAAGTTTTGAATCTTTTGCTCCTGTGTGTGAATCATAGTTTCGGTTTCAGAACCCTTGCTCTGTTTTAAGTCTGTGGCATAGGGATGGTGTGTGCTGCCACAAAGGGGGCAAGGCTCATTGTCTGTTAACAAAAGGCGATCCTGCTCATACTTTGCCACTAAACGCTCCGATTCTAAAAGTTTCCGCAAAGCGGCGAGGTGTTGGGAAGCTTCTTCTGATTGTTTATGGACAACATCGAGTTCGTTGGCAGAAACTTCTGAATTATCGCGCAGGGTCGTATATTCCTGTCTGATTTTTTTCAGTGTTTCTGTTTTACGGACATACTCCTGCGATAGCTGCTGTTGCCGCGTAAGGGCATTCAGGCTTTTTTCGAGAGCTATAAGTTGTTCTTGCAACGTCTGAATTGCCGGATACTTTTTGAGTTCAGACTCGAGGGACTGCTGTTGCTGCAACAGTGATTGAGGATGTTCCTGCAGGGTTTTAAGGTCTGTTTGCAGTTTTCCTTCTTCATCCTGCAGGTTGGTTAAATCCTGACTCAATTTTTGATTTTTATCAGAATATTCGCTGATTTGCTGTTGTTGCCGATCGAGTTGTGCAATTTGTTCTTCCAAGCGTGGAAGGGCTTGGGGCAGGGATTCGTCTTGCCGGTTGGCATCTAAAAATGAAATGGTGTGTTGAAGTTCTTTTTGTTGGGTTAATTCATCTTTTGCCAATTTGCCAATTCGGGCAGTTATAAGATTCAGTTCCTCAGTAGATTTTTGAACCTGTTCATTTACCTCGTTAAGCTGCTTGTTTAACCCGGCCAATTGGGTGTCTAATTGCATGACCCTATCAATAAGCGGGAGTTGCCGGTTAAATGTTGTCTGAGCTTTTTGACTTATTTCATTTGATAACTTTTCATCCGAAGCTATTTTTCTCAACTCATCTGACAAGGTTATGATGTCATGGCTGAGTTTGTGCTTTCTGTCTTCCAATGAAGCGATTTCCCTGAAGGTCTGTTTCCAGATGTTGAGGGGTTTGATAAAAGCGAATGCTTTTTCGTGTTGTGCTAACCGCTCCAAATCGGGTTTTACCTGTTGTTTTTTTAGTTCAACTTCGGCAAGTTGGGTTTGTGTGTTTTGGATGGATTGCCTGAGTTTTTGCAGGTCGGTCAGCCATTGAAGTTGCCGGTTTAATGTGTCGGCGATTTGTTTTTGTTGGGCTCTTTCAGAGTTTGAATTGCTAAGCTGTTCGGCGAGTTGCAGTATTTCGTCTTCTGTCAGGAGGTCGGTTTTTAGTTTTGCTTTTGAAAGGTCGAAGGCGGTTCGTTTTTCTTTGGTTATTTCGAAACAGCGTTTGGATATTTCGGCATAAATCTGTGTGCCGGTTATTCGTTCGAGCAGGTCGGCACGATCGTTTGCATCTGCTTTCAAAAATTTAGCGAACTCCCCCTGGGACAGAAGGACGGATTGGGTGAAGCGGGTAAAATCCAATCCGGTCAATCGTTCTATTTCTGCTTTAACCTCCCTGATTTTGTTGCCGATGATAATTCCGGAAGGCAATTCGGCCAGGGTCATTTCATGTGCCTGAAGGTTACCGTCCGATTTTTGCCGGGCACGGGTTTGTCCCCATCTGGAGCGATAACATTTTCCGTTTGTTTCAAATTCTACTTCGGCCCAACATTCTCCGGTATGATGAGACATGACCTCTCCATTCTCGCTCTGGCGCGAGATTTCGCCATATAAAGCAAGGGTTACTGCATCTAATACGGTAGATTTACCCGCACCCGTAGGACCGGTAATGGCAAAGATGCCGGCATTATACAAAGGTCCTTCGTTGAAAGGAATATGCCATTCGCCCCGGAGCGAGTGCAGGTTTTTGAGCCTGATTGATAGAATTTTCATGTGTTTTACTTTGTTGGTAAGTATTTTTCGAAATCTCCTCAGAAAATCATTGTTTTTTAGCTTTTCAACTGTATCAGTTGCTTTCTTTCAGGCTCATAATTTCCATCAGTTCGTTGAACGTGTATTTTAATTCGGTCAGATTTTCTTCGGACACTCTGCCGGCTTTACATTTTTCTAAAAAAACCTGTGTCGAGTTTTCTAAAAAATCCAGATCGGCGGGTTCTTCGACATTTTGTTCGGATGGGTTTGTAATAAATTTTGGATTGGGGAATTTCAGGATGTCTATATTCTTTTCTTTTGCCAACTGTTTGACCGGCTCTTCAAAATTGAAATTGAATGTTTCGATGAGCAGGTGAATTTCAGCCCAACAGGATTTTAAGGCAGAAGCATGTTCGAACTTACCGAGTTGTTGAATTACCGATTCGTAGCTGCCTTTGAACCGGTGTAAACTCCTGTACAATGGTACGGGCAGGCTAATGATATTGGTAAGTCCATGATGAGGTTCAAATTCTGCCAGCAAAACCTGCTTCGAGTCGTTTCTTTCGCTGAAACTGAGCGGAATTGGAGAGCCTGAATAACGGATATGCCGGTTGCCATTGACCATTTGCGGTTTATGGATATGGCCAAGGGCGATATAGTCAAATTCGGGTGGGAAAATTTCAACTTCCATCTGCCCCTGATGGCCGATGATGTGCATCTCTTTGTCTTCTGTATCCGACAGCACACTGCCGGCAGCATAGAGATGCCCGGTGGCAATGATGGGAATACCTTGTTGTTTGTAGGGCAACGAAGCATTGCATAACTCCCGGTAATGCTGTTTGATACCCTGTTTGTAGGCAATTATTTTATCCTGATAGTTTTCACCCGATTGCAGGGTGCGCACATCTCCTTCTCTCAAATACGGAACTGCGGCTACGATGCCCAAAATGTTGCCATTTAGGTCTTTAACCGGGATAATTTCTTCTTCTATATTGGCAAAAGCACCTCCTACCACATGTATATTAAATGAGGACAGCAGGTTTCGGGGGGCATTGAGGGCATTTGGCGAATCGTGATTGCCCCCTGTGATAATAATATTCGGACAAAGCAGAAACGCTTCTTTCAGGAAATCATAATATTGGGTTTCGGCATACTTGGCCGGGTAACCGACATCAAAAACATCACCTGCGACAAGCAGCGCATCGGGTTGATGTTCTTTCAGGGCTTTTAAAAGCCAACGCAGAAACAAATCGTGCTCTTCTTTCCGGTCCAAATCGCAAAATCGTTGTCCGAGATGCCAATCGGCTGTGTGAAGGATGCGCATAGACAAGTTAGGGTTTATGGAACAGTGATTAAAATAGCTGATAACAGGAGGGGTAAGCTGATTTACCAAAGCAAAGCCATACGTAAAGAGGGAACGCATATTGATGGTTTGCGATAAAAAACCAAGCCCAAAGACTCCTGCCCGTAAATTCAATAGCTGGTCAATGATAGATTGCCAAATGTACGGATAATTTTCGATAAGTTATGATCAAATCACAAGGAGTTTGATGTTAATCAGCAACAATAAAATCTTAAAGCCCTGATTGTGAAGAGCGGCTTGTTTATCTTAAAGACAAGTGGAAGCTGTGTTGTATGCAAAAGAAAACAGCTCAATTACAAATTCCATATACCAAAAAATAAACTATACGAAACAGACACTTTCATCAGAAGAACTAAGTAAATTGGTCGAAAAAGGAATTTTGAAATCATCGGGAGCAAAAGGCAGGGGAGCAAAATATTTGCTGTAAGCAATTGTTCGGTAATTGTTCGTATTGTTCAGTAATCGTTCAATAATTGTTCAGAATCCGGTAAAAAGAGTAATAATTGGTGTAAAAGAACAACAGAACAGTTCTCACATTTGGCAGCGCTTTTACATTTTCCCAATCGTAAAAAGCCAACAGTTCGTTTAATATTCTCGTTGAGGTGTCGGTAATGTTAGCGCGTAGCGTTCTTCGTGCTTTACTTTGCCAACATTTTGGTTAAACTTTTACCGCAATGACTTATTAAAAGTCCAAGCCGCTCCTCAAATCATAAAATTTAAGGAACTATTGCTTGCTAAAATTACTTTTCATATCTTTGTAGTGTCGTTTTAATGACGCTGAATGGCTATAAAAGATAAAATACTGTCTTATCCTGCTGCATCTCTATTGGACAAGCTGAACGGGCAAAACCAAAAGTGCTTTACCATTGATGAAGCATACGGTTTGTGTGCCGGTTCATCCAAAGATTCGGTAAAGCGGATGTTGGGCAATATGGTGAGGCGGGGGTTGCTGATGCGGGTAAAAGAAGGACTTTATTATGTTGTTCCTTTCGAACAAGACCCTGAAACTTTTATGCCCGATTGGCATTTGCTTTCGCAGTATTTGGTTGGCGAGGCAGAATATTACATCGGCTACTTTTCGGCTTTGCAAATTTACAGCCTGACTACTCAGCCGAATTTGAAAGAACAAATCGTGGTAAACAAACAAATCAAGCCTGCAACACTTTTGGTGAAAGGTATTCCGTTCCAATTTATTTATCACAACGAAGAACATTTTTTCGGCAACAAAAAAACGTGGATTGACCGTTTTAATAAAGTGCAATGCAGCGATTTGGAAAAAACAATCATTGACTGCCTTTTTAAACCGCAATACGCAGGCGGCATTACGGAAATTGCCAAAGCCATTCACAAATCGAAAGATAAAATTGATTACCCAAAGATGATTGAGTATGCCAAGCGCTTCAATTCGCAAGCGGTCATTAAACGATTGGGATTTTTGCTGGAGCTATTGGAAATCGAAAACCCCGTAATTGACGAAATGCAAAAATTGCGCACCAATTCTTTTGTTTTGTTGGAACCGTCTTACCCGAAAGAAGGCAAAACGATTTTCCGTTGGGCAATTCGGCAAAATATTGACAGCAATTCAATTCTTTCGCCCATTTACAGTTAAGAATGATTGAACCCAAAGAGATAAACAATATAGCTGATAACAGGAGGGGTAAGCTGATTTACCAAAGCAAAGCCACACGTAAAGAGGGAACGCATATTGATGGTTTGCGATAAAAAACCAAGCCCAAAGACTCCTGCCCGTAAATTCAATAATTAGTCAATGATAGATTGCCAAATGTACGGATAATTTTCGATAAGTTATGATCAAATCACAAGGAGTTTGATGTTAATCAGCAACAATAAAATCTTAAAGCTCTGATTGTGAAGAGCGGCTTGGTTATCTTTTTTTCATTCTATCCGAACCATCAATGGTGGATGGCGGTTCATGTATCTGATAACGCAGCAGGGGTGCTTTGTCTGAAAACGACAAGGCTGAGATAATACCCTTAGAACCTGACCCGGGTAATTCCGGCGGAGGAAGTCAAATTCGCATGGACAGAAGCGCTTGTCCGGTTTTTATCCGCAACCAAGGGGTAATACATCACCTTCAGGATGAGGTTAAATCAACTAAGTGCCAGTTTTTTACCGGACTTCCTTTTCTGCAATAACCCGAAATACCGGTTGCTGTGTGTTCGATTTTTTAATCTGTAAACCACAACACCATGCGGAGTTTTACCCATTTCTGTTTGTTTTTTATCTGGGTTTCTGTTTTCCCGCTTTTTGCCCAAAACCCCTCCTATATCTTGTCCGGAAGACTGACCGACAGCGAAACCGGACTGCCATTGCACGGGGCTACCGTTGCGATTCAGGGCACCTATTCGGGTGCTGCTTCCGATGGGTCGGGCAACTATATCATTAAAGGTATCAAACCGGGAAATTATCAGATTCAGGCGAGTTTTACGGGCTATCAACCCCAAATTCAGAGGGTGGAGGTTACCGGAAACCTTTCCGTTAACTTTATTCTGAAACCGGACAACAGGTTGCTCGATGCAGTTTTGGTCAGTGCTTTGAAAGCCAATCCCAATACCGCCACCACCTATACCAACCTGAACCAAACAGATATTTCCATACTCAACCGGGGACAAGACCTCCCATTTCTTTTACAGCAAACACCTTCAGTAGTGGTAACTTCTGATGCCGGTGCCGGTATCGGTTATACCGGTATGAGGATACGGGGAACTGATGCTACGCGTATTAACATCACCCTGAACGGAATTCCGGTGAATGATGCCGAGTCGCATAGCGTTTTTTGGGTCAATATGCCCGACCTTGCTTCTTCGCTGGAAGATCTTCAAATTCAGCGGGGTGTGGGCACTTCTACCAATGGGGCAGGTGCTTTCGGGGCTTCAGTCAACCTGCAAAGCACTAAAATGCAACCATCAGGCTATGGACAATTACAAGCCTCTGCCGGTTCTTTTAACACGCAGCGTTATGCTGTATTGTTTGGTACGGGGCTGATTGACGACAAATTTACCATAGACGGTCGCCTCTCGTCCATCACTTCTGACGGATATGTTGACCGCGCTTCTTCCAATCTCAAATCCTTTTTTGTGTCGGGAGCTTATTACGGGCGCAAAAATTCGCTCAAAGCCACTGTTTTTTGGGGGCATGAAAAAACCTATCAGGCTTGGGGAGGTGTTCCGCAGGAACTGCTCGGTTCAGACAGAACTTATAATGTTTATACCTACGACAATCAGGTGGATAATTACCGGCAGGAGCATTATCAACTTCATTATTCTCACCGGTTAAGCCGCAATTGGAGGGCAAGTGTGGCAGCACACTATACCAAAGGGGCGGGTTATTATGAAGAGTTTCAGCCCGAACAAAACCTGACAGATTACGGGTTAGAAAATTCTTCGTTTTTTCAGCAGCAAATAACCGGACAAGATACCCTTTATGTGCCGGTTACATCAACCGACCTCATCCGGCGCAAATGGTTAGACAATGATTTTTACGGGATGGTGTTTTCTGTCAATTATGAAAAAAACAAGATGAACACGGTAATAGGAGGGGGTGCGAACCGCTATCTCGGCGATCATTTCGGGGAAGTGATCTGGGCACAATTTGCTGCAAACGGAAACATCCGGCATCGCTATTACGAAAACACCGGCGACAAATACGATGCAAACCTGTACTGGAAAACTGAGTACCGTTTCAATTCCAAATGGGGGCTGTTTACCGACCTTCAGTACCGGATGATTGATTACCATATCGAAGGAACCGACGAAGACAAAGGGGCAGTCGGCATTGAACCGGAATATCATTTTTTTAACCCCAAAGCCGGCGTTACTTTTGAGGTTGCTCCCCACCAAAACCTTTATGTCTCTTTTGGGATGGCACACCGCGAACCAACCCGAAGCAACCTGATTGACAACGATCAGCCCCCGCTGGCCGAACAGCTTCGGAATGTGGAATTAGGTTACCGTTATTCCCTTCGAAGGTTTGGTTTAAACGTCAATTATTACCTGATGCACTACAAAAACCAACTCGTACTGACCGGAAACCTGAACGATGTGGGTTATCCCATCCAGCAAAATGTGCCGGTCAGCTATCGAACCGGTTTTGAAGTGAACGGCAATCTGAAAGCAGGCAGTAAAATTGAAATTCAGGCCAACTTCACCACCGGCATCAACAAGATTGAAGCCTTCGACCAACAAACCGGAGTTTTTGACAGCGATTTCAACTACCTGAGAGATACCCTGATTTCCTATCGGCATACCGATATTGCGTTTTCCCCCGATTTTACCGCCAATGCCTCCATCAGTTACCGGCCTTTTAAACAAGCTGCCATTTCGCTGATGAACAACTTTGTCGGCCGCCAGTTTTTAGACAATACCTCTAACCCCGATCGAGCCTTAGACCCCTATTTTTTCAGCAATCTGTTGCTCACCTACCGGATTCAACCCCGCTGGATGAAAGCGATTGAGTGCAGCCTGATGATTAACAACCTTTTTAACAACCTGTATGAATCGAACGGATGGACCTATTTCCTGTTGTTTGAACAGGAAAACACAGTTGCTCCTCAACACTATAACCATTATTATCCGCAAGCCGGCATCAACTTTTTGGCCGGTCTGAAACTCGAACTTTAAACATTATCAAGACGTAAGACAATAGATATAAGACAAAAGAGTTGGAATTATAGGTTTAAAACAGCATCACCGGTAAAACATAACTCTATGAAACGTATCAATATCAGTTCAGGCGCTGTTTGGGAAGATATCGTGGGCTATTCGCGAGCGGTGCGGGTAGGCAACATCATAAAAGTTGCGGGTACTACGGCAGTAGATGGCGATGAAATACAGTTTCCCAATCAGCCCTTTGAGCAAACCCTGTTTATCCTCGAAAAAATAGAAGCCGCTCTGAAACAAGCAGGGGCTTCGATGGAAGACGTGGTTTGTACCCGCATCTATGTATGCAATATTCATGCGCATTGGGAAGACATAGGCCGGGCACATGGGCAGTTTTTCGGAAAAATCAAACCGGCAGCCACAATGGTGCAGGTATCGGCATTGATAGATCCTTCGTTGGTGGTTGAAATTGAAGCGGAAGCCATCATACAGCCGTAACAACAACATAAGCAAGTCAATTCAGCCTTTCTGAAATTCAGTTAAATAGCTTATATTTATCCGTCCAATTTGGGTTTACAGGTAATATACCCAACACCCGGACATCAATCGAAACTCAACTGCCGGAACCGGAATCCCTTAAACCAAATGTCATGGACATCAACTTTCACCCCGCCTCGCCTATTCTACGGGTAGAAAATCTGGCCTTGAGCTTAGAGTACTACCAAAATCAACTGGGTTTTACCATTGACTGGGTTTATGAAGAAATTTTCGCCTCCGTGTCAAGAGGTCCGGCCAATATAATGTTGTCGCAAGGCGATCAGGGGCTTGGAAAGGCTTGGCTATATATCGGAATCGGAGATGCCGACCTGCTTTATGAAGAATACGGTGAATCCGGTGCAAAAGTGCGGCAACCGCCCACCAATTTTTCATGGGCTTATGAAATGCAGGTGGAAGACCTGGATGGTAACGTTATCCGGTTTGGTGCAGACCCCAAAGACAATATTCCCTATGGACCCTGGCTCGATATGGAGGGAAAACTTTGGGAATAATAAAGTTGCTACCAAAGCTCCGTTTTGATTTGCAACAATTTCTTACCATACCTACAAGGAATGAAGTTTTTGCGGTAAATTTATTTTTTTTCAAAATGCCCGGTGCAAGATGAACAATAAGCCCCCTACTATGATAGCTGTTTTTGTTGAAAACCCCAAACGGCTATTCCTGACCGATGCTTTGGGTGCCTGTCTGACTGCCTTTTTGCTGGCATTTGTGTTGGCAAGATTTGAAAGTTTTTTTGGTATGCCGCCGCAGGTTTTATTCTGTCTGTCCTTCATCGCTGCCTGTTACGCCGCTTACTCTGTGTTGTGCTTTCTTTTTATCACGAAACAATGGAAAAAATACTTGTCCCTGATTATTGCAGCCAACTTTCTCTATGCCTGCCTAACCCTCATACTGGTGGTTTATTACCGCCACAGCCTGACTTTTTTCGGAGCTTTATATTTTTTTATTGAACTGATTGTTATGAGTATTCTCATCATTACAGAGCTAAAAACCTTAGTTGTTGCAAAAAACGGCAATTACAATGCTCCTGACATTTCCCGGACGGATTAATTTCCTCATGCTTTCGTTGAAAATGCTTTCCGGGGAAATTTCACACGCTACAAAGGCTGATTGCACCCCTGCAATGACTCATTGTGCCTCTGCAATAACTCACTGCGCCCCGTCATTGCTTTGTTGTGCCCCTGAAATGACTCAAAGTGCCTCCGCACAGGGTTAATTCGCCCCTGCATTGACTCAATGTACCCCTGCATTGCTTGAAATCACCTCCGCAAAGACTTGTTGCGCCTCTGCTTTGTTTTAAATCGCCTCCTCAAAGGCTGATTGAACCCCTGCAATGCTTTAAATCGCCCCTGCAATGAGTTATTGCAGGGGTGATTTGAGTTATTGTAAACCGTATTTTTTGCAACAAATTTTGTTTAATTTAAATAGCCAATAAAGAAGTACGCACAGATTTTCGATGCGCAACCGGTGTTTTTTGTTCTGTGACTGCCAAGTTTTTGAGGTTCGGTGGCCAATATTTGATGGGAGGACGAACTTTTTTAAGTACGGCTCTAAACCCGGGCATAAGATAGTTTTTTTAGAAGTGGATGATAATACCAAAGTTTTATTGAAAACAGGCTTCTCTTTTTGTCGCTCAGAGTGCCAAACACAATTACTATATATTGAACCTGAAGTCGGGAGTGGACTAAATTGAATGTCCGATTGGTATAATCTAACAATCAAACATCAAAATAACGGGATATTTATGTTTCATACATAGTATTGCTCATGGGTTTGAGTTTACTTCAAAAATTTTCAAAGAAAGCAGGATAATCCGGTTATGTTGTTGTCAGTTTACCAAGCCCCTGAAGGGGACTGAAATTGGACAGGTTATTAGGTTTGAACTCTTTTTACCCTGAAAAATGCAAAGAATCGGGCGAAAACAGCCCAATTTATTGGAGGCAGTTAAACCAGTCTGTCAGGTTGAATAAAGTTATCGGGTTGTTTTGAACGAATTGTGCCGGGTTTTAAAAGCTTGTTTCAAATTTCAGCCTGCTAAATTCTGAAAACACGCTCAATATTGATAAGACCCATCCCCATTGACCGTTACAGTTGGCGGGGTTTTATAGATTTCAAAATAGTCGTACCCTTTTTTGAGGTTATCCCAAAACTGAATGAGGTAAGGGCGATTGGCGTTTTTGGAAAACTCAGTCTGATAATGTTCAAAATTGTCAAACTTAAAAGGAAAAATATGCACAGGTATCAGTTCTTGCCCGTTGTCTTTGGCTAAAACGGCCAGCCAATACACCTCTTTTATTTTATCGTTGCCCAAAGGAAGGCATCCGGCAGTTGAACATGCACCATGAATGTATATATCGCCGCCAAGATTTTCATATCCACCCAAAATTCTGTCTGATGCGTTAGGGTAATCAATTCCCAAGGACAGGAAGTAGGTACTTGTTGGATTAAACCGGTTGACATAATAAAAACCTTCGGGTACCTGATAATCACCCTGCCTCCTTTTGGGGCCTAAAGCTCCTCCAGAAACACAGACGGTATAATCTTTAAACTTCACATACTGCCCGTTGTTGTGCTCCACCCATACTTCCAGGATGCCTTCTTTTTTGAATGCCCTGAAATATATATTCTTGGGAGGAAAACTAAGCCCGCGCAGGGCAAAAGCGCTTTTTATCGAATTTTCAGTGCCAATTTTAGCTTCCCAAACGCGTGGAAACCTCAGTTGTTCATTGGCAAAGGAAATGACGGTGATGTATTCTTCGTAATTTTGGGCTTTGGCCGTTAATAAACCCGCCACCAATAGTCCGGTAAGGAGGAGTAGCCTTTTAAAACTCATAGATACCCGATTGTCGTTTTTTGCTTTGAATGAGCAAATTTAGCAACATTTTAGGAGTTAGGCATCTATTTTCCGGAGATTTGGCAATTCGTTATAAGAAGACAATAGAAAACAAGAGGGAGTTTTCCCCCTCTTGTTGTTGTGTCAGGTTTATGACCGGTAGATTGTTATCTAAAAAAGCGATTTATAAAATCAATATGTCAGACAGAAATAGCCCGTTACCTCATAAAAGTTATTGGGAGCTGCCAATTGTCCAATTCCAATTCCAGTTAGCGAACCGACGGAGCCGATAAAGTTACCTGCCAATGTAGTTTCAGAGGCCTGCGTAACATTGATTTGACCTTCCGTTAAAATAAATGTAGGTGATGAATTGTTGAGGAGCATAACTCCTATGGGATGGCCAAAAGCAACAGGTGCATACATTCCAATATTATAAGTGCCGGTTTGTATAGGTTGTGGCAATAAAATTGATAACCGAACAGGACCATCGTTGGCCTGAACAAGCGTATATCCGGCAGGCACATCAAATGGAGTCAGGGCATGTACTCCGGGAGTTGCTGTTGTCAGAGGCAGAGTTATCTGATTCGCTGTATTGTAATTGAATAGGTTGGGAAAGTTAAAGGTTAGACCATTTCCGGTAAATTGTAGTCCGGCAACCGGACATTCTGTTTGAAATTCAAGCGTACAAAGTTGCAGGGAAGCAATCACCAATTCGTTGTTTATGGAATTGACCAATGTTTGACCGCTATAGTTACTTCCACCAACAAACTCCTGAGCACTTATATTGATTTCTTTTTCTCCGGGTACAATTGCTGTAAAATTTCCGCCAACTGCCAGTACAAACTTAGACTGACCTGCCAAAGATATTTTAACGGTAGTTGTGATTGGCGTACCACTACAGGTAGTTACTACTCCGCTTAGGGTTGAGGGGCAACTGAATTGTAAAGGCGGAACAACATAACTATTTGAACCTTCATTGATTTGTGCAGTAGTAGTTAGCGTTTCTATTAAACCACTGGGGAAGATATGCGATGCAGTGATACTGACATTAGAACCTGACGGCACATAAAAACTGTACAACCCATCTGAACCGACCGTGATAGTATGAGGAATGCCAGTAAAGGAAGCGTAAACTACTCCGCTTATCGAACTATCAGTACAATTGACCAATTTCCCGGAAACTAAACCCGGACAAGCGGCAGCTATTATCTCAGGCAATGTGTAGTTTTGTTCCGGACTCAAAGCGGGAACTGAATATTCATAAAAAGTCCAAAGTGGAGGGGTGTGAATTTTAAATGTCAGACTGAAAGGTTGTCCGGAAAAAACAGGCAGTATAAAATTGTCAGAACTTTCAGAAATGGATTTAAAATCTGACCAGTATCCGGAAGTCTGGATTTTTACAAAAATATCACTCCCTAAACATCTATTGGTAGTTCCGCTTATAGTTGCTGAACAGGGTATAATGATGTTTTCGAGGGTCATTGTAGTACCCTCCGGAACTCCTGAAACTAATATTGGAATAGAAAACATTCCTACATTCAGCAAAGGAGAAACTTCAACATAAAATGATAAATCGCTTGCTACATTTGAAAAATAGATTCCATCAGAATTGGTATAAACTATAATCGGGCCAACACTAACAGCAATTCCTTCCAGGGGGTTATTGTAACAGTCGAAAACTTTTCCGGTAACAAAGGTATTTGGAGAAATGGGGTCGTCGCAGTTCCACCAGGTAAAATGACTAACCTGACCGATGTATTTATTTCCCTGAAGGGTAGCGAACCCATCTTCTACCCAAACATTTTTTACATCATCAAAATACCAGAGAGGAATGGTAGCAGGGGCGTTTGAGAGTTGTGATTCGGGAACTATCATTTCGATAGTAGCAGTTTGACCTTCGGCCAATTCCAAGGTAGCACCGGAAGCATCGGTCAATTCTACTGCCATAGCACCATAGGAGACCAGATGTTGTTCCTGCCCGTTGTTGTTCACCCCTCTTAAATCACCGCCTTGCATAATTAAACTAAATATCGGGCTTTGAGGGTCAGCATAGGTATATGCTACCTGTACTTCTCCGTTATAAGGCGTTCCCGCTTCGGTTACAAAACTGTTTGCTTCAAAATAGACAGCAGCATTCTCAGAGATGGTTACTATATTTTCTGTATTAGACAAAATAGTGGTTGTAGTTTTTTCGCTCATGACGAACCTCACTTTGGCATTTTTGTTTGACGAAGTGGCAGCAAAAGACTTGTGGAAATAACCTTCCTTATCGGCTTCTAAAACAATGCGGCTATCTCTTGCGCGCACATGGTCGAAATTAAAAAAGCCCAGCGAATCTGTGTAAGCATAAATGATTTGACCATATCCGCTTTCAGCCTTGATCCGAACATCGCTTATCGGATTACCATCTTTGTCATTGACTATTCCATATACCTTTACTGCCGATATATAGGCAGGGCGGTCATACAAAGAGTCGGCATCATCAAACATACATTGGCTGAACAACAATGACAAACTAAGCATAAACAATCCTAAGAACTTCATTCCTTTTTTCATAGTACAATAGTTTCTGTTTTGAAAAGTGGTAAATAAGTGTCTTTTATAATCCTGTTTTTCCTCAATTTTGCTTTTTATTAATTTTTTTACTTTCATTAAACGAGAAATTTTTTAGATTGGTTGCTTATCGTGTTGTAGTTTTTAAAATATTTATACATAAGATGGTTGTTTTGCCTCCAAAGGGGGCAAAAATTAAAAGTTTGGATAGATAGTTTTGGTTGATGTTAAAACTCTCTTTGGAGGGCTTAAACGCTGAGATACCTAAACATAAGTTTAGAAATCAGGGAGGGGAGATGCTTTAAAATGCAAGAGTTGTCAAAACACTTTAAAACTCAGAAAAGAGATATCGTCTGAAGCATTCTGACGGCCTTTAAAATTATCGAGGGTTTCGGTCAGAAGTTGGGTCATCTCGGAAACGGGCAGGTGGCCGTTGTTCAGTATAAAATCTTCGAGGCGTTTATCGGTAAAATATTGCCCTTTTTCGTTTTCGAGATCTACGAGTCCGTCTGTATAAGACAGGAGGAGGTTGCCGGGCTCGAGTTGCTGATGCCCTTCGTTTATAAATGGCAGTTCGTCCAAAATGCCCAAAATAGTACAACCTTTTTCGAGAAGCTTGAGGGCATTATCAGCCAGCAGAATGGGGGGATTATGTCCTGCATTGATATAGTTCAGGGTTCTGGTCCGGGAGTTAAATTTGCCGATAAAAAGGGTAATAAAATGTTCGCCGCCGGTGATGTCAATTACGCGCCTGTTGAGTTTTTTAACCAATTCTGTCAATGGCAGTTCTTCACTGACGAGGGTGCGCAAAACAGCCTGCACGTTGGCCATGAGCAAAGCAGCGGCTATCCCTTTTCCCGAAATATCGGCAATGCAAACCATAAATTGATGTTCGTTCAGGGGGAGAAAATCGTAATAGTCGCCCCCTATATTGTTGTGTGGCAGATAGACTCCTGACATTTGCAGTGTTTCGTTGTCGGGCAGATGTTTGGGCACCATCATATTTTGCACCTGTGCGGCAAGTTCTAATTCTTTTTTAAACCTTTCCTGTTGAAGTTGCTGTTTGAACAACCGCTTGTTTTCGATGGCAACGATGATGATATTGGTAATGGTCTGAATGAATTTGATTTTCTCATCGAGCGTATCGCTGTTGTTGTTTTTCATTTCACCGAGCAACAAAAAGGCCAATGGGCGGTCTTTGTGATAGACAGGAATAATCCAGTCAAACGGGGCAAGTTCGGGTTGATTGGTTTTGTCGGTCAGGTGGGTAGCATCTTTAAAGTCGGTAAACTTACCCTCCACATTGGTATTGACAATGAGGGCTTCTTTTCCCTGAAGCCCGTAACAGCAAACACAGCTCCAGATATTGTTTTTATGAAACACAATCAGCTTTTCCACTCCCATTTGTGCCCTGAGAATAAACTCGTAAATTCTGAACAGGGTATTGGCGGAGTAGTTATTGTTAATAGCTTTCGTAACTTCCAATAGCGAGTCTATCTGAAGTTGTTTGATGAGCAGTTGCCTTTTTAGCTTTTCGTTTGTTTCTTTTACCATAACAAAAATAACCTTGTCTCAGAAAGGGAAGCTTTGAAACGCCCCGTAAAGTTACGAAACAAATAATCTATTCTGTATCAGGCTTTAGTTTTAACGTCCATCGCATCTCGCAGTCCGTTGCCCATCAGGTTAAATGCCAGCACCAGTATCATGATAGCAACACCGGGTGCCAGGGCTAAAAAGGCTTTTTGTGTGCCGATATAACTGTAATAATCTTTGAGCATTGTTCCCCACGAAGGGCTTGGCGGCTGCACCCCGATACCCAGAAAACTAAGCCCTGCTTCAATGATGATGGCACTTGCAAAGTCTGAAGCGGCAATAACCACCACCGGACCTACAATATTGGGCAAAATATGGCGGGTTATAATTCTGAAATGTCCGAACCCCAGACTCTTTGCCGCTTCAATGAATTCTTTTTCGCGCAAACTCAAAATCTGCCCCCGTACTAAACGGGCTACTTCAATCCACATCGTCAGTCCCACAGCCAGATAGATTTGCCAAAATTCCCGGCCAAGTGCAAGCACGAGGGCAAATACCAGCAGCAGCAGGGGGATTGACCAAAAAGTATTGACCATCAGCATGATGATATCATCAGTTTTTCCTCTGAAATATCCCGCCATAGCACCCAGACTTACCCCAATGAACAGGGAAATGAGCACCGCCATCAAACCTACCGAGAGCGAAACCCGCACTCCGAGAATGAGGCGGCTGACATTATCCCGCCCTAAATTATCGGTGCCCAACAGGTACTTTTTGGTTATCAGATGCCGGTCTTTTACAAGTTGCTGCAATTGATCAATTTCTGCCTGTTGCTGTTGCCCTTCATAGTTGGTAAAACTCAGCCGGTTGCCCTGCTTTTCAACGGACATGTTGTCAGACAAGGAGTAAACGATGTCCGCAAGCTGAAAAGTGTCAACTTTGACCGTAGAGGATGAGGTAAAACGATTGACAAGCAGAGTGTCTTCTTCAAACCGGTAATCGGTAACAGGAACTAATTTGAACGAGTTTTCCCAACCCGAGAGCAGGAGGGTCAGGAAGTTGCGGCTTTTAGGAGGGGCGTTTTTTTTAACCTTTAACAGAGTTATGGTAAAACCGGGTGGTTTGGTGGCAATTTCGGCTATCTGTTCGTTGGTGTCGGGAGTCTTATCGGGTGCAATAACATGTCCGAATATGGCTGTCAGAATTGCCATTGCAATGATGAACATGCCCAGCATTGCCGGTTTGTTTCTTTTAAATCTCTGCCAGGCTTTCTGATTGGGCGATAAATAATCGGCTGTAGTTGTCGGTTTTTGCATTGTTTATCCCTCACCTTGTTTTTGCTCAAGTTTTGCTACTATAAGGGCGTTAAAAAAGCACAAACCGGCTTTTCATCGTAAAATTTGGAAACCCGGAAGCTTACTCAACGCACCACCCTGCCTTTCCAGTTATACTTGCCCAGATTGCCCAATATGCCAATCAGCACAATGTAAAAGATATGCAAGACTTGTGCAGGCAAAAATAGCCATAATAATTTACTTCTATTAAAAAAATGCGCCCCAATGGAAAGGTAGATAAAGTCAACTAAAAACTTTGCCGCAAGTTGTCCGGCCAATAGAGTTCCGGCCAAGCGGTATCCGCTTACCCACAATCCAAAATTAAGCAGCAAAGAGGCGTTAAACAAAAACACAAATGCCAGATATAGGGTCATTTGTTTGTCTTGATATTGTGCCGATTTTGAAGCCCATCTGATTCTCTGATTGGCAAAGGCAATGATACCTGTTTGGGGAAAAGTATAAACTGTCGCATCAGAGTTTTTCAAAAACAAAACCCTGCCGGGGAAAGCATCCTGAATTTTTGCCATCAGCAACATGTCGTCTCCGGAAGCCAGATGATCAATGCCGGCAAACCCGTTTACGGCATTAAATGCCTGACGGGTATAGGCTATGTTTGCCCCGTTACACATACTGCCCAGCCCTAAATGAGCAGAAGCACCTGTTGAAACCATCATGCCGATAAAATCGAGCGTTTGAAAACGTTCAAAAAAACTTTGTTCACCGGAAAAGCAAACCGGTGCGGCAATCAGTTGCGGGCTAAGGTCTTCATAAAATGCGGTAATTGTTTTCAACCATTCGGGCAAGGCAGTGCAGTCTGCATCAGTAGTAACGATGAGTTCATTCCTGCTTAACCCGATAGCGGTCTGTATCGCCTTTTTTTTGTAGGAATTTAATGGTTTCGAATCGGTCAAAACCTCTTGTAAACGGATTAACCGGATATGTGGGTGATGCACTGCGAAGGTTTCCACGATGTCTGCCGTGTTATCGGTCGAAAAATCGTCCACAACCACGACTTCAAGCAATTCAGGGGGAAACCGCTGCGCAAGGACCGAATTCAGGCAGTTCGCAATATTGTTGGCTTCATTGCGTGCAGGAATAATTAAAGTAACCGGAGTTTTGGGAATATAGGTTGTAACAGGTTTCCATGCTTTTAACTTTAGCCAGCCTGTTATGTAGAGGGCAATCAAAAAAACATAAAAGCATGTTATTAAACATACTGCGACAACGAAGAAATGAATTGGGCTAAACACAACTCACTCCTTTCATGAATCTGTTTTGGGGTAATAAAAACACGCCCGGTGTATTGCAATAATGTTAACAGGTAGGTTGCAATTCTTCCAAAAGGCGGTTGTATCCCAATATAATGCTGATTGACGACTCGCTTGGAGAGGCTAAGTCCATCAGGTCTAACATGGTCTGACCTATCAGCATTTCGTGATACATTTCACTCAATTCAAGGTCATTTTCGATAGCCTGCCGAATAAGCATGTTTTCTTCGGGCGTAGTTTCGTTATAAGCATACCGGACTAAGTCGTTTTGTGTAATGACTTGATTCATAGGCAAGTGGTTTGTAAATGGTGATCGTCTTAAAGACCTTTATATAACGTGATGGGTTGCATTGTATTATGCCGGAAAAATAATTTTTTTAACTAAAACAGAAAAATTTCTGCCATAGTCGTATTCACAGACCGGTAATTAAAAAAGGAGGTTCTTATAAGCAGCTAAAAGTCTGAGAACCATACCAACGGTTTTTACCATCGCCGATTGCATGAAAGGTAAAATATGTTTGAATTCAAAACAAAATTTCGGTTGCTGTGTTTTTGAACGGTATTTAAAAATTTGGAATCTCATGAAAAGCAACTCAATGTTTTCAGCAGTTCATCCCATAATAAAAGTCAGACTTAAACAGCAAAAACGTTTTTTATCCTTATTCACTGCTTTATTTTGTTTTATAACCTGTCCATATTTTGTTTTTGCTCAAAACGGAGCCATCAAAGGCAGGGTGTATGATGCTGTCAGCAATCAACCCATTCCATTTGCCAACGTTACCCTTCAAGGGACAAGTACCGGAGCGACCACCGATTTTGAGGGCATGTACAGCATTGAAAACCTCCCTGCCGGACAGTACAATTTACAGGTCAGTTATGTGGGTTACAAAACGGCCTTGTTATATGACAATCAAGTCAGCAATGCCCGGCCGCTAACGCTGGATATTGCGCTCGAAGCGGTAGTTGAGCAGTTAGATGCCGTAGAAGTAAAAGCATCGCCATTCAGCAAAACCGAAGAAGCACCGGTATCCCTGAGAAGTATCGGAGTGAATGAAATTAAAAGAAGCCCGGGCGGTAACCGCGATATTTCACGGGTAGTGCAATCTCTTCCCGGTGTGGCGAGTACAACTTCTTTTCGAAATGATATTTTTATCAGGGGAGGATCACCTTCCGAAAACAGGTTCTATATAGATGGGATTGAAATTCCGGTCATTAACCATTTTGCCACTCAAGGTTCATCCGGAGGGCCGGTGGGTATGATTAATGTTGATTTTATCAGGGAGGTCAATTTTTTTTCAGGTGCATTTCCTGCAAACCGGGGTAACTCTCTTAGCTCGGTATTCGATTTTACCTATCGAGATGCCAATAAAGACCGTTTGTTTTTTACAGCCACCCTCGGTTCGAGCGATTTGGGACTTACAGTTGAGGGTCCAATGGGTAAAAAAACGGGCTTTATCTTCTCTGCCCGCCGATCCTACCTGCAATTTTTGTTTAAAGCACTTCAATTGCCGTTCCTTCCAATTTATAACGATTTCCAGTTTAACATAAAACATAAAATCAACGACAAAAACACCCTCACTTTTTTAGGTATCGGAGCGATAGATCAGTTTGAACTAAACCGGTCTGCCAACGACACTGAACTGCAACAATACTTCCTCGCTAACCTGCCGGTCAACGAGCAATGGAACTATACCGTTGGGATTAAGTACACGCACTTTGCTCAAAACCACTATACTAATTTCATAATCAGCCGCTCTCACCTGAATAACAGCACGGTAAAATATGCCGGAAACGATGAAAGCAGCCCCGAAAGTTTAATACTCGACTACAACTCGCAGGAAATAGAAAACAAAGTCAGGATTGAAAACATAGCCCGTAAGAAAGGCTTCAAGTTCCTGACCGGCATTAACTACGAATATGCGACTTATACAAATGACACTTACAACAAAATTGCGGTTAACGGCAATGTGGTGTTGGTGGATTATGATGTAAGGCTTAACCTGCATAAATGGGGAGCTTTTGCTCAGGTCAGCAAAGGGTTTGCAAACGACCGTCTGATGTTGTCGGCAGGATTAAGAACAGATGCCAACAACTATTCTTCGCAAATGGATAACATACTCAGACAGTTGTCCCCGAGATTTTCCCTGTCTTATACCCTGCTGCCTGAACTGAACCTCAACTTCAATACAGGAAGGTACTTTCAGCTTCCTACCTATACTTCATTAGGCTATCAGGAAGACGGACAGTTTGTCAACAAACAAAACCGGCTTACGTATATTCAGTGCGACCACCTTGTTGCGGGTGTTGAATGGAATACACAAAAAAACTCCCGCATCACCCTGGAAGGGTTTTTTAAACGATATACCGACTACCCGTTTTCGGTTAAAGACTCTATTTCATTAGCCAATCTTGGCAGCGATTTCGGGGTTGTGGGCAACGAAGAAGTTATCTCAGCTTCAGAGGGTCGTACTTATGGCGCAGAGTTGCTGTTTCAGCAAAAACTGTTCAAAGGACTTTACGGTATTGCCGCCTATACACTTTCGTGGAGTCAGTTTACCGATAAAAACGGCGATTATATTCCTTCATCCTGGGATACCCGTCATATTCTGAACCTGACTGCGGGTAAAAAATTTAAGCGAAACTGGGAATTAGGGGCTCGATTTCGTTTTTCATCCGGCCGCCCTTTTACCCCTTCCGATTTGGAAAACTCATCCCTTATTTCTGTTTGGAACATTTCCGGACAGGCACTGCCCGATTACTCCCAAATCAACAGCCAATGGGAGAATGTTTTTCATAACCTCGATATCAGAGTAGATAAAAAATGGTTCCTGAACCGGTGGAACCTCAATCTGTTTCTTGATATTCAGAACATCTACAACTTTCAGACAACCGGACAGCCTTTTTTAACCGTTGAGCGGGATGAAACCGGTAATCCGGTTATTGATGAAAACAATCCGAACAAGTATAAAACCAAATTTATTGAAAATATCAACGGCAACCTGCTTCCGAATATCGGGGTAGTGGTCGAGTTTTGATATATTCGTTCAAACCTGCAGCAAAATTTACCTTAAAACGGCTTTTATCAATTCTTGAAAGGGCAGGGATTCTGTATAGTTGCGGTCGGAATAGGGGTGGCAGATAAATTTTAAATGAACCGGTTGGTCATTGTGCAGGGTTTGTTCGATGGTGATGTTGCCATATTGCTGGTTTGCCCGGCTTGTTTTGTCGGGCAAAAGCAACCGGGGTTTCAGGTAATGGCGTTCGATGGTCTCGACATAGTTTTGACGGGAAAAATGCTTCACATCCGAGATATACAATTTGTAGTTGAGTGACAGCACCCGCTCTTTCAGATAATCAAACAAATGGGTAAACTCAGCGGGGGTAGCCTGTAATGGTTGATAGCTAAACAAGAAGCCCCTGCTTTTGGCGTTGTTGATGACAAATACAGAATCTGAATCTTCCGGAAAATCATTCCATAGTACTTCAATCTGTTTATCCAAAAAACCAATCAGGTAATCTTTGTGGCGGTTTACCTTCCAAACTTCATAGTTGTGCCGTTCAGCATCTGTGCGGCTGATTATTTCGTGCAAAACAGGAGCATTCCCGTTTTCCTGTTTTTGAAACAGATTTTTTATGAAATGGCGTAAGTCCATCTTTCTTATTAAAGAAGAAATACCAACCGGACCGGTGTCATAAGTCCGGATAACATACCCGTTACATTTGTCCTACTGCTGTTTTGCCTGTTTTGTAGTTGTCTAATCCCTTTTTCAGAAAAGAACTGTAATCTGAAATATTGGGGGTATAGCCGGTCGGGGCATTCAACAACTCTCCATTTTCGTTCAGTAAAACATAAAGCGGTTGGGTATTAGAAGCAAAACAATGGGTTTCAACAAAACTCCATTTATCGCCAATTGTGCGTACCCGTTGTTTTTTGTCTCCCAGGAAATATTCAAACTGTTCCTGTTCCTGCAAAGAAGCCTTTTCGTCCACATAGAGCGAAACCAGGGTATATTCTTCAATGAGGTTAGCCACATCCGGCCACACATTTTCTTCCATTTTGCGACAATTGACACATGCCCAACCGGTAAAATCTACCAAAATCGGCTTTCCTTCTTTTTTAGCCACGGTCATGGCTTCTTCCAGGTCTTTAATATGGGCTTCAACTTTTGCACCTTCGCAAGTCCAGCTATAAGAAATAGGAGGAGGGAACCCACTCACTAAATTGAGGGGGCTGCAAAAAATACCCGGTACTAAATAAATGGCAAAAGCAATAGAAGCCAGTGCTAAAGAGCCGCGCGGAATGCTTATTTTTTTGACAGGGCTGTCGTGTGGAAACTTTATAAGCCCAAACAAATATAAGCCCATTGCGAGGAACAATAATATCCATAAGCCGAGGAAAAGTTCGCGGGGTAAAATCCACCATTGTTTGACCAAATCTGCATTGGAGAAGAATTTTATGGCAAATATCAACTCGATAAACCCAAGAACGACTTTTACCGTATTCAGCCATCCACCCGATTTGGGTAAACTGTTGAGCCATCCCGGAAACATCGCAAACAAAGCAAAAGGCAAGGCTAAGGCAACTGCGAATCCGGTCATTCCTATGGTAGGCCCCAATCTTTCACCTCCAACAGCGGCATCTACCAGGAGCGTGCCTATGATAGGCCCGGTGCAGGAGAAAGAAGTCAGAGCCAAAGTAAATGCCATAAAAAAAATGCCCAACAACCCTCCTCTGTCCGAAGCATCGGAGGCTTTGTTGACCAACCAGCTCGGTGGATTGATGTCAAAATAACCAAAAAAGGAAATGGCAAAAATGACGAACAAAGCAAAAAAGGCCAGGTTAAACCAGGGGTCTGTTGCCAATACGTTGAGTGTGCTGGGGCCAAATGCAGCCGTGATGGTAAACCCTAAAGCAACGTAAATCACGATAATGGAAATGGCGTAAATTATTGCGTTAATCAGCCCTTTGCGGCGGTCTTTGCTTCGTTTGGTAAAGAAACTGACTGTCAGTGGAACCATTGGAAACACGCAAGGGGTCAACAGCGCTGCAAATCCACCCAAAAATCCCAAAATAAACGTGGTCAGTAATGCTTTCTTTTCACCTTCTGTATTGATGCCGCAGTGTGAGATCAGGCTGATTAACTGTTGCATGTAAGTTGGTAAATTTTCATCACCGGACGGAGCAACTGTTTCGCTTTGATCGGTTTGCGTGTTAAATGCAAAATCTTCGGTTGCAGGAGGCAGGCAACGCGTATCATCACAAGTCATAAATTCAAGAGAGCCTGAAACAGGGGTATCTGAATTGGCGAGTTTTACCTTTTTTTCAAAAACAACCTCTTCAGCGTACTTAATCACCTTCATTTCGAATATCTTGTCAAAGCCTTCTTTTTTGTGGCTGCTTACCTCTTCAAGTTTGTCTTTGCCAAGCAGCGTAACATCAGGACTTTCGGTAAAGGTAAAAGTAGTGGGTATCGGTCCTCCATCTGCAATGTTTTGAGAATAGAGATACCAACCCTTGTCTATCGTGGCAATAAACTGTAAGAGGTATTCCCCGTTTCCCAGATCTTTCTTTTCATATCGCCATTTTACCGGCTGAACAATATCATTGGTTAATCCGGTAGCTAAACCGTTGTTTACAGGGGCTGAAGTAGTTTGGTTGGTATTTTTTTCAACGGCAGGTTTTTTCAAATCTGCGATGTTTGTTCCGCTTCCGGACGAGGAGGTAGTGGTTTTAAAACTGACAGTAGTCTGACTGCTGCTGCCTGACGACGGAGTAACGCTGCCGGTTGGTTTGTCCGATTTGCCGGAAGGGGGTGGTGTTTTAGAAGAAGATGCACTGAGGCTAAACTGAAAATATTCAGCCAGTTTAACGCAGGTCTGATCGTTGCACGACATATAATCCAAGGGTATTTCAACCTCTACCTTAGGTTTCAGTGCTTTGATTTTGGCTTTGAAAGTAACCTTATCCGCATATTTTTTGACATCAACTTCAAAGATGGGGTCAAAGACGTTTTTGAGTTTCCCATCTTCTTCAACTTTACCAATCAGTTGAATATCCTTCACCGATTCAAAGTCGAAATAAGCCGGCAGGGGTCCGCCGTCAGGGGTAAACTGTGAGTATATGTCCCAGCCCTTATCAATAGTTGCCTTAAAATACAGCATTATTTCATCGTTCTCCAGAATTTCAACATCAGTAGTCCAATGTACAGGCTGTACTTGCTTGGGTTGTGCAAACAGCCATCCCAATTGTGCCCAGGTCAGGAGAATCAGCGTTAATAATAGTTTACTTTTCACCGAATGAGATTTTTGTGATGAAAACATGCACCTTATTAAAAAGGTTTAAGTTTAAAACAGCCTGCAAAATTAGCCATTATGACGGGTTTATTCAAATCCTTAACGGTAATTAACCAATACGAAGGGTTAAACATAAGGATTCGGGGGTATGGCAGACCGGTTTTTGACCAGACTCAAATGAAAAAGCCTGTGCCGGATATACGACACAGGCTTTTTGAATATGTGTTTGGTATTGGCAGGATATTTAATCTGCTGCGTTAAACTTTAACTTTTTTTATGAAAATTAAAAGTCCGAGTGCCATCAAAACGGAAATAAGAGAATAGGCAAAATTGGCAGAAGCAGCGTTGTTTTGAAGCGGAGAAGGCAGCGCAACAGCTTCAGACTTTGTGGAGGGTACAGGTATCATCAAGCTGTTGTTCAAAGAAAAACGCACCTCTTTGGGCATCAGGTATTGCTCGTTGTTGGCGGCCATATACTTTACCGAGCCGGTTACTTTTACATTTTTCAAAAACTGAACCATGCGTTTAAATGTTACCGTGCCGGCATACCGATTGACTGTTTTTTCAAAAACAGGGTCAAATTCTGTCAGTAATACGCCTTCTTCTCTTGCGGCATCTTCGATAAATTGAATGTCATTGTTTTCATCAAACATAAACTCCATGGGAAAAGGAGCTGAACCGGTATTGTTTTGTGCATAAAGATACCAGTTGTCCTGAATGGAAGCGGTAAAAGTCATTTCATAAATACTGTTTTCAACAGGACGCAAACTGAATGACCAATTGATGGGATTGATGAAGGGTTGAGGGGCAGCACGTTTAATTTCCGCAGGTTTGGGTTGCAGTTGTGCTATCTGTTTTTTATTGAGATTGTTGTCTTTTTTAGAGGATGCTTCAGCTTTTTTACCGGATTTAGACTTAATGAATTTGGTAAAATTGGCAGCAACCAGTAAGTCGCCTGCCATCATTTCCAAATCTACCGTTTTATCTTCATTATATACTTCTTCTTTTGGCAGAGATACCGGAGCCTTGGTGCGGGATGCTGTGGCTCTTTGATTGTTGTCGCTGTCATTCAATGCCAAAGGACCTGTACGGCCAACACTGATTTCCATACTGGAAGGGATATATTCTTCGGAACTGAACTTTTTGGACTTTACAATTTCATATTTATCGGCAGCGACTTCTTTAGCGAGCATATTTTCAAAATCGGAAACTACCAAATTGAAAGAAAACTCTTGTCTGGAGGGAGGGAGGCATCTGCTTTTATCACAGGCCATAAACTCAAGAGTTCCCACAATCTTTGTTTGTTTTTTATGGGTTTTTACCCTTGCCTGAAACGAAACAGAACTGGCGTATTTGCGAATTTCTTTTTCAAAAATGGGATCGAAATCGTTAATGGCTTTGCCAAATTCTTCTATCCGTCCCTGTAATTCAAAATCGGAATTTTGTTGAAATGAGATAGTAGTAGGCAAGGGGGGCGTTGACTTGATATGTTGAGAGTATATAAACCACCCTTTGTCAACTTTGGCATCAAAGGAAAGCAAAAATTCATTATCGCCCAATTCCTGTGAAGATACTTCCCAACTGACGGGTTGAATATCCTGTGCCTTTAAAAAAATGAAAGAGAAACAAAGAACTAATATAGTAGAAAGAAAATTTTTCATAAAAGTTGGTTTGGAATCGGAGCATCACAACTGTGATACTGCAAACTTGGGTTTTGTCAAAACTGCTTAGGACACTTTTTTATGTTAATGGCAAAACTTTGAGTTAATTCAAGATAAATTCAAATTCTTTGGGTGAAGGATTAATGCATTTCGATTTAGTACAAGCGACATAATTTATTTCGCCTTTAACTGAAACACTTTGTTTGCTGCTTTTCTTAAATGCTATGGTGTTGTAGGTAACTTTGTTGTTAAAAATATTGATATTAATGCCAATCAATTCGGATTTAATAGTTTCCGGTTCTCCGATTTCATTGATAAAGCCTGCGATCTCTATATCATCGTTTGGATAAAAGGTGATTTCAGGAAAAACCAAATCATCAGATTTGATAAACTGTGACCGGCAATACAAATGCCAGTCTTTATCAATGATTGCATCTGCAAACAAAACATATTCGGTTTCATTGATTTTGGTGGCAGAAAAAAACCAATGAACAGGATTGTCTTCCATTGTTTGGCATTGTTCCGAAACGTTGCCGTACAAACTCCAAAATATGTTTAAGAAATAAAGAACTTTCATCTGCCAATCCAATTGCATTCAATAAAAATGCAGGTTATTTTATCTGGATTTTGGGGTAAAGTTAGAAACAGAGTTTTTATTTACCAACTTTTTACCTGTTTTTTTACAATGATATGCATGATTGGAACTCTTGTAAACCTGATAATTTTATAATTTCAGGAACTTAAAAAGTGATGTAAGGCTTTATCAGCGTTCGTGTCTTGCACTTTTTTATGGATTGATAAAATAGTAGGACTTAGGCATGTTTTTTTTTGCGATTATTTGTTTTTACCTTTCCGCAATTACATATTTTATGTATTTTGCAACACTTTTTAAAACAATCGTGTTTGTCATATAGTTATAAGATTTTGAGGTTAAATAGTAGCACACATGAAAAAATTCAATGTACATAAAGAAGGTTATAAAATTTTACTTGTAACCGGCACTTTTCTGCTTTTGTTGAATGCGTTGGTTTATTATGTTATTCAGGCGCATTCTGCTTTTACCATTTCTATTGGAATTTTATCGGTAATTGTTTATGGGTTTATGCTTTACTTTTTCCGCAACCCAAAAGTAATACTCAATTTCCTGGACAACCGCAGTATTGTTGCCCCTGCCGATGGTAAAATTGTGGCAATTGAAGAGGTGGACGAAAAAGAATATTTTAATGACCGCCGAATTCAGGTATCCATTTTTATGTCACCAACCAATGTTCACGTCAACCGTAGCCCTATCAGCGGATTGGTTAAATATACCAAATACCATCCGGGCAACTATTTGGTTGCCTGGCATCCCAAATCGTCAGAACTGAACGAGAGATTTACCAGTGTCATAGAATGCCCTCAAAGCGAGTTTGAAATTTTGGTACGTCAGATTGCCGGTAAAGTAGCCCGTAAAATTTCCAACTATCTCGACGAGGGTGAGGAAACCGTTCAGGGTGGCGAGTTTGGATTTATCAAGTTTGGGTCACGGGTTGATGTGTTTTTACCCCTCAATGCTCAGATACAGGTGAGTATGAAACAAAAGGTAAAAGGCGGACAAACCATTCTGGCAATATTGCCGGATGAAGATGAACAGGAAGATTAACCCCGGCTTCCTGATAGAGTCGGGTCAATTTTAAACTTGTAGTTATTTGGCTCGCCTGCACCGACTTGATTTTTTAATGCCCCGCAGATTTTCGCAGAAAACAGTTTTTAAACTTGACGAGTACCCCCCCTTGTTGCGCCGTGTTTCCGTAAAAATTTAGTTCTTCATCAAGAATCTCACCTGATCAGGGTAACATTTCCCTGAAACTCCTGACGGTTACCGTCTGTAAACTCAATATGACCATAGTAGGCATATACCCCTATTGGTGCATCTGAATTTTGGTAAGTGCCATCCCAAAAATCAGACAAATCGCTGCTTTCAAACACCTTGTTCCCCCACCGGTTATAGACAAATAAAGCGAACCCGCTTGCCTGACAGTTGGTAAAAGCCGAAAACACGTCGTTCACTCCGTCCTGATTGGGCGTAAAAGCATTTGGGATGATAAAACGGCAGGTATAAAGCGTATCAACCGGAAGGTCATCATCCGGTTCTTCTCCGACAACAGTTACATTGACTGATTGTGCTGCCGTGCATCCGTTTAGATCTGTTACAGTTACAAAATAGGTGCCTGAGGTTGAAACGGTAATAGATGGGGTGGTTGAACCGGTTGACCATAAATAAGCGGGATAGGTATCAAGTACTCCCAATTGTCCGGTATCCCCCTCAACTATCAGCGTATCGCCGTAAATCTGCGGAGAAGGTGGGAGCAACTGAGTATAGTCGGCACAAATAAATGTAGTACATCCAACAGAATCGGTTGCGATTACACAATAAGTGCCGGATTGAGTTACCTGAATGGTTGCTGATTGTTGACCATCTGTCCATAGATAGTTAGTGAACCCGATATTATTTTCCACCTGAAGCAAACCGTAAGAGATGCCGTCTTGACAGAATGAATTGATCACTATTTCGGGTAAATCCGGTATTGAACCACCTGTTAGGTTGTTTTCAATATCACACTCCGGCACATCCATTCCAACAGGAATTAGTTCGGATAGGGTAAAGGGCGGTGGAAGTGTTCCGTTAAAGTTAACAAAAATAAAAATACTGTCTGCGTTTACGGCGTTGAATTGTAAGACATGGCAATTTCCGGAAGCCAGTTCGACCGGTATGGTTTGAACCCCTAATAAGACAGAAGCAGGATTGGAGGTAGGATTAGCATTATAGATAGCAACCGGTGTGCCCCCGGGCAAATTGGAAGAGCCTGTATTACAAACTTCATAGACAATCGTACCGGCGGAGCATATACTTACAATCGTTGCAGAAACATTGGTTAATCCTGCATCAACAATTGTTTCCGAAGGTGGGCTGTATTGAGCCAAAAAGGTGTTAAAGGGATATTTGCCGCTTCCCGGCGGAAACTGCAAATGATGCGGTTGTTGTTGGATAGGCACACTTAAATCGTTGTTGATATTGACGTTAAAATATCCCTGTTGGTTCCAAATCGGCCGACACGGTTGCCAGGGTGAGGCGGCGGACTGGAACATGTAAACGCGGCCTTGGTTAATATCGTAGCCGGAAGTTCCAAATATCCCATTCCCACAAATTGTAACAATTTCTGCTTCACCATCTCCGTCAATATCGGCTATAACCGGTATTTCAAGAGCTGTGGCCGAAAAACAGGGAAGGCTATATAGCAAAGCACCGTTAAGTGCAGAATAAACTGCAAATTGAGTTTCGTCCCTGCTTACAACTTCAAAGATCCCATCTCCGTTAAAATCAAATAATGTAGCCGAAGTACCACAACCGCCGCCATTTTCCTGAATAGGCACCTGCCAAATAATGCCCAAATCATTATCAAGACAGAGTATGTTTTCTTTGGTTTTAATAATAAGTTCCGGTTCCGGATCGCTGTCTAAATTTGCAATTGCCGGACGAGAAGCATTAGTAAGATCAATTCCGAAAAAAGTAAACATTACCTCCGATGTTTGACCATCCCAGACATACAATCGGTATATACCTGTCCAATCTGCTACAATAATATCTAAATCACCATCTAAATCCCAATCGGCAACAGAGGTAAATCCCTTACCGCCTGAAGATGAAGTCAATTGAAGGATTAGCCCGGTACTGTTAAAATCAACAGCATATACTTTGTTTGCAACCACAAGTTCCAACCCGCTACAAGCGGAACAAAAGCTATCGGGCAAGATATCTGCGGCTATCGAAAGACGGTCATCGTAACTACCAGGTAATTGTGTTAAAATATCTCCTGTTTGAGCATTAAGAATGGTAAATCGCGAATAGGCTTCTACTATACCATCCTGATTAAAGTCAGCAAGCTGCCATTCGTTGGGTTGGTTTGATGTGCCATTATCAATGACGGATACCCACTTTATCGTTCCGTCATGTTCAAATGCATAAACGGTTGCATCATTACCAGATATTCGATTAGAGAGTATTATTTCACCCAAGCCATCACTATCTATATCCCCTATTGCCGGAGTACCCTGCCCATCCCAGTAATCAGGAAAAGTAAAAGACGAACTGACAGAACCATTTACCGGGTTTAACCAATACATCAAAACATCATTGCCCCTTTTTCCTTGCACAAAAAGTTCGGTGCTGCCGTTTGCATCTATGTCGGCGGCTAAAACAATATTCAAATCGGCAACCGTTATTGACGATTGCCATCCGGGTTCTATACTGAACTCAATAGGAGTGATTGGTTCACAAGTATATTCTATGGTGCCGGTATAATATTGCCAACATTGTTCTGTAACTGCACAGTTAACATCATAACAATCAGTATAACTGTTACCATCATCGTCAAATCCGTTGTTGCATATTTCCTGAGCATTCAGTAAATACAACGGTAAGGACAAAAAGAGAAAAACCAACTCAAAAATTTTATTCATTGTTATATAGGCATCATGATATACTATGAGTTGCAAGTTTAAAGGTAATGTTTTTTTGCTATTTAGAATAGGTACTTTTTACATTTGTTTTTCTGACAAAATCTAATCCAATAGGATTTACTGCTTCCCCTTTGTAAACAATCAGCAAAAGAATTACAAAAAATGGTTTTCATCTGGTAAAGAAGTACAACCAAATTGTTAGGATTAAATCCATTTTAGGGTTATCCGAATTGTTTCACTATCATTGTGTGAAAAAACATCGCCCTGTATTATATATATCTAATAAAGGCACAAACAGCCTTCATATAAATTAAGATATAATCAGGTGTTTTTAAACGAAGGTTGATGGCTTTATTTTTGGACTAACCGTTTCTGACAACTTATATGCATCTGTCACTTCTCACAAGTTCCCGGGCCGATTACGGAATTTATCTTCCTTTAATAAAGAAGCTAAGCCAAACGCAAGATTTTGAGCTGTCAATTATTGCCTTTGGAACCCATTTATCACCCATACATGGATATACGATAAACAATATAGTTGCAGATGGCTTTAAAGTTGCCTATGCCATAGAATCAATGGTAGTTGGAGATTCTGCCGAAGCTGTTTCAACCGCTATGGCTTTAACCTCCATGAAATTTTCAACTTTGTGGGCGTTTCTAAAAGATAAAACCGATTTAATTATTTGTCTTGGCGACAGATATGAAATGTTTGCGGCTGTAAGTGCCAGTATTCCATTTAACCTGCCTGTTGCGCATTTTTACGGAGGTGAAACAACGTTAGGCGCAATTGACAACAAATTTCGCCATGCAATAACCCAAATGGCTAACTATCATTTTACAGCGACCGCTGAATACGCCTGCAAAATTTCTCAAATGACCGGTTCTGACCAACATATTTATGCGGTGGGTTCTTTAAGTTTAGATAGCCTTCAAAACATCACTCTGTTTGATTCTGAAGAGTTTTATAAGCGATATGGTATAGACATGAAAAAAGCTACAGTCTTGTTTACCTTTCATCCTGAAACTATTTCGGCAGACCAAAACAGGGAACATGTAAAGGAACTGATAGAAGTTTTGAATAAAATTCCCTATCAGGTTGTCATTACCATGCCTAATGCAGATACTATGGGCAATTTTGTTCGCAATGAACTTCTGACATTTGCACAGCAACACACCAATCGGATTTTTGCAGTTGAAAACTTCGGCACTGCGGGCTATTTTTCCTGTATGAAGCTATGCTCTTTTTTATTGGGCAATTCTTCGAGCGGAATTATTGAGGCTGCATCGTTTGGAAAATATGTGATTAATACCGGCAACCGGCAACAAGGTCGTGCCTGTAGCAACAATGTGCTGCATGTTCCCATAAAATCTCAGGAAATACTTTCGGCAATAGCCCGGATTTCTGAACTCCCTCCTTATGATGGCAGTAACATTTATTGGCAAAGCAATGTAAGTGAAAAAGTTATCGGCATATTAAAATCTTTAGCCGATAAATAGTATTTTGTGGGTTGGAAGATTTACTCACCCCTCTATTCTACCTAATTATGTCTGCTGCTACAAATGTTTTACCCCTCTCCCTGATAGGCTATTCCGGCCATGCGTTTGTGGTGTATGACATTTTTTGTTCTCAAAATCAGGTGGTTCGTGCTTATTGTGAGGCGAAACCTAAAAAGCATAACCCTTTAGGGTTAGAATATTTGGGATCTGAAACAGACGGGAACACCCTTCATTTGCTATTGGGGTATCGCTATTTTGTTGCCATCGGCAACAACGAAATCAGAGCAAGGGTACAGGATTTTTTAACCGCTTCTTTGCAAAAGGAGCCTGCTAATGCCATTCATTCACAGGCTTATCTGGCGACAAAGGTAACCCTCGGCTGCGGGGTGATGTTGGGAGCAAAGGCAGTGATTAACCCGTTCTCATCTATAGGCAACGGTGTGATATGCAATACCGGTGCGGTGATTGAACATGAGTGTATTGTTGCAGATTTTGCACATATTGCGCCTAATGCCACCCTTTGTGGTAATGTAACAGTGGGCAGGGGAAGTTTTATCGGAGCAGGGGCGGTGGTCAAAGAGGGAATTACAATTGGCAACAATGTCATTGTTGGCGCAGGTGCAGTGGTCATTCGTCATGTGCCGGATGGCGCAACGGTGGTTGGTAATCCGCAGAGAGAGAAATAGCCGAAGACGAATGGAATAGACTTAGAACAAACTGGTGCGGCTGTGCATGAATACTTTATAGCGAGGCAGTATGTAAGTATGGTAAGTTAGAGAGCATAACCGCTTTTGCTTATGGTAATGTATAATTTATGAAGGCGTATTGTTATCTTTGCATATAGCTTATATCGCCGACACAAATTAAATTTATGATAAAAGAATTGCGCTTCAAAAACTGGAAGAGTTTTACCGAAGGTCAATTATATATTGATCCGCTAACCATATTGATTGGTACTAACGCCAGTGGTAAATCAAATATATTAGATGCCTTGCTATTTTTACAAAAAATTACAAATGGCAAACAAATTAACGAAGCTATCGGAGGCGATATTGATAGCAAAGGCATTCGTGGCGGGCACAAATGGATAATAACACATGGGTTTACCGAAACCGAACTGACAGTGGTGATACAATCTGATGCAGACGAGCAAATAGATTACCGGTATAGCATTGTTATCGGGTGGATAGAAGAAGGAAAGATGGAAGTAAAATCGGAAATGCTAACCCGTATCTCATCATCGGCAAAAGGGAAAAAAATAACGGAAAAAAGAATGTTTTATACCGCCGGTGATAACTTAACTCAACCGGCAATTACCACCTATTTTCATACTAGTAATCAAGGGCGAGGGAATCGCATTGATTTACGAAGGACTAACAGCGTTTTGAGCCAAAGCAAGTCATTGCCTTTGCACAAAGAAGTACAGCAAAGCATTGAAGAAGCATCACTTCAACTTTCCCGAATTTTTGTTCTCGACCCCATTCCTGCAAACATGCGGGGATATACTAAATTTTCAGACCGACTACAGTCAGATGCTTCCAATATAGCCGGTGTACTTGCAGCTTTAAACAATGGAACAAAACAAGAAATTGAAAACACGCTTACGCAGTATCTAAAAAGATTGCCCGAGAAAGAGATAAACCATGTTTGGGCAGAACCGGTCGGTTTGCTAAAAACAGATGCTATGTTGTATTGTAAAGAGCAATGGTTTGAAAATGAGCTACTTATCGTAGATGCCGGTGGAATGTCTGACGGCACACTTCGGTTTTTGGCTATTATGACTGCTATGCTCACCATGCCCCAACATAGTTTGTTGGTAATCGAAGAAATAGACAATGGTTTTCATCCCTCACGGGCAAAGTTGTTGGTGCAGTTTTTAAAGGAGGAAGGAAACAGAAGAAGCATTGACGTGTTGTGTACTACACATAACCCTGCTTTTTTAGATGCATTAGGCAAAGAAATGATTCCGGTTATTTCGATAGTATATCGCATTTCACAAACCGGTACAAGCCAAATAAAACTTCTGGAAGATATAGTTCAACTGCCAAAACTAATGTCACGCGGCTCAGTAGGTAATTTAACTACATCGGGCATATTAGAAGAAGTGCTCAGTATTAAAATTTAGCTATGAGGAAAGTTGTCATTTTAGATACAAGCATGTTGTGCGTATGGCTACAGGTATCAGGCTATGAAACCTGTGGGACAACCAAAGATAACTGGAACTTTGATAGGGTAGACCAAAAAATAAAGGAAGAAATAAACAGCCAATCTACTTTGGTGCTACCATTAGCCACCATCATAGAAACAGGTAATCATATCAGCCATACAAGTGGTAATCTAAGGTATAAAACTGCACAAAAATTATGCGATATATTGATTTGTGCTTTGAATAACGAAGAGCCTTGGGCTGCTTTTTCTGCACAAGCAGAATTATGGAATGATGAAAATGTTTTAGAACTCGCCAATGATTGGCCTGAATTAGCACAACAAAGCATTTCTATAGCTGATGCTACTATCATTAAAGTAGCACAATATTACTATGAGTTTGGATGCAATGTGGAAATTTTAACCGGCGATGGGGGTCTCAAATCTTACGAACCCATTCCCCCCGAACACCCGCCCATAGTTCCCCGAAGAAGAAAGTGACGAGAATTACCAGTTACAATTAGGCGTATATTCATCTTTAAATGAGAAGTCTCAAGAATACCGAAACACGTTCCTCCTGTTTACTCCAATGTAGCATTACATTTTAGCTTATGGCTAAAATTCAAATGTAAGTTATATTTTGTCAAAAATTAAGTGGATGAACGCCCCATCAAAAACTCGGCAAAATCCCAGTCTAACGGGGTATCAATGTCTAATGAAGCTTCGGGAGGCATCAGGTATTTCACCACTTTGGTAAAATCGCCCGAACTGCTATGCGTTTTTAAAGACCGTGTATTGATAATATATACCGCTCCGTTGAATTCGTAAACGCTGGGACAATCCTGACGGCGGGTAAAGTTGCCCTTTTTACTATGAACGAGGTAGCCGTTATGATCTTCTTCAAACAATACATAATAGGGGTTGCTCCGGGTTTCGCATACCGATACCACCATGTCTAAACCTGTGTGAAAAAGGGCGATAGCTTCTCTGACATGATCGGCGGTACGGAAAGGAGAAGTGGGTTGAAGCAAGATCAGTGCTTCGTAAGTTTGACCTGTATTTTCATAAAAATCAAGGGCATGTAGCATAACCTGATAGGTGCCGGCTTCATCGGTAGCCAAATGGGCCGGTCGTTTAAAGGGCACCTGCAGTCCAAATTGACCGGTAAAATTGATGATTTCATCATCATCTGAGGACAGGCAGATATTTTGTTTGGCACTTAACTGCAGGGCAACTTCAAGGGTATATTCAATCAGTGGTTTTCCTGCCAATGGTTTGATGTTTTTGTGAGGAATGCCTTTTGAGCCGCCCCGTGCAGGGATGAGATACAGGTAATTCATGCCGGATCAATTTTTGGGCTATTATCCTTCTTTTTGGGGTGGTTTTTTATTGACCGGACGTTTTTTGCTTTGGGCTTCATTTGCATTGGCTACGGTGCCGTTGTTTTTGTTCCTGCCAAACTTATGGCGTTTTCCAGAATTACGACCACTTGTTTTGTTGCCTGTTTCCCGATCTCTGCCCATTACTTTTTTGGCTTTGGGGTTATATTCAAAACTGCTGCCCAACCCTTCGGGCAGTGGTAGTTTCTGCACTTCTTTTTCAATCAATTCTTCTATATTGTAAAACCTGCGCTGATCTCTTTCATTAATAAAGGTGAGGGCAACACCCGAACCGTTTTCACCCCTTGCCGTCCGACCAATTCTATGAACATAGTCTTCCGAATTTTGGGGCACATCGTAGTTAATCACGAGGTCAATATCTTCTATATCAATCCCGCGCGACAACACATCGGTTGCCACCAACACCTGAAGATTGCGGTTTTTAAAATTTCTCAATACTTCTTCCCTTTCTTCCTGCGGCAAGTCCGACTGAATGTCGGCGGCCTTCAGCCCTGCCTTTTTCAGTGCGGTGGCTATTGCCTTTACCTCTACTTTTTTTCCGGCAAAAACCAGAATGCTTTTCAGTTGCTTACCTTTCAGAAGCGACAAAATGAGGGGGAGTTTTTGGTTATCGTAAGTAAGGTAGGCAGCTTGCAAAATACCTTCGGCGGGTTTGGCAATAGCAATATTGATTTGAACGGGTTTTTGCATAATTCTGCCGGTCAGTTCTCTTATTTTTGACGGCATCGTGGCCGAAAACATCAGAGTTTGGCGGTTTTTGGGCAAAAAGCCGATGATGCGCATGATGTCGTCGTAAAAGCCCATGTCGAGCATTTTATCTGCTTCGTCCAAAATCAGATGCTGTAACTGACCAATTTTCACATACCCCAAGTTGAGATGCGACAAGAGTTTTCCGGGGGTGGCGACAATGATATCTGCTCCTTGTTGTAGGGCATGTTTTTGTCTGACAAAATCAGCACCATCTCCTCCGCCATATACGGCAAAGGAACTTACTCCGGCAAAATAGGCAAACCCTTCCACCTGTTGGTCTATTTGAGTGGCCAACTCCCGGGTGGGAGAGATAATCAGAGTGCTGATTTGTTTGTGGTCTAATTTCCGGGTCAGGAGGTGGTGAATCACCGGCAACAAATAGGCGGCGGTTTTTCCGGTACCGGTTTGGGCACAGGCAATCAGGTCCTTACCTTCCAAAATGGGTGGGATGGCTTGCACCTGAATAGGGGTGGGGGCAGTATAGCCCATTGCTGAAATCCCCTCTAAAATATGGGGGTGGAGGTTAAAGTTTTCGAAACTCAAAAGAGGGTTGTTAAGTGAAAAGTGAAAAACTAAAAGTGAAAAGCAAGAAAACCCTGAAGGGGTTAAATATGAATAGCCGTTGTCAATTGTCAATTGCCGATTGCCGATTGCCGATTGCCGATTGCCGATTGCCGATTGCAAAAAAAAACCAAAAGGGTTAAATATGAATAGCTGCATGTGAAACCAACTTTTTTTTAATCTTACATCAGTAATCAAACATCAATACCGAACAATGGAAATACCAATTGTTGCGGCATTGGGTTGATACAAATTAAAATCTGCAACGGTTACATTTCCATCAAGTGAAAGGTCGGGTTTAAAATAACCATTCATGGTCATGCCCGATAAAATCTGGCTCTGATACAAATTATAATCGGTAAACGTAATGACCCCGTTTGCGTTTAAATCGCCGGCGCGCATACCCCAAACATTCGGGTTGAGTTGAACGGTTTGACCTTCGCCTAAGGTTTTGGCAGCAGAAAGGGTGAAATCATAAGGATTACCACTATTGGGCAGAACGACAGGAATGGAGCTCATAATGGGCAGATGGTTTCGGTGGCGCACAACAATATGATAACTGCCTGCGGTGATGCTGCCGAAAGTGATGCCATTTGTTCCTCCGGTACTGACAACAACTCCGTTGCTCAGAACAAAACCCGCACGACGGTCTAATAGTTGAGTGGGATCGGCGGCAGAGCGTGCTTCTATGAGCACCCAATCGGTGGCAGTAGGGGGCTGTGCATCATAAGTTGGTGTATTTTCTGACCCCGTGTAATTCCATGGTGCAGAATTATAGGGTTGAGTAAGGGGCAATCTGTTTGTATTGCGAAGGGTAGTGCTCATGTTGCTGAGCAGCGAGTTATAAGGGCCTTGTAATATCACCTTCAACTCGCACAAAGTGCCGGAAGCGCCGGGCGGGTTGACCAAAACCGATTGGGTACTCACACTTGTACAGCCATTCACAGTAATGGTATAGTTAATGGCACAGGGAACGCCGGGCGTGGCGAATGAGGGCAAAAATACATTGCTGGCCATACAGGGTCCGCTAAAAGTGCCTCCGGGTACAACCGGGGTCAAAATCACCGGAGGATCTGTTGTCAGATAAGTCTCGTTCAGCTCGGTAAAAGCAGCATCCGGTTGTTCATACACGATCACGTTTTGTGTGGTGGTTCCTGTACAGCCGCTTTGCGTTACAGTATATGTGATGCTGATGGGGGTATCGAATACAGTTACATCTCTGGGAGCAAAGATATTACCGGACACTCCGTTTCCGCTAAAAGTTCCACCGGGTGTAGTGGGAACCAGAATAACATCAGGAGCACCGCTACAATAGGTGGAGTTCAGGGTAGTGAAAGCCCCGCTGACCGAAATACCGGGCTGAACGGTAAACGATACTACCGAAGTGCAACCGGGTACGAGGGTCTGTCCTGTAATATTGACTTCATCCACCGAGAAAGCCGGGTCGCTGCCCGTAGAATTGTTAGTCCAACAAAAGCGATATCGAATGCTGCTTTGATTGTCGAAACCTGCATTTGTTAAATTTGCCAACTGCCAGTTGGAAGAGCCGCTAAAATTGCCCCCAACCGAAGTCCAGCCTGCCCCCGTGCTGTATTGAACATAGCCGTAAGAGCCACCACTGCCAACTCCTAACCAATAAAAACTAAGCGTAACATTTCCATATCCGGTAGTGCTGATGGGCAAAGCCATTTCGGTGCATTGAGTACTTGGTGCATCGCCGTCATAATTGGCATTGAGCGGAGGCCATGGCGGGTCGCAAAATCCCAAAGTAGTTGCACGGATATGAAGGTAATTGCTGTAGGGATTACCGGTAACCGCAGCGGGTTGTGCCGCAACGTTTGGCACGCTGACAATAGGAAATCCGGAAAAATAGCAGGTGCCTCCGGTATAGTAATTGTCAACAAACCATTGGTTGCTGCCACCTCCGGTATTTAGAGTCCAGGCTGCTAAACTGCCGTTAAAATTGTTTGAAAAAAGGTTGACCGGTGTGCCGGAAGGGCCGCCGCTTCCGCTTGTAACCGTTACGGAATAGTTTCCGGGTGCAAGGTTAGATGCAGCATTGGAGGTGCTCACATTAGGCAGCCATGTATAAGTGTAAGTTCCGGGTGAATTGATGGGAATGGTAACCGTTCCGTTGTTCAGTCCGGCACAGGTTTCGTTGGTAACAACGGGGGAACCTACCGGACAGGGCTGCGCCTGAATGGAAAGGG